>NZ_BAABAT010000004.1:0-524937 GCF_039537565.1 Dactylosporangium darangshiense
CGGCGACGAGGCGACCGGCGCGAACATCGTCAAGGTCGCGCTCGACGCCCCGCTGCGGCAGATCGCCGTGAACGCCGGCCTCGAGGGCGGCGTCGTGGTCGAGCGCGTCCGCAACCTGGAGGCCGGCTACGGTCTCAACGCCGCGACGGGCGAGTACGTCAACCTCCTGGCCGAGGGCATCATCGACCCGGCCAAGGTGACGCGTTCGGCGCTGCAGAACGCCGCTTCCATCGCGGCCCTGTTCCTCACCACGGAGGCCGTGGTGGCGGACAAGCCCGAGAAGGAGAAGGCCCCGGCCGGCGCGCCGGGCGGCGGCGACATGGACTTCTGAGTCCGCTGACGCCACGGGCGGGCCGGCCTTCGGGCCGGCCCGCCTTTGCGCTTTTCGGCACTCTTTGCTCCCGACAGCTCTGCTGGAACTCGCTCGACGGCATCCTGCATCGCGCTCCGGCGCCTGGGCAGTCCCGCTCGACCAGCCTCTGGATCGCGCTTCGGCGGCTGGGCAGTCGTGCTCGACGGTCTCTTGGATCGCGCTCGACGGCCTTGCGCCCGTGCTCGATGGTCCTGGAGCTCAATATGTCGGGCGACTCCGTCGCCACGGCATATCGTATTTATCGCTTATTTCAGCATTCGCACATCCCGCACGGAATGCCCCTTTCGACGGGACCGCGCGGCGGGGCCGCCATCAGGGACAATGACTCCGGGCCTGCCGGGGGGGTCGGCCCGGGCCGCCGCGTGATTGCTCACATCCGTTCAGCGGACGCGCGGGGCCGCTGAAACAGTTAGGTATCTTAACCAAATGATCGTGGATCTCGAGGACCTCTCGAGCGCGGGGGAGCTGCTGCGCAGCGCGCTCGATCTGCCGGAGGATGCGGCCGAAGCGGAGGTGCTCGCCGACCGGCTGGGGGCGCCGCCGCCCGGGCGGGCCGTGGCGTGGCTGGCCGTCGACGACGGGTCCGGGCTGGCCCTCGCCTCGATCAACGCCGGCGACCCGACGCTCGGGCACGTCGAGATGCTGGCCGTGCGGCCCGAGGCGCGCCGCCGCGGGCTCGGCACCGCCCTGCTGCGCGCCGCCGAGGAGCGCCTCGCCGCCCTCGGCGCCGAGCGCGTCCGGCTCGGCGGAAACCCGCCCTGCTATGCCTGGCCGGGGATCGACGTGCGATACACGCCGGCGATCTGCCTGGCCCAGCGCTCGGGGTACAGCCAGAGCGACACCGCCTGCAACATGACCGCCGACCTGACGCTGCCCAGCGACGGTGAGGCCGTCGACGAGGCGCGCCTCGCCGCCGCCGGCGTCAAGGTCCTGCCCGCCGGCGACGACACGGCGGGATGGGTGCGCGCGATCTGGGGCGACGTCTGGGCGTACGAGGTGGACCAGGCGCGCGACCGCGCGGACGCCGGCTGCTACGTCGCCGTGCGCGACGGCGAGATCCTGGGCTTCGCGTCGTACGGCGCGAACCGCCCCAGCTGGTTCGGCCCGATGGGCACCGCCCCGGCCGCCGAGGGCCTCGGCGTCGGCCGCGTCCTGCTACGCCGATGCCTGGCCGACCAGCGCGCGGGCGGCCACGCGACCGCGCAGATCGGCTGGGCCGGCCCGATCGGTTTCTACGCGAAGGCGGTCTCGGCCCGCATCGAGCGCATCTTCTGGATCTACACGAAGTCGCTCTAGGACGCGCATGCGGGGCAGGTTCGACACGAGACCGCCCCGCACACGTGCCGCCGGCCATATGAGGACGGTTCGCGTGACGGGGGCAACGTGCATTTCGGAGATCGTTAGGGTCTTGACCATGGACGTGTTCGACGGGCACAACGACCTGCCCTGGCGCCTCAGGGTCCGCTATCCGGACGGCAGCGCCGGCGTCGACCTCACCGATGACCTCAGCGCCACCGGCCTGCACACCGACCTGTCGAGGCTGGCGCGGGGCGGGGTCGGCGCCCAGTTCTGGAGCGTGTACGTCCCGAACGACCGCCCCGAGCCACAGTCCGCCATCCAGGTCGTCGAACAGGTCGAGCTGGTGCGCCGGATCGTCGCGCGCTACCCCGACCGGCTGGCCATCGCCACCAACGCCGCCGAGGTGGAGCGGGCCCGCGCGACCGGCCGCATCGCCTCGCTGCTCGGCGCGGAGGGCGGCCACTGCCTGGACAACTCGCTCGCGGTGCTGCGTTCGCTGCACAAGCTCGGCATTCGGTACCTCACCCTCACCCACTCCCGCAACACCGCCTGGGCCGACAGCGCCACCGACGAGCCGGCGGTCGGCGGCCTATCCCCCTTCGGCCGCGACGTGATCCGCGAGCTCAACCGCCTCGGCATGCTCGCCGACCTCTCCCACGTGGCCGACACCACCATGCACGCTGCGCTGGACGTTTCGACGGCACCCGCGTTCTTCTCCCACTCGAGCGCCCGAGCCCTGTGCGGTCACCCCCGCAACGTCCCCGACGACGTCCTGCTCCGGGTCCGCGACACCAACGGCGTGGTGATGGTGACGTTCGTGCCGTTCTTCCTGACCGAGGAGTGCCGGTACTGGGGCGACGAGCTCAGCCAGGTAGAGGACGCAATGTCCCTGCCGTTGGACAGCCCGGAGTTCCTGCGCCGCCGCCAGTCCTGGATCGACGCCAACCCGTGCCCGCCCACGAGCGTGCGCAACGTGGCCGACCACGTCGAGCATGTACGCGAGGTCGCCGGCCTGGACGCCGTCGGCCTGGGCGGCGACTACGACGGCACCGAGGTGGTCCCCGAGGGCCTCCCGGACGTCTCCGCGTACCCGGCCCTGTTCGACGAGCTGTCCACCCGCGGCTGGACCGAGCCCGAACTACGCAAGCTCGCCTGGGACAACGCCATGCGAGTCCTGCGCGCCACCTGCGGCTGACGCGCAGCTCGGTGCGCGAGGTGGTCCGATGATGACGGCGTGATCCCACCGCCGCCGGCCCCCGACGCCGTGGTGTTCCGCATCTCCACGGCCCGGTCCCGTCGCGTTCCATGCCGGCGCGGCGGCCGGCAGGGCTACCCCGTGTGGGCCGGTCTCTTCCCGGGCGGCGTTGGTGTGGCTGGACGGTCAGGCGGAGCTGTGGCTGTGGCCGGGAGCGGGGGCCGGGGGCGGGGGTATTGGTTTGGCTGCGCCTGAGGGAGGGGGCGGCGGTCAGGGCGAGGTCAGGGAGACCGCCGTCTGGACCGCGGCCAGGGCGTCGACCAGGCCGGCGCCCGTCGTGTCGGCCGGCTCGCCGCAGTTCTTGCCCGTGGGCTCGGCCGGGTGGGCGGTCGTGGCGAGGATCGTGCGGGTGCGCTCGATGTCGCCGATCAGCGCCGGGTTGGCCGACCACATCAGGGCGACCACGCCGGCCACGTGCGGGGTGGCCATCGAGGTGCCGCTCAGCTGGCCGTAGCCGCCGCCCGGCAGGGCGGAGAGGACGTCGACGCCGGGGGCCAGGACGTTGGGCTTGGTCAGGCCGCCGGGGGCGGGGCCGCGGCTGGAGAAGCCGGCGACGCGGCGGCTGCGGTCGACGGCGCCGACCGTGAGAGTGCTGGCGTAGTTCGACGGCGGGTCGGTGATGGACTCGCAGCGCGGGCCGGTGTTGCCCGCCGCGGCGACGAAGAAGATGCCCGCGGCCGCGAAGGCGTCGATCGCCGGGCGCATCGAGTAGGTGTCGCAGCCCTCGACCTCCGGGCAGCCCCACGAGTTGGTCAGGATCTGCGGTGCGCGGTCGGGGTGGCCGGCGTGCCACGGGTCGGCACCGCGCGGGTAGGGCGCCAGCATGAACTGCAGGCAGGTCAGGTAGTTGGCCATGCTGCCGAGGTTGCGCGGGAGGTTTTCGCAGGCCATCCACTGCGCGCCCGGTGCCACGCCGACGCGCGCGCCGACCGCGGTCGCCATGGTGTGGGTGCCGTGGCCGTTGCCGTCCGTCGGGGTGCGGGCGTCGCCGAAGGGGTCGAGCCAGGAGTCGTCGCCGCCGCGGAAGTTGCCCTGCAGCGCCGGGTGGGTGCCGTCGACGCCGGAGTCCGAGCTGCCCACGACGATGCCCTTGCCGGTGGTATAGCGCTGCCAGACCTGATCGGCCCCGATCAGGACGAGGTTCCACGGCGTCTCGGTCGGCGCGGCCTCGGTGCCGTGCATCGGCTCCGCGGCGGCCGGCAGCGGGCGCAGGTGCGGGTTGAGCAGCACGTGCGCGACGTCGGAGCGGCTCGCCAGCCACTGCCGCGCGACCGGGCCGGCGTCGACCTCGATGCCGTTGACGAGGTAGAACGGCGTGAACGAGACGTGCCGGGACCGCAGCGCCGAGCGCAGCGGGGCCTGGGTGCGCTCGGCGGTGGACACGAGGCGCTCGTAGGTCTGGCGGACGCGGTCGGCGCGGTTGGTGATCGCCGGCAGGCCGGACAGGTCGGCCTGCTCGCGCATGACCACGAACAGCCGCTCGCCGGCGAGGCCGGGGTTGCCGAGCCCGATGTAGACGGCGGCGCCGGCGACGGCGACCACGGCGGCGAGGGCGGCCGCGAGCCAGGCGTGCCACCGCACGCGGCGGAAGACGACCATGACCACGATCGCGAGGAGCAGGGCGAGCGCGCCGGCCGCGGCGGCGCCGACCGCGCCCCAGAAGAGCCCGTCGCGCAGGCCGAGGATGAGCGAGGTCTCGTCGGCGTCGACCAGCCCGAGCGGGCCGAACAGGACCGGTGTGAGCAGCGCGGCGATCGACGGGCGGCCCAGGCGGCGCAGCGCGGCGAGCGCGAAGGCGACCGGCGGCACGCACAGCAGCGCCAGCAGCTGCACGGCCGGCTCGCCGACGCCGGCGACCAGCGGCACGAGGCCAACGCCGGCCATCAGGCCGCCGAGCGCGACGCGGCCCCAGGCGCGGCCGCCGGTGGGCACCCGGGCGGTCAGGGCGAGCATCGGGCGGGTCGCGAGCCAGCTCACCGCGAGCGCGGCGATCAGCGCGAGGACGCTCTCCACGGCGCCGCCGAGCGAGCCGACCCACAGCCAGGGCAGCAGGAGCACCAGGCCGGCGGCGAGCGAGAGCCAGAACACCCAGCGCTGCGGCGGGATGGGCCGCTCCAGCCGGCCGGTCACCGTCATGTGCACCGCCGCGGCGATCGCCGCCAGCGCGGCGAGGACGGCGAGATACAGCTCGTGGTAGGTCGGCGGGATCAGCCGGGCGAAGCCCAGCACGACGCCGAACACAAAGGCGAGCAGCCATTGCCGCCCGGCGGTGCGGGCGAAGCGCACGGGCGACAGCTGCGCGAGCAGCAGCGCCGGCAGGCCGGCCAGCAGCAGGGCCACCAGCGGCACCAGCGGCCAGATCAGCAGCGGCATCGACAGGCCCTCGATAACCAGGGTGTCGCCGATGAGCCACACGACGGCCTCGGGCACGACGACGACGGCCACCGTCCAGAAGCCGAGCAGGATGGTCAATGCGAGCGACCAACCCCAGGCGCGCCGCGAGGGCGCGGAAGGGACCGTGAACGCGGGATCAACCATGGTCGGGACTTTACGCGGCGGGTATGACAACTCGGGGCGGCCGGAGAAGGAGACTGAGGGGCATGACGGAGACGGTCGACGCGGTCGTTGTCGGGGCCGGGCACAACGGCCTGGTGGCGGCCAACATGCTCGCCGACGCGGGCTGGGACGTGGCGGTACTGGAGGCCACCGAGCACCTCGGCGGCGGTGTCCGCTCGGCCGAGGTGGCCGCGCCCGGGTACCTCAGCGACCTCTGCAGCGCGTTCTACCCCCTCGCCGCCGCCTCGCCCCCGCTGCTCGCCCTCGACCTCACCGCGCACGGCCTGCAGTGGACCCACGCGCCGGAGGTGGTGGCGCACCTGTTCCCCGACGGGCGGTCCGCGGTCATCAGCCGCGAGCTCGACCTCACCGCCGAGTCCGTCGAGCGTTTCGCGCCGGGCGACGGCAAGGCCTGGCGGCAGTGGTACTCCGAATGGCGCCGCCTCGCCCCCGACCTCCTCGCCGCCCTGCTCACCCCGTTCCCGCCCGTGCGCGCCGGCGCCCGCCTCGCCGCACAGGCCGGCCTCGGCGGCGCCCTACGGCTGGGCCGCCGTTTCCTGGTCCCGGCCCGGGTCCTCGGCGAGGAGCTCTTCGCCGGCGAGGGCGCCCGCATGCTGCTCACCGGCCTCGCCCTGCACACCGACCTCGCGCCCGACGACGCGGCCGGCGGCGGGTTCGGCTGGCTGCTGGCGATGCTGGCCCAGCAGCACGGCTTCCCGGTTCCCGTCGGCGGCGCGCAGCAGCTCACCGAGGCGCTCCTGCGCCGCTTCGACGGCGTCGTACACGGCAGCGCGCCGGTCGAGCGGGTCGTGGTCGCCGGCGGCCGGGCGCTGGGGGTGCGGTGCGCCGACGGGCGGCTCTTCCGGGCCCGCCGGGCGGTCATCGCCGACGTGCCGGCGCCCACGCTGTACCAGAGCATGATCGAACCCGGCCGACTGCCCGGACGGCTGCTCGCGGACCTCGGCGGCTTCCGCTGGGACAATCCCACACTCAAGATCGACTGGGCGCTGTCCGGACCGGTGCCGTGGATCGCGCCCGAGGTCGCCGGGGCCGGCACGGTCCACCTCGGCGCCGATCCGGCGCACTACGCCGCGGACCTCGCCCGCGGCCGGGCGCCGGAGGAGCCGTTCGTGCTGGTCGGGCAGATGACCAAGGCCGATGCCACCCGGTCGCCGGAGGGAACCGAGTCGCTGTGGGCGTACACCCACATCCCCCGCAACATGACCGCGGACCGGGTGGCGGCACACGTCGAGCGGGTCACCGAGACGCTGCGCCGGCACGCGCCGGGCTTCGACGACCTTGTCGTCGGCCGCTACGTGGCGGGCCCCGCCGAGCTGCAGGCGAAGAACCCGTCGCTCGTGCAGGGCGCGATCAACGGCGGCACCGCCGGCGCGTACCAGCAGCTCATCTGGCGCCCCACGCCCGGGCTCGGGCGCGCCGACACGCCGGTGGACCGCCTGTTCCTGGCCAGCTCCAGCGCGCACCCGGGCGGCGGCGTGCACGGCGCCGCCGGCGCGAACGCGGCGCGGGCGGCGCTGGCCCGCCACCGCCCCGTGCTCGGCGATGCCTACCGGGCGGCCGTCGCGGCCGCCATGAACCGGATCTACGCGACCTAGCGGCGCTCCGCCAGGTCGGCCAGGCGCTCGAGCACCTCGGCGTTGCGGAAGTGCAGGAACGCGTCGCCGACCTTGTTGCGCACGTTGAGCAGCGGCCCCTCGGTGAACTGCTCCTGCAGCGTCACCCGCGTCGCCTGGGCGTCGAGCGGGTCGAGGGTGAACTTCGCCTGCCCCTCCCCGAGCGGCCACACCTGCACCTTGAGCAGCAGCATCCGCCCGGGCTCGCAGGCCAGCGACTCGCTGCGGTCGCGGACGGAGACCGGCCACGGACCCGACTTGTGCCGCAGCTTGGCGCCGGGCGCGGGCCAGCCGGAGTCGACTTTGCGGATATGCGTCGTGCCGACCACCCAGTCGGCGTACGACCAGCCGTCGGACAGAACGGAGTACACCCGTTCGGCGGGCGCTCGGACGATGCGTTCGGTGATGGACACCATGCTGGGATTCCCCGCGCAACGCATCTCACACCAGCGGCGTGACGGGCGAGGCTACCTTGTAGTGGTGCGCCGTGAACCCTCAATGTCCCGCTTCGAGGCGTCGCGCCTGTCGCCCGGCCGTCGCGCCGCCGACGTGGCCCGCCTGCGCCGCGAGCGGTTCGACGTCCTGATCATCGGCGGCGGCGTCACCGGCGCGGGCGCCGCGCTCGACGCCGCCTCCCGTGGCCTCTCGGTGGCCCTCATCGAGGCGCGCGACCTGGCCTCGGGCACGTCCAGTCGCTCCTCGAAGCTGATACACGGCGGCCTGCGCTACCTCGAACAGCTCGAGTTCGGCCTGGTCACCGAGGCGCTGCAGGAGCGCGGCCTGCTCGCGTCGCGGCTGGCGCCGCACCTGGTGCGCCCGGTGCCGATCCTGGTGCCGTTGCCGTCGCACCGCGGCCTCACGGGGCTCGGCCAGCGGGCCTGGCAGCGGGCGTACTACGGCGCCGGCGTCGGCCTCTACGACGCGTTCGCCGCCACCGCGCGCCTGCGCCGCACGTCGCCGCGCGGGATGCCGCTGCACCGGCACCTGTCGCGCGCGGAGACGCGCCGCCGCTTCCCGTCGCTGCGCGAGGACGCGATCAGCGGCGCCATCCAGTACTTCGACGGCCAGGTCGACGACGCCCGCCTCGTGGCCACCCTCGCGCGCACCGCGGCGAGCCTCGGCGCGGCCATCGTGCCCAGCGCGCGGGCGGTCGGCCTGCTGCGCGATGCCCGCGAGGTGACCGGCGTGCGGGTGCGCGACCTCGAGAGCCGCGAGGAGTTCGAGGTGCACGCGCGCACCGTCGTGGCCGCCACCGGCGTGTGGATGGACGACATCGCGGGCATGCTGTCCGGGGAGGGGCCGCGCGAGTCGGCCGGGCTCCAGGTCCGCGCCAGCAAGGGCGTCCATTTGGTGGTACCGCGCTCCGCCATCAGCGGCGAGGCGGGCCTGATCCTTCGCACCCAGACGTCGGTGCTCTTCGTCATACCGTGGGGCGGCCACTGGATCATCGGCACGACCGACACCGACTGGAACCTCGACCGCGGCCACCCGGCCGCGTCCGCCACCGACATCTCCTACCTGCTGGGCCAGGTCAACGCCGTCCTCGACCGCCCGCTGGGCACCGGCGACATCGAGGGCGTCTACGCCGGCCTGCGCCCGCTGCTGTCCCGCGAGGCCCGCCAGCGCCAGCCGCACAGCCGCGACGAGCAGACCTCGGCGCTGTCGCGCACCCACGCCGTGGTCGAGCCGATGCTGGGCCTGATCCTCATCGCCGGCGGCAAGTACACGACGTATCGCGTGATGGCCGCCGACGTCGTCGACCGGGTCGCGCACCGCCTCGGCGGCCTGCGCCGGCACGGCGGCCTGGTGCCGGCCTCGCGCACCGCCGATCTGCCCCTGCTCGGCGCCGACGGCTACCATCCACTGTGGACCAACCGGGCCGATCTGGCCCGCCGCCACGGCATCCCGGTCGGCGTGTTCGAGCACCTGCTGGAGCGCTACGGCTCGCTCGCGTTCGAGGTGCTGGACCTCGACCCGCAGCTGCGCCGGCCGGTCGAGGGCGCTCCGGAGTACCTCGCGGCCGAGGTCGCCTACGCCGCCCTCGCCGAGGGGGCGCTGCACCTGGAGGACGTGCTGACCCGGCGCACGCGGATCTCGTTCGAGACCGACCACCGCGGCACCGCGTCGGCGGCCGACGCCGCGAAGGTCATGGGCGACACGCTGGGCTGGGACGCCGCGACGAGGGCCCGTGAGGTCGACCACTACCTGGCCCGGGTGGCCGCCGAGCAGGAGTCGCAGCGCATGCCCGACGACCTGACCGCGGACGCGGCCCGCCTCGGCGCCCCAGACGTGCGCGGCTTCCAGGTCGACCGCGCCAGCGTCTGACCCGCCGCAACGCCGGAGACCGGCTCGACAGCGCGTGTCACCTAAGCTCGTAGCGTGATCGAGGCCTGGCAGCGGATCTTCCCGGGCGAGGAGGCCGTCGGCCGCGACCTGCTGGCGCGGTGGTCCGAGCCCCATCGGCGGTACCACACGTTGCAGCACCTGTCGCTCATGCTGGGCGTCATCGACGCGCACGCCGGCCTGGCCGACGACGCCGACGCGGTGCGCCTGGCGGCGTGGTTCCACGACGCGGTCTATGAGGTGTTCGCGCCCGACAACGAGGCGCGCAGCGCTGAGCTGGCGCTGACGGCGCTGGGCTCGCTGGGTTTCGCGCCCGAGCGGGCGGCGGAGGTGGCGCGGCTGGTGCGGCTGACGGCCGGGCACGCCGTCGAGCCCGGCGACCGCAACGGTGCCCTGCTCGCCGACGCGGACCTGGCCATCCTCGCCGGTGACCCGCCGGACTACGCCCGGTATGCCGCCGCGGTGCGCGAGGAGTATGCGGCGGTACCGGACGAGGTGTTCCGGCCGGGCCGGGCCGCGATCCTGCGCAAGCTCGCCGACCTGCCGGAGCTGTTCCGGGTCGTCCCCGCACGGACGGAGTGGTCCGCCCGTGCGCGCGTGAACCTCGAGGCGGAGATCGCTACGCTTCTGGGTGCTCCGTGACGTTCTGGAGGTAGAGCTGCTCGCCCAGCTTCTCGATGAGCCCGAGCTGCGTCTCCAGATAGTCGACGTGACCTTCCTCGTCGGCCAGGATGTCCTCGAAGATGTTGGCCGAGGTCACGTCCCCGATCGAGCGCATGTACTCGATGCCCCGGCGCAGGCGGTCGACCGCCTCCAATTCGATCTGCATGTCGCAGCGGAACATCTCCGGCACCGTCTCGCCGATGCGCAGCGGGAACAGCCGCTGGTAGTTGGGCAGGGCCTCCAGGAACAGGATCCGATCGGTGAGCACCTCTGCGTGCTTCATCTCGTCGATCGACTCGTGTTTCGTGTACTTGGCCAGAATCGTGTATCCCCAGTTCTCCTGCATCTTGGCGTGTAGGAAGTACTGGTTGATCGCCGTGAGCTCGGCGGTGAGTTGTTCGTTCAGAAACTCGATGACTCGCGCATCCCCCTGCATGTTGGCAGGCTACGCCGTTAAGGTCGGTTTCTAGGTGAAAACGGGCACCGCACCCGCGTTTTCCGCGTCGATGAGGTCGGCGATGCGGTCGAGGCACGTGCCGCAGCCGGTGCCGGCGCCGCACTCGTCGCCGACGGCGTCCTCCGAATGCGCACCGGACTGGATGACCCGGCGGATCTCGCACTCGCGGACCCGGTGGCAGATGCAGACATACACGGCCGTACTCCTCGCTTAGCCTAACCTAAGCAAGGGTCACCTAATTTCTCCCGGGAAACAACCCCTGAGCAGCCTTTTTCTGGCCCTTGGAAGCGGACAAATGACGTGGACGACGCAGTCCGGCGGCAACCAGGCGGGCGACGATCTCGCGCGACGGGACCCGCCGCGCACCGAGCCATACGGCGATCTGCGCGCGCTCGGCCGACACGTCGTAGTGGTCGCGCTCGAACGCGCGCCTGGGCGCACCGATCAGCTCGGCGAAGGCATGCAGTTCCGCCGCGGAGACGTCGCTGATGAGATGCGCAAAGAGTCGCCCGTGAGCGGGCCACCGGGCTGTGTCGATGTAGAGCACACGCACTAGCGTGCCAGGTATGGATCTCAACATGGGTCTGGTCGACGACCTGCGGGCTGCGCTGCCTCACGAGGGCGGCGTGCTGACGGATCCGGACCTGTTGCGCTCGTACGAACACGACGAGGCCGACCTGGTGCCGTACGGCACTCCAGCGATCGTCGTGCGCCCGCGTACCACGGGCCAGGTGTCCGCGGTGCTGCGCGCCGCGAGCCGGTACAAGGTCCCGGTCATCCCGCAGGGCGCCCGCTCCGGCCTGGCCGGCGGCGCGAACGCGATCGAGGGCGCGATCGTCCTGTCCTTGATCGGCATGAACGAGATCATCGACATCGACGCCGAGAACCGCATCGCCGTCGTCCAGCCCGGCGTCGTCAACGCCCAGCTGCGCCGCGCCGTGGCCGAGAAGGGCCTGTACTACCCGCCGGACCCCGGCTCCTGGGAGCAGTCCACGATCGGCGGCAACGTGTCGACGGACGCCGGCGGCATGTGCTGCGTCAAGTACGGGGTCACCAGCGACCACGTCATCGGCCTCGAGGTCGTCCTGGCCAGCGGCGAGGTGCTCACGTGCGGCCGCCGCACCGCGAAGGGCGTCGCGGGTTACGACCTGACCAGCCTCTTCGTCGGTTCCGAGGGCACGCTGGGCGTGATCACCGAGATCACCGTCCGCCTGCGCCCCGCACCCGAGCCCTCGCTCACCCTGGTCGCCGTCTTCGACACCTTCCCCGCGGCCGGCGCCGCCGTCTCCGCGATCGTCGGCTCCGGCCTGCAGCCGAGCATGCTCGAGGTCATCGACCGGGTGGCGATGAGCGCGATCGAGGCGTACCGCCCGATGGACCTGCCCACGTCGGCCGCCGCTCTCCTGATCGCGTCGGTCGACTCCGGCGGCCGGGCCCCCGACGACCTGGCCCGGATCTCCGCGATGTGCCGCGAGGCCCGCGCGGCCGACGTCTTCGTGGCGGCGGACGCCGCCGAGGCCGACGCCCTGCTGGCGGCCCGCCGCCTCGCCCACCCGGCGTTGGAGCACTTCGCGGCCCACCTCTTCCCGCTGGGCGGCGGCATCATGGTCGACGACGTCGCGGTCCCGCGCACCCGCCTGGTCGAGCTCATCGAGGGCATCGAACGCATCGCCGCCGAGCACGGCGTCGTGGTCGCCACGGTCGGCCACGCCGGCGACGGCAACCTCCACCCGATCATCGTGATCGACCGCTCCGACCCGGTCAGCCTGTCGCAGGGCCAGAAGGTCTTCGACGCCATCATGTCGCTCGGCCTGTCCCTGGGCGGCACCTCGACGGGCGAGCACGGCGTGGGCCTGCTGAAGCGCGACTGGCTGGCCCGCGAGATCGGCCCGACGGGCCTGAAGGCCCACCGCTCGATCAAGGCCGCCCTGGACCCCGACAACATCCTCAACCCCGGCAAGATCTTCTGAGCTGTATCAAAGCTCGCTGCGCTCGCGGTGGGGGAGCTTCGCTCCACCCACACCCCCTCAAACCCCGCCGCCGCTCAGTTCTGGCCGGCCCACTTCGTCGCGGCCGTCGACGCCGCCCTGGTCAGCTACGAGCGGGACGTCGCGAGTCTGGACGCCTCGCCGGATGAGGCGGTCTGGCTCGCGGTGCAGCGAGTCGTGTTGGCCCTCAACGCGATCGACGACGAGGAAGGTCTCATCGAGACGGGCGAACGCGAAGAGCTGTACCGGTTCATCGAGGACGTGCTGACCGCCGCGGGTATCGACGTCGAGGCGCTCATCGCCCGTCGCGGGCTCGACGACGCCGAGCTGACATCTCCCTGGCGTCGCCGGTAGCCCGGCGCCGCCAGAATGCGCGGCACTGGCCGGAGAACCACTCAGGGCCGGTCTCCCTGTTGGAGGAGACCGGCCCTGAGTGTTTTCGAGTCGGGGTAGCCGGATTTGAACCGACGGCCTCTTCGTCCCGAACGAAGCGCGCTACCAAGCTGCGCTATACCCCGAGCGTGCCGAGTAATCGTAGCCCACGCTCGCGCCGCCGCAAACTCGGTATCCCCGGTCTCCGACAGAAGCGGGTTGAGCTGCGGTTATACGGATTTCAGGAACGTTGCGAGGTGGTGTTCGTATGCGGTCGGGTCCAGGTTCCAGCCGCGGCAGTGACCGGCCTCACGCGTTTCGACCAAGGTGACGTAGTCGGGGGAGGAGCGGGCGAACTCGACCGTGGGCGTTGGCGCCACGGTGCGGTCGTCGTGGTCGACGTACACCAGCGTCGGCACGTTCAGGCGGGACGCCACCTCGCGGTAGTCCAGGTCGGCGGCGCGCACGCCCAGGCGGTACTGGATCAGTTTGAGGGCCGTCCAGGTCCACGCGGGCGGGACGTTGAGCTGGCGGGCGTTCATGCGCAGCGTCGCGTTCCAGTCCACGACCGGGCAGTCGAGGACAAGGCCGCGCAGGAAGCCCTCGTGGTCCCAGTGGCGCAGCAGGTTGAAGATCGCGGCGCCGCCCATGGACCAGCCCATGAGGATGATGTCGCGGGCGCCCTCGGCGCGGGCGTAGTCGATCGCGGCGCGCACGTCGAGCCACTCGGTGTGGCCCAGGTGGAAGCGGTGGTCGGGGGAGGCGGGTGCGCCGAGGTCGTTGCGGTAGGACACGACCAGGGTGCGGTGGCCGGAGGCGGCGAGCGTGGGCAGGGCGCGCAGGGCCTCGCCGCGCGGTGCGCCCCGGCCGTGCACCGCGATGATCCAGGTGTCGTCGGCGGGACCTTCCGTCGGCGGGACGAGCCAGGCCGGGAGCGCGCCGAGCTCGCCCGGGACGACGACCTCGTCGAACGGCAGGCCCCGGGCGCTCAACGGGTCGCCTTCAAAGACATATCCCGAGGTGTACCCCCGGATGCCCGCCGCCAGCGTCCCGCGCGTCACGCTCTCGATCTCGCGCGTGACGGTCACGCGGTCCAGGGCGATCACGTCGCCGAGGCGGGCGTGGCCGGAGGCCCAGACGAAGGACAGCGGGATGGAGCGTGCGGTGTCGGGGGTCCTCGTCAGCGTGATGCGGTTGCCGGCGTAGGCGCGCACCCTCACGGGGTACACCCGCGGCCCATTGACGTTGAGAACCTGACCGGCCAGGAACCAGCCGGCGCCCGCGGTGCCCGTCGGCAGCAGCACGGCGAGGCCGGCGGCGCCCGCGATGCCCGCGTAGGCGGCCCGGCGCGGCCACACGCGCGGCGCCGTCTCCGGCCGTGGCTGGGTCTGCGCAGTCATCGCGGGATCAGCGTCAGGATCGTGGCCTCCGGCGGGCAGGCGAAGCGCACCGGCGCGGTCGGGTGGGTGCCCAGGCCCGCGGAGACGTGCAGGTATGACTCCGAGTACGGCCAGCGGTGCAGGCCCTTGGCCATGCTCCGGTCGAGGCCGCAGTTGGTGACGAGGGCGCCGTAGAACGGCACGGCGACCTGCCCGCCGTGGGTGTGGCCGGCCAGCAGCAGGTCGAAGCCGTCGTCGGCCATCCGGTCGAGGATGCGCGGCTCGGGGGAGTGCGTGAGTCCGATGCGCACGTCGGCGTCGGCCGAGGCCGGGCCGGCGACGACGTCGTAGTCGTCGCGGTCGATGTGCGGGTCGTCGACGCCCACGAGCTCGACGGTGCGCCCGCCGGCCTTGATCGTGGTGCGGGCGTTGTTGAGGTCGGCCCAGCCGGAGCCGGTGAGCAGGTCGCGCAGCTCCTCGGTGGGCAGTGCGGCGCCCTGCACGTAGGGCTTGCTCTTGCTGAAGTACCCGAACGGGTTCTTGAACACCGGGCCGCGGTAGTCGTTGGAGCCGAAGACGAAGGCGCCGGGGCGGTCCAGCAGCGGGGTGAGCGCCCGGACGACGCCCGGCACGGCGTCGACATGTGCCATGTTGTCGCCGGTCACGATGACCAGGTCCGGGTCGGTGCCGGCGAGCTCGGCCACCCAGCGCTGCTTGCGGTGCTGGTCCGGGGTCATGTGCAGGTCGCTCAGGTGCAGGATTCGCAGCGGCTCGGCGTCGGGCGCGAGCACCGGCACGTCGAAGCGGCGCAGCGTGAACATGTTGCGCTCGACGAGCGAGGCGTAAGCAAGGGTGGCGGCGCCCGCGGCGACGGTGCCGGCCGCGAGTCGCAGGATCGTCTTCGAGCGCATTAGCTCAGGGTACCGGCGGTCTTACAACGCAATATGCGCTACCGCAGACGGATAGACTTTTCTCATGTTGAAGGCACGCCTTGAGTCCGACCTGCGCGACGCCATGAAGGCTCGTGACGAGCTGGTGACGTCGACCCTGCGGATGGCGATCGCCGCGGTGCGCAACGCGGAGGTCGCAGGGGACGCAGCCCGCGAGCTCTCCGAGGACGAGGTCCTGTCGGTGCTGACCAAGGAGGCCAAGAAGCGCCGCGAGGCCGCCACGGCGTTCGCCGACGCCGGCCGCGAGGCGCAGGCCGCGAAGGAGCGCGCCGAGGAGGAGGTCCTCGCCGGCTATCTGCCCAAGCAGATCTCCGACGACGAGCTCACCGGCATCGTGCGCGACGCGCTCGCCGCGGCCGGGCTCAGCGGCGCCGCGAGCATGGGTCCGGCGATGAAGGCCGCGCAGGCGGCCGTTGCCGGCCGCGCCGAGGGCGGCCGCGTCGCGGCGATCGTCCGGGCGCAGCTCACTGCGGGCTGATATCCGGCCCAGATTTCCGGCACAGATTTCCGACACACCGAAAACGGCGGCCGTCCCGAATGCCGGGACGGCCGCCGTTGTTCGTGCTCAGGCGATCAGCACAGCCACGGTATCGGGCAGGCGTTCGGATCGGTCCCGTAGACGTTGTTGCCGAGGTATGGCGGCGCCTGGGCTCCGGGGCCCTTGCTGATGATCAGCTGGACGTCGCCGCCCTTGGTGGTAGCGCCGGCAGGGCTGGTCCGGTCGACGGTGCCGGGCGGGCACTGCGAGGCGACCTGCTGGTTGGAGACCGAGACGCCGAAGCCCGCGTTCTTCACCTTGTTGCGGGCCTGGTCGACGGAGAGGCACTTGACCGACGGGATGTCGACCAGCTTGCCCTGCGTCTTGTCCTTCGTCGGCGGGGTGAACTGGACCACCGGCTGGCCGGCGAGGCCGTCGCGCAGGGTCGCCAGCGCGGCGTAGTTGACCGGCGGGTGCTTCATGTCCTTGTTCGTCTCCGGCCAGTCCGGGTCGGTGAGGAACCCGGAGACCGCGAGCTGCTTGGTCATGACCGTGAAGGTCGCGCTCTTCTCGGAGTCGGTCGTGCCGGTCTTGCCGGCGATCGGCCGCTTCACGAAGTCGCGGGAGTAGCCGGCCGTCGCGCCACCGCACTTGCCGGTCGCGGACTGGTCGCCGACCGGGCAGCGGGCCATGTCCACGGCCGCGCGGGCGACCTCGGGGTCGATGTTCTGCTTGCACTTCGGGTCGAGCCCGTCGACCTTCTTGCCCGTGTTGTCCTTGACCTCGAGGATCGGGGTCGGCTCGCAGTACACGCCGTCGGCGGCCAGCGTGGCGTAGGCGTTGCCCAGCTGCAGCGGGGTCGTCGCGCTGACGCCGAGCGTGAAGGCGCCCCACTGCTTCGGGTTGGCGGCGTACTTCGCGTCGGACGGGGCGTTGAACTGGATGCCCATCCGCTTGGCCACGTCGACGACGTGGTCGACGCCGACCCGCTCCTCCAGCGGCACGAAGAAGGTGTTGATCGAGCTGCCGAAGCCGGTCCACATGTTGTACGGGCCGGACTGGCCGCCGGAGTTCTTCGGGCAGTAGTGCGGGCCGTTGCAGGCCGCCGGGCTGCTGGGGTCGATGACGAAGTTCGAGACGTACTGCTTCTCGGTGTTGATCGTCGTGGCCAGCGGCAGGCCCGACTCGAGCGCAGCGACGGCGGTGAAGATCTTGAACGCCGAACCGGCCTGGTAGCCGGGGATGTCCGAGTCGCCGGTGATGATCGGCACCGTCGTGTTTGGCCAGTTGCCCTTCTGGCCGCGCTTGTCCGGGTTGGTGTTGTTGCCGTTGTGCGTCTGGTCGTTGCTGAACACGCGGTTGGTGGCCAGCGCCTGCACCCGGCCGGTGCCGGGCTGGATCGCCGCCAGCATCAGCGCGTTGGACTGGCCCATCTTGACCTGCTGGTCCTTGGAGACGAGCGGTTGCTGCTGCGCGTATTTGAACGCCGCCGTCTGCGTCTGGACGTTGAGCGAGGAGATGATCGTGTAGCCGCCGGCGCGCAGCCGGTTGGCGCGCTGGTACTGGTCCTCGCCGAAGATCGGCTGGTCGATCCACCAGCGGCGCAGGTAGTCGCAGAAGAAGCCGGCGCCGAGTTCGGGGCGCTGGACGGACTCGCAGCCCTCGGGGGTGCGCTTGCCGATGATGTTGAGCTTCTCCTTGCCGGCCGCATCCGCGGTGGCCCGGTCGATGTAGCCCATCGAGACCATCTGGTTCAGCACGTACTTCTGGCGGTCCAGCGCGCGCGGCAGGCCGTCGGCCGTCGCGGGGTCGTTGGTGCCCGGCGCCTTCACGAGGCCCGCGATGAGCGCCGCCTCGGGCAGCGTCAGGTCCTTGGGGTCCTTCGCGAAGTACACGTGTGAGGCCGCATAGATGCCGTATGCGCCGTGACCGTATGCGGCGATGTTGAGGTACTTCTCGAGAATCTCCCGCTTGTTGAGCTTCTTCTCGAGATCGATCGCGTACTTCATCTCCTTGAGCTTGCGCGTCGGCGTCTTGTCGGTCGCGTCCACGACCTCCTGCGGCGTCTTCGCGGAGTAGGCGAGCGCCTGCCGGACGTATTGCATCGTGAGCGTCGAGGCGCCCTGCTCGGTCTGGCCGCCGGCGTTCTGGTTGGCCACGAATGCGCGGGCGACGCCCTTCACGTCGACGCCACGGTGCTCGTAGAACCGGTTGTCCTCGGCGGCGACGATCGCCTTCGTCATGACGTCGGCGACATCGTCGATTTTGACGTCACGGCGGTTCTCGTCGTACATCATCGCGAGGAGCGTTTTGCCGTCCGATGCAAAGACATAACTGATCTGCGGCGAAGGCAGTACAGACAGATCGGTCGGCAGGTTCTCGAACGTGTCGGATCCGGCCTTCGCGGCCAGTCCCGACATCGCGACCGCAGGGAACGCGGCCGCAGCGACCACCAGCCCTGCCAAGAGCCCACACAGCAGCAAAGAAGCTGCATTGGGCAGCAGGCCGTGCTCGCGTTTGCGCATCCAGGTCACCGCCTCAGACTACGGGACGACGTCATACGGCCGCGTCCAGATGGACGCGTCCTCGTTGTCCTAGACGCGTGACACCAAGCGTGAGGTTGACCCGGTTCCGATTCTGCGACCAGCGGCTTGAGGGCGTCGGCATTTCTGGGCAAATCGCACCTGCGAGTGACGCGGCGGCAGCACGGTCCGGGACCTCTGGTGGATCGCGAAAGGCCGGCCAACCTGGCGCAACAACGTTGCGTGACTGGACGGCTACGGAGCATGAGGTTTTGGGCGCCCTTTCGGGGTTGTCGGCGAACTGCACCCGAATGCCATGGGGGGATGTGGTTTGGGCGCTTTTCGCCGGGGAAAGACCGGCGGATGGACCCGGGGGGAGTCCAAGGGGGGAAGAGGGAATATGAGCATGGTCGTCGACTGGCCCAGCATCGCCGCGTGTCGCAATGGCGACCCGGACGCATTGTTCGTCCAGGGTGCCGAGCAGAACGTAGCGAAGCGGATCTGCCGCAGCTGTCCTGTGCGGTACGAGTGCCTGGCGGACGCCCTCGACAACCGGATCGAGTTCGGGGTCTGGGGCGGGATGACCGAGCGCGAACGCCGTGCGTTGCTGCGCCGTCACCCGCAGGTGCCCAGCTGGCGCAAGATGTTCGAAGCGGCCATCGACCGCAACGAGAAGGACACCAAGGAGCTGGTTCCGACCGGCTGAGCCAATACGAGCCCAATCGGCAAGAAACCAACTGCAACCGCCAACAGAACCGCAGTTTTACGCGAAGGTCGCACCGATCGCGCGCAGCCCGTCGAGGTCGTGGACGTCGGCGGGCTGTGCCGGGATCCGGACGACCGGCACGCCCGGATGAGCGCGCAAAAACCGGTCGGAGACCGCCGCCTGCCGGTTGTGCTGATCGGCCAGCTCGGCGTGGACCCGCAGGACGTCGGCGGTCGCCTGGTGCCCGCCCATCTCGTCGAGCCGGTCCGCGGCGGCGCGAGCATCGTCCGCCAGCAGCTGGGACGCCGCCACCGGTACCACCCGGTTGAGCACCAGCCCCGCCAGCGGCATCCGGTCGGCGCCGAGCCGGCCGGCGAAGTAGACCGCCTCGCGCACGGCGTCCGGCTCGGGGGCCGCCACGACCAGGAACGCCGTCTCGGGGGCCTGCAGCACGCGATACGTCTGCTCGGCCCGCTCGCGGAAACCGCCGAACATCGAGTCCAGCGCGCCGACGAAGCCCGACAGGTCGGTCAGCAGCTGCGCGCCCAGTATCTTCGTCACGGTCCGGCTGAACAGCCCGAACGAGGCCGAGACCAGGTTGAATACGCTGCGCCCGCCGGCGCGCGCCGGCGCTAGCAGCAGCCGCAGCATCTTGCCGTCGAGGAACCGCGACAGCCGGGCCGGCGCGTCGAGGAAGTCCAGCGCCGAACGCGACGGCGGGGTGTCGACCACGATCAGGTCCCACTCGTCGCGGGCCCGCAGCTGCCCCAGCTTCTCCATGGCCATGTACTCCTGCGTGCCCGAGAACGTCGAGCTCATGGCCTGGTAGAACGGGTTGGCGAAGATCTCTTCGGCCTTCTTCGGGTCGGTGTGCGTGAGCACGACCTCGTCGAAGGTCCGCTTCATGTCCAGCATCATGGCCTGCAGCTCGGCCGAGTCCGGCTGGAGGCCCTTGACCTGGCGGGGCGTGTTGTCCAGCTCGGTGAGCCCGAGCGCCTGGGCCAGCCGCCGGGCCGGGTCGATCGTCAGGACGACCGTGCGCCGGCCGTGGTCCTCCGCGGCCCGGAGCGCGAGCGCCGCCGCGGTTGTCGTCTTTCCGACGCCGCCCGAGCCGCAGCAGACCACGATGCGGATCGCCCGATCGGCGAGGATCGCATCCAGGTCCAAGTGCGGCGACCGCGGCTCGGCAGTGGGAGGCACCCTGCGAGCGTATCCGCTGGGGGCATCCTCAAGCAGACGCGAGGAGCAGATCACCGAGCGACTCGAGGGAGGCGGCCGTCACACCGTCGGGGACCACCGGCAGCTCGACCACCGGCCGGCCGAGTCCCTGCAGCTCGGCGCGCAGTGACGCCTCGGCGGCCACCCGCGTCTGGTATGCCCGCGCCTCGCCGACCAGCCCGGCGAGCACGTCCTTCTCGGCCGGCAGCCCGGCGGCGGTGAGCCCGCGGCGCAGGTCGGCCTGCGTGAGCTTGACGCCCGCCAGGACCGGGGGCCGCGTGGCGTTGACGATGACGGTACCGATGGGGATCCCCAGCCGCGTCAGCTCTTCGATCGCGTCGGAGGTCTCCTGGACGGGCATCTCCTCCAGGAGGGTGACCACGTGCACCGCGGTCATCGGCGAGCGCAGGATGGCCGCCACGCCCTCGCTCTGCGTCTTGATGGGCCCGACCTTGGCCAGCCGCGCAGTCTCGGCGGTGACGTTGAGGAACCGGCCGATGCGCCCGGTCGGCGGCGCGTCCAGCACCACGGCGTCGTACACCCGCCGGCCGTCGACCGTGCGGGTGACCGCCTCCTTGATCTTGCCGGTGAGCAGCACGTCCCGCAGGCCCGGCGCGACCGTGGTGGCGAAGTCGACCGCGCCGACCTTGCGCAGGGCCCGGCCGGCCACGCCCAGGCGGTAGAACATCTCGAGGTACTCCAGGAGCGCCTCCTCGACGTCGACCGCCAGCGCCCGCATCTCGCCGCCGCCCTGGGCCGTGGCGATGCGCAGCTCCTGGTAGGGCAGCGGATCGCGGTCGAAGAGCTGTGCGATGCCCTGCCGCGCCTCGACCTCGATGAGGAGGGTCCGCTTGCCATCGCGCGCCAGGGCGAGGGCGAGCGCCGCGGCGACCGTCGTCTTGCCGGTGCCGCCCTTGCCGGTGACCACATGGAGACGGGCGGGCCAGCCGTAGCCGCCCCGCCCGTCTGCAGACTCGCGTGCCGTCACGCCCTCGACGCTACCTGGTCGCGGGAAGGCTCAGGCCGCGGTGATCTCGCATACCCACCAGCCCTTGCTGTTGGTGGCGATGTACTTGTACTTCGTCTCGGCGACCTTCTCGTCGCTGGTCGACACCTTGATCGCCACGTTGAGCGTGGCCTGGTCCTTCTCCTGCTTCTCCACCGTCGGCGTGGGCCAGGTGTAGGTCGGGCTGCTCAGCGACGCGTCGTACCTGCGGATCTCGTCGACCCGCGCGGCGAGCTTGTCCTTGTTGCGTGACGAGGCGCACACGTACTTCAGGGCCTCGTCGCTGTTCTTGTCCTTGTAGACCGCGGTCAGGAAGTTGTTGACCGCATCGACCGCGCTCGTCGCGCCGGTGCCCTGGTTGTTCTGCACGACGTAATACGCGGCCGCGCCGCCACCGCCGCACAGCACCACCACCACGCCAAGCACGATCAGCGTGATCATCAGGCCGCGCTTCTTCTTCGGCGGGGCCTGCTGGGGGTACACCGGGTAGCCCGAAACGGGCATGCCGGACACCGGCGCCGGCGGCCCGGAGAACGGCGGCGCCATCGCCGGCTGCGGGAACTGCCCGGTCGGCATGGGCCCGGTCGGGAACTGCCCGGTCGGCGGCGGGAACTGACCGGTGGGCTGTCCGAAGGCGCCCGTCGGCGGCACCTGCCCGGTGGGCGGGCCGTAGGGAGCGGCATACGGCTGCCCGGACGTCGGCGGCGCCGAGGTGGGCGGCACGGCATACGGGTCCTGCCCCTGCTGCGGAACCGCGTAGGGGTCCTGCGACTGCTGCGGAATCGCGTAGGGGTCCGGCGGCACCGGCGACTGCACTGTGTATTCCTGGGCGGGCGGCGCCGCGTACGGGTCCTGGACCGGCGGTGGCGGCCAGCCCTGCCCCGGCTGGCCCGGCTGGCCTTGATACTCCGGCTGACCCGGGTACTGGGGCGGTTGCGTCATTTCTCCCACCTCTGTGCGACACATTCGCGACGGCGGCCCTCACAGTAGCGTCACGAGGCCAGCTGTGGTGTCCCCGATATCAGGCTGTGCCCGACGGACCCGTCCCGCGCGGCGTTACTGTCCCCACATGCAGAAATGGGAGTATCTGACCGCGCCGCTGCTGGTCCACAACACCAAGATGATTCTTGACAACTTCGGCGAGGACGGCTGGGAGCTGGTGGCGATCGTGCCCGGCCTCAACCCGGAGAACCTGGTCGCCTACTTCAAGCGCCCGAAGGCCGGCTGAGGTGGCCGACGTCCACGCGCGCCTGGCCGAGCTCGGGATCGAGATTCCGCCGGTGGTACCGCCCGTGGCCGCCTATGTGCCGGCGGTTCAGACCGGCAGCCATGTGTACGTGTCGGGCCAGCTGCCGATGGTGAACGGCGCCCTGGCCGCGACGGGCCTGGTCGGTGCCGAGGTGACCGCGGAGCAGGCCAAGGACCTCGCGCGCCGCTGCGGCATCAACATCCTCGCCGCCGTGGAGGCCCTGGTCGGCCTGTCCCGCGTGGTGCGGGTCGTGAAGATCGTCGGCTTCGTCGCGTCGGCGCCCGGCTTCACCGGCCAGCCGGGCGTGATCAACGGCGCGAGCGAGCTGTTCGGCGAGGTCTTCGGTAAGGCCGGCCAGCACGCGCGCAGCGCGGTCGGCGTGCCGGCGCTGCCGCTGAACGCCCCGGTCGAGATCGAGGCCATCGTCGAGGTGTCCTGACGGCGACCGCGCATATCGGATATGTCCGCCGAGACCGGGCGGACATATCCGTGCGGCCGGCGGGCATGTGACTATTTGCATGATTACCGTCCGTGTGCGGCGGAGGTGATCGCCGCGACGGTAGGACGGACGCACGGGGCGGAACAGCCGGAACGTGATTCCCACTGGCCGGTCGGGTGACGTGTCGGTCGAAGCGGCCCGCCGTACGATTCCTTCGTGGTAAGCCACGTCACCATCCCCGCCGCCGAAGTGCTCGAATCGTTGCCCGACTGGGTGACGCTCGTCCGCGCGCCCAATCCGGGGCCGATGACGCTGGAGGGCACCAACACCTGGCTGCTGGCCGCGCCCGGCGGCGGCAGCATCGTCGTCGACCCGGGGCCGCTCGACGAGGGGCATCTACAGGCAGTGGCGGCACACGCGCCCGTCGCCGCCATCGTGCTCACCCACGGTCACATCGACCACACCGAGGGCGTGGCGCGGCTGGCCGAGCTGACGGGGGCGCCGGTGTACCACCCGCCGGTGCTCGACGGGCTGGAGGCCGAAGGGGTCACCGTCGAGCCGCTGCCCACGCCCGGGCACACCAAGGACTCGGTCTGCTTCGTCGTGCGGTACCGCGGCGAAGAGATCGTGCTGACCGGCGACACGATCCTCGGCCGGGGCACGACCGTGGTGGCCTGGCCCGACGGGGACCTCGGCGACTATTTCGGCAGCCTGGGGCGGCTCGCCGCGCTCGACGGGCGGCCGGCGCTGCCCGGGCACGGGCCGGCGCTGACCGACACCGGGGTGGCCGCCCGCTTCTACCGCGCGCACCGCGAGGCCCGGCTGGAGCAGGTGCGCGCCGCCGTCGCCGCCGGGGCGGGCGACGCCGCCGAAGTGGTCGCGCGCGTCTACGTCGACGTCGACCGCAGCCTGTGGCCCGCCGCCGAGTGGAGCGTGCGCGCGCAGCTCGATTTTCTGCGACGGGAATCACACACACCCGTCGCTGGGTTGGATGCAACGTGACGTGTTCGGTGTGCGGGACTGTGGCCGTTCCCGGTGCGCGGTTCTGCCACCACTGTGGCTCGGCGCTGCCGGCCGCCGCCACCCTGCCCGCGGCCGAGCGGCGGATCGTCACCGTCCTCTTCGGTGACCTGTCGGACTTCACGGCCTGGTCCGAGGACCTGGATCCGGAGCGCGTCGGCGCCGTCACGGACCGTGTGCTCGCCGCGCTCGCCGGCGCGGTGAAGACGTTCGGCGGGCACGTCGACAAGCTCACCGGCGACGGGATCATGGCCGTCTTCGGCGCGCCGGTCGCGCACGAGGACGACGCCGAGCGGGCCGTGCGCGCCGCCCTGTCGATGCAGCGCGCGGTGCGCCGGGTGCTCGACGACGAGCGCGGCGGCGGCGCCCCGCTGGGGCTGCGCATCGGGCTCAACACCGGGCCGGTGGTCGCGGGCGTGCAGGCCGGGATCGAGTACACGGTCATCGGCGACACCGTGAACACCGCCGCGCGGCTGGCCGACGCCGCCGCGATCGGCGCGGTGTACGCGGGCGATCGCACCTCGTCGTCCACGCGTCGGCTCGCGTCCTGGCGCGCATTGCGACCCCTGCGGCTCAAGGGCAAGCGCGAGCCGGTCGAAGCGTTCGAGCTGCTGGGCCTGCTCGACGCGCCCGGCACCCGCTCCGGCCTCGGCGACGAGGCGCCGTTCGTCGGGCGCGAGGCCGAGCTCGGCCGCGTCTCCGGCCGCCTCGCCGAGATCGCCGACCGGCAGGAGCCGCGCGTGCTGGTCTTCACCGGCGAGGCCGGGCTGGGCAAGACCCGCCTGGCCGGCGAGATCGAGCGGTTCGCCGCCGGCTACCTGGGGGGCGCCGGCTACACACCGAGCGCCGGGTTCGCGCCCGGCGGCGGCGCCCGGGTGCTGTCGGTGCACTGCGCCGCGTTCGGCGAGCGGCGCCGCCTCGCGCCCCTGGCCGACCTGGTCCGCGCCGCGATCGGCCTCCCGCCCGACGCCGCACTCACCCGCGAGGCGGTCGAGGAGCGGCTGCGCCGGCTCGGGCAGCGCCTGGCCCGCGCCGCGCGGGGCCGCCCGGAGCCGCCGCGGTTCAACAGCGACCTGTTGCTGACCCTCATCGGGTACACCGAAGCCGTCGGCGACACCGCCTGGGTCGCGCCCGGCGGCAAGCCCGACGAGCTGGACCTGCACTCCGTGCCGCACGCCGTCGCCGAGCTGCTGTCCGGCCTCGCCGCGGAGACTCCGCTCGTGGTGATCGTCGACGACCTGCACGACGCCACCCCGGAGACCCTCGACGCGCTCGGCGCCACCATTGAGCGCCTGACCGGCCCGGTCCTCATCGTGCTGCTCGGCCGGCCCGAGCTGGTGCGCTCCGCCGGCGTGCTGACCCGCATCGCCGACGCCGAGGTCGTGCCGATCCCGCCGCTGCGGGGCGCGGACGCGGCGCGGCTGCTCACGGCGTACCTGACCGGCGGGCGGCTCGCGCCGCCCGACGAGGACCGGCTGCTGGCCACCGCGCAGGGCAACCCGTTCTACCTGGCCGAGCTCGTCACGCTGCTGCAGGAGCGCGGCGCGCTGACCACCGTGGCCGGCACCGACCCGCCCGGCTGGCGGCTCACGCCCGGCTCGCTCGGCGGCCGCCTGCTCTCCCGCGACCTCGCCGCCGTTCTCGCCGCGCGCATCGACGCGCTGCCCGCCGACACCCGCGCCGTGCTGCGCGACGCCGCCGTCATCGGCGACACCGTGCCGGCCCGGGCGCTCGAGGCGCTGCGCTTCAACCCGCCCGGCCAGCCGGCCCGGCCCGCGGTCGTGGCCGCGGTCGAGCTCGATCGGGCCGTCGAAGAGCTGCTGCAGCGCCGCATGCTGCGCCGCGGCCGGGGCGGGTTCGCGTTCGCCACGCCGCTGCTGCGCGAGGCGGCGTACGCCGGCATCGGCAAGGCCGACCTCGCCGAGCGGCACGCGGCGCTGTCGCGGTGGGCCGCGGCGGCGGTCACCGCCTACATCGCCGCCGGCGGCACCGGCAACGTCCCCGGGCTCAACCTGACCCTCGGCGCCGCGGACGCGTTCACCGCCGACCACGCCGAGCGGGCCAGCCGGCTCGCGGACGTGGTGGGGCTGCGCCCCGACTCGCTGGCGCGGTCGGCGGCGCCCCTGGGCGTACAGGCGCTCGGTCGAGCGGCCCGGGCGGCCCTGGCCAGCGGGGAACCGGCGCAGGCGGCCAATGCTGCCGAGCGCGCGTCGGCACTGGGCGGCGGTGCGCTGCCGCCCGCCGACCGGCTCGTGCACTCCCGCGCCTTGCTGCAGCTGGGGCGGGCGGCGGAGGCTCTGGGGTACGCCGAGAAGATCACCGCCAACGCCGGAGACGACGCCGCCGTCCGCGTGGGCGCCCTGCTCGTGGCCGGGCGCGCCTATCGAGGGATGGGCGATCACCAGCGCAGCTACCGGACGCTGACCGAGGCGTTGGACGCGGCGACGGCGGCGCACCTGACGTACGAGCGCGGCGACGCCATGCGCCGCCTCGGCATGGCCGACTTCCTCGAAGGGCGCCTGGCCGAGGCGGGCGGCCGGTTCGCCGAGTCGTTCCAGATCGCCGTCACCGCCGGCGACCGCCGCGCGCAGGCCTGGTCGCTGCAGCACCTGGCCTGGGTCACCACCACCCGCGGCGACTTCGCCGGCGCCGACGCGGCGCTAGGGCGCGCCGCCCGCCGCTTCGCCGAGCTCGGCGACCCGGTCGGGCGGGCCTGGCTGCGCGGCACGACGGCGTTCGTGCGGCTGCTCGCCGGCCGGCTCGGCGAGGCCCGCCGGCTGGCCAAGGCGTTCCTGCCCTTCGGCGAGCGGGTCGGCGACGCCTGGGCGGTCGGCACGCTGCGCGCGGTCGAGGCGTTCGCCGCGGCCGAGAGCGGCGACCTGGCCGAGGCCGACCGCGAGGCCCGCCGCGCCTACCGCGAGTTCGCCGCGGCCGGCGACGACTGGGGCCGCGGCCTGGCGCTGGTCGTGCGCGGCGTCGTCGCGCGCGAGCTGTCCGAGCCGGCGCACGCCTACGACCTGCTGTCCGACGCCACCGAGTACGGCGAGAAGACCGGGCACCCCCTCCTGCTCGGCATGTCGCGCACCATGCGCGGCTTCGTCAGCCTGGACCGCGGCGACCCGGTCGCGGCCGAGGTCGATGCCCGCGCGGTGCTGCAGGTGGTGGAGACCCACGACGTGCTGGAGTCCGCCAAGGTCGGCCCGCGCGTGCTCTTCGGCCTGGCCCGCCTGGCGCAGGGCGACCTGCCGACGGCCCTGGAGGTGCTCGGCTGCGTCGCCGCCGAGCGTCCCGGCGACTCGGTGATCTTCTCCCGCCGCCACGCGGTCGCCGCCTACGCCTCGGCGCTGCTGGCCGCCGGGCGCAACGCCGAAGCCCTCGACTGGGCGCGGCAGGCGCAGAGCGCACCCGGCGAGGACGTTCGCAGTCGCGATTATGCGGCAGCGGTACTCCAGGAGGCGCTCGACGCCAACGACTCCGTCCCCGTGGTTGCCGAGCCGTGAAACTCGGCTGTGGCCGATGCGTGACGGAGAAATGTCGGACCCCTGCCGTACCGTCTTAGCCGTGACCGCATCGACTCCGCTCCCCACGGTGCCCGGCCTGACCGGGTTCTCCGTGCTGGCCCGCGGCGGCTACGCCACCGTCTATCGGGCGGAGCAGGAGTCGGTCGGCCGGGACGTGGCCGTCAAGGTCGAGAACCGGACGCTGGAGACCGAGCGCGACCGCCGCCGCTTCCTGCGCGAGGCCCGCGCGGCCGGCCGCATGTCCAGCCACCCCCACGTCGTCGACCTGTTCGACGCCGGCGTGACGGGCGACGGCCACCCCTACCTGATCATGGAGCTCTGCGACGGCTCCTATGCCGAGCGCATGCGCAACGCCCCGCTCACCCCAGCCGAGGCCCGCGAGGTCGGCTTCAAGATCGCCGACGCCCTGTCCGACGCGCACGCCCTGGGGGTGCTGCACCGCGACGTCAAGCCGGCCAACATCCTCTTCAGCCGCTTCGGCGAGCCCGCCCTGGCCGACTTCGGACTGGCCATCCTCGCCGAGTGGCGCGACGTCTCGATCACCCTGGACGTGCTCACCCCGGCCTACGCCCCACCGGAGACGTTCCGTCACGCCCCGCCGGCCCCCGCCGCCGACGTCTACGCCCTCTGCGCCACCCTCTACGCGCTGATGCGCGGACGGCCGCCCCGCTGGCGCGAGGACCAGATGCCCAGCCTCCTGTCGCTGGTCGACATGTTCAACGATCACATCCCCGACCTGCCCGGCTGCCCCGACGACCTGATGGCCATCCTGCGCGCCGGCATGTCCAACGACGAGTCCGCCCGGCCGACGGCGCTGCAGCTGCGCGACGCCCTGATGGCGCTGCGGATGGCGCCCGCGCCGCAGGTCATCGTGCCGCCGCTCGGGTCGCCCCCGATCGAGCCGGTGTATACGTCGCCGCCGTTGCCCCCGCCCTTGCCGCCACCGCCGGCGGACCGGCTGCTCGACTCGCCGTTCCTGGGCGGGTTCCCGCGCGATCCGGAGCAGACCGTCCCGCACGAGGCCGGCCCCGAGGAGCCTCCTACCGATCCTCTTGCTCGTCCCTCCTCCGGCTCGTCCGCGTCCGGCTCGTCCGGGTCCGGCTCGTCCGGGCCAGGCCGCGTAGGGCTCGGCTCGTCCGGGTCCGGCTCGTCCGGGCCAGGCCGCGTAGGGCTCGGCTCGTCCGGGTCCGGCTCGTCCGGGCCAGGCCGCGTAGGGCTCGGCTCGTCCGGGTCAGGTTCGTCTGGGCCAGGTTCGTCTGGCTCAGGTCCGTCCGGTTTTGGCTCGTCTGGCTCCGGGGCGGGCGGGTCTTCGCTTTTCGCCGCGGCCGATGGCGGTCGTGGAAGTTTCGCGGCGGCGGGATCGGACGCCTCCGCCGGCCCTGTTGCGCCGCCGGCGGATCCGTTTGTCAATCCGGTCAAGCCCTCGCCGTTCGGGCGCCGCGGCGTGTGGATGGCCGTGATCGCGGGGCTGGTCGTGGTGGCCGCCTCGGTGAGCATCGCCATCGCCTACGGGTTCGGCGGCGACAACCCGAGCCCGGAGCCGTCCGCCCCGCCGCGCGCGGCATGTGGCGGGCCGGTCGACAAGCGCGCCTTGTGCTCGGACACCCCGGAGTGCTTCGACGCCAACCGGGCCCCGGCGGACTGTTCGGGCCGGCACACGTGGGAGGCGTTCGCGTACGGGGAGCTGGCGAAGGGCAGCAAGGTCTCGGACAAGAAGGACCCGATGGTCAACGCGGTGTGCAGCATCCCGACGCTGCTGTCGGTCAACATCGGCGCCGCGGCCTGGCGGATCGACGTGCTCCTGCCGACCCTGGACGAGCAGAAGGCCGGCCCGACGACGTTCCGTTGCCTGGCCGGCAAGGGGGACAACGCGTTGACCGGCGAGCAGCTGCACGGCTCGCGCTGACCCGCCGCGGGCTGCCGCGACGCCCGGGTTGAGCGACGTGCCGGTCATCGTGACGCGGCACCAGCGGGGGCGCGCGGGGGCGCGCGGGGGCGCGCGGGGGCGCTCGTGGACCCGGCGATGTTCCGGCCGTGCCGGTGCTGCTGTGGCGGCCGTCGGCGCCCCGCCGCGGCCCGCGGCCCGCGTTCTTCGTCGAGGTCGTCGGCGGCGGGCGTTCAGCACGGCGCTGGTGTCGGTGCAGGTCTTCTGGACGGGTCGGACGCCCGCATCTCGATGTCGGCGCTGTGGGCGGGGCGCCCCGCCATCCGATGGTCGGTGGGTGGCGGGGCGTCGGGCGGCCGTCAGTAGGACTTCTCCTGGCCCATGAGGTGCTGGGAGACGAAGTTCAGGATCATCTCGCGCGACACGGGGGCGATCCGGCCGGCCCGGACGGCGCCCAGCAGGGTGGCCACGCCGAACTCCGTCGTCATGCCGTTGCCGCCCAGGGACTGGATCGCGGTGTCCACCGCCAGGGCGGCCGCCTCGGCCGCCGCGTACTTGGCCATGTTGGCGGCCACGCCGGCCTCCAGGTCGCGGCCGGAGTCGTACAAGGATGCGGCCTTGGCGACCATGAGCCTGGCCAGTTCGACCTGGATGTGGGCGTGTGCCAGGGGGTGTGCCACGCCCTGGTGGCTGCCGATCGGGCGGCCCCAGACCGACCGCGTCGCCGTGTAGGTCGAGGCGCGCTCCAAGGCGTAGCGGGCGGTGCCGCAGGCCATCGCGGCCACCGTGATGCGCTCCGGGTTGAGGCCCGAGAAGAGCGCCGGGAGGCCCGCCTCGGGGTCCTCGCCGATGAGGGCGGCGGCGGGGACGCGGACGTCGTCGAGGTACACCAGGAACTGGTTTTCGGGGCTGACGATCTCCATGTCCAGCTTGGTCGCCGTCAGGCCGGGTGCGTCGGTGGGCACGACGAACAGGGCCGGCTTCAGCTTGCCGGTGCGCTCGTCCTCCAGGCGCGCGACGACCATGATCTTGTCGGCCTCGTCGACGCCGGAGATGTACACCTTGCGGCCCGTCAGGGAGTAGCCGCCCTCGAAGGGGCGGGCTACCGTCGTGAGCTTGTGGAAGTTGGAGCCCGCGTCGGGCTCGGTGATGGCGAAGCAGACCTTCAGGGTGCCGGCGGCGAAGCCGGGCAGGAGGGACTGGCGCTGGGACTCGGTGCCGTGCTTGGCGACGATCGTGGCCGCGATCGCGGGGGAGACCACGAGCAGCAGGAGCGGGGAGCCGGCGGCGGCCAGTTCCTCGCACACGATCGCGAGCTCGGTGATGCCGCCGCCACCGCCGTCGTACTGCTCGGGCACGCTGACGCCCAGGTAGCCCAGGCGGGCCGCCTCCTCCCACAGTTCGTCGGAGTGCTCGCCGGCCTTGGCCTTGCGCACGAAGTAGTCGTGGCCGTAGCGCTTGCCGAGCTTGGCCACGGCGTCGCGCAGGTCCCGCTGTTGAGGGGTGTAGTCGAAGTCCAACGAAGGCTCCAAACGAAACTACGAAGGGGAGAGCACCGCCAGGAGAGCGCCGGACTCGACCTGCGAGCCGGCCGCGACCCGCAGGTCGCTGATGACGCCGTCGGTGGGGGCGTGCACGGGGTGCTCGAGCTTCATCGCCTCCACCGTCAGCAGCAGGTCGCCGGCGGCGACCCGCTGGCCGGGCACCACGAGCACCCGGCCGACCGCGCCGGGCAGCGGCGCGATCAGGGAGCCCTCGGGCTGCTCGGCGACCGGCAGCGGGAAGCGCGGCAGCTCCGTCAGCGCCACCGAGCCCTCCGGGCTGTCCACGAAGGACACCCCGTCGACCTCGTGCACCGCGAACTGCAGCCGCACGCCGTCCACGTCGAGCACGACCCGCTCGCCGGTGGCACTGAGGATCGCCGCGGGCGGGTGGTCGGGTGCGCCGGCCGGGTCCAGCGCGGCGCCGGGCAGGCCGACGTCCTCGGGGTCGATGCTTCGCACCGCCCACGCGGCGAGGTCGTTGGTGCGGCCGAGCCGGTAGCCGACCTCGATCGTGCCGGTCGGGCCCTCGTACACCACGGTCTGCAGCGCGCTGGGCACGTTGCGCCAGCCCGACGGCAGGCCGGGCAGCAGGGCGGTCCTGGCCCGCCGGGCGGCGCCGGCCAGGGCCGCGGCCAGGCACGACAGGCGCACCGCGTCCACCGAGGACAGCAGCGGGGCGAAGACCTCCGGGTGGCGGTCCAGGAAGCCGGTGTCGGTCTCGCCGGACAGGAACGCCGAGAGGCGCAGCACCCGCACGAGCAGGTCGCGGTTGGTCGTCACGCCGTGGATGCGGGCCCGGGCGAGGGCGCCGCCGAGCATCCGGGCCGCCTCCGCGCGCGTCGGCGCCCAGGCGATGAGCTTGGCGAGCATCGGGTCGTAGTGCACGCCGATGACCGAGCCGCCGGCAACGCCGGAGTCCAGGCGCAGGCCGGGCGCGGGCAGCGGGGCGAACGCGTGCGCGGCGCCGGGGACGTCGAAGCGGTGCAGCGTGCCGGTCGAGGGCATCCAGGCGTTGGCGGGGTCCTCGGCGTACAGGCGGACCTCGATCGCGTGGCCGTGCAGCGGCGGCGGGCCGTCGAACGGCAGCGCGCCGCCCTCGGCCACGACCAGCTGCAGCCGCACCATGTCGACGCCGACGACGCACTCGGTCACCGGGTGCTCGACCTGCAGGCGGGTGTTCATCTCCAGGAAGAAGAACTCGCCGGTGGGCGCGAGCAGGAACTCGACCGTGCCGGCGCCGACGTAGGAGACGGCCCGGGCGGCGGCGGTCGCGGCCTGGAAGAGCCGTTCGCGCAGGGGCGCGTCGACGGCCGGCGACGGTGTCTCCTCGACGATCTTCTGGTGGCGGCGCTGGATCGAGCACTCGCGCTCGCCGAGGGGCACCACGTTGCCGTGCGAGTCGGCCATGATCTGCACTTCGATGTGGCGGGCGCGTTCGACGTACCGCTCGCAGAACACCGTGCCGTCGCCGAACGCCGACGCCGCCTCGCGCCGCGCCGACGCGACGGCCTCGGCGAGCGACTCGCGGTCGCGCACGATGCGCATGCCCCGCCCGCCGCCGCCCGCGGACGCCTTGACCAGGACCGGGAACGTGTCGACCTCGTCGGGCTCCAGGGCGGTGGGCAGCATCGGCACCCCGGCCTCGGCCAGCAGCGCCTTCGCCTCGAGCTTGGAGCCCATCATGGCGATCGCCTTCGGCGACGGTCCGACCCAGGTCAGGCCGGCGTCGATCACCGCCCGCGCGAAGTCGGCGTTCTCCGAGAGGAAGCCATATCCCGGGTGTACCGCATCGGCGCCGCACTTGCGCGCCGCCGCGATCAGCAGGTCGCCGCGCAGGTACGTCGCCGTCGGCGCGTTGCCGGGCAGGTGCACGGCGTAGTCGGCCTCCGCGACGTGCGGGGAGTCGGCGTCGGCGTCGGAGTAGACGGCGACCGTCTCGACGCCCATCGCCCGGCAGGTGGCGAACACCCGGCGGGCGATCTCGCCGCGGTTGGCCACCAGCAGCCTTCTGATCACTGTCGCTTACCCCCAGTAGCCGGAATACCTAGTGCCGGAACACGCCGAATTGGGCACGCTCGCCGCTCCCGACCAGCGCCAGGCACATGCCCAGCACCGTGCGGGTGTCCCGCGGGTCGATCACGCCGTCGTCGTACAGGCGGCCGGACAGGAACAGCGCCGCGGACTCCTGCTCGACCTTGTGTTCGACCATGAACCGCATCGTGCGGTCCTGCTCCTCGTCGTAGGCGTGCCCCTTGGCCTCGGCCGCCTGCCGGGCCACGATCGACAGCACGCCGGCCAGCTGCTGCGGCCCCATGACGGCGGACTTCGCGTTGGGCCACGTGAACAGGAAGCGCGGCTCGAACGCCCGCCCGCACATGCCGTAGTTGCCGGCGCCGTAGGACGCGCCGATGTTGACGGTCAGGTGCGGGACCCGCGAGTTCGCCACCGCGTTGATCATCAGGGCGCCGTGCTTGATGATGCCGCCCTGCTCGTACTCGCTGCCGACCATGTACCCGGTGGTGTTCTGCAGGAAGAGCAGCGGCGTGCCGGTGGCGTTGGCGAGCTGGATGAACTGGGCGGCCTTCTGCGCCTCGGCGGAGAACAGCACGCCGCGCACGTTGGCCAGCACGCCGATGCGGTGGCCGTGAATCGCGCCCCAGCCGGTGCACAGTGCCGCGCCGTAGGCGGGCTTGAACTCGTCGAACTCGCTGGCGTCGAGGACGCGGGCGAGGACGTCGCGGGGGTCGAAGGGCACGCGCAGGTCGGCGCTCGGGATGCCGAGCAGGTCGTCGGCGTCGAACTTCGGCTCCGGGCCGTGTGCCTTCACGGTGTCGTGGCCGAAGTTGCGGATGCAGGAGCGCGCGAGGCGGATCGCGTCGCGCTCGTCCTCGGCCACGAAGTCGGCCAGCCCGGAGCGGGTGGCGTGCATCGCGGCGCCGCCGAGCGTCTCGTCGTCGACGGTCTCGCCGGTGGCCATCTTCACCAGCGGCGGCCCGGCCAGGAACACCTTGGCCCGGTCGCGCACGAAGATCGTGTAGTCGGACATGCCGGGGATGTAGGCGCCGCCGGCGGTGGCGTTGCCGAACACCACGGCGACCGTCGGGATCGCCGCCGCCGAGAGCCGGGTCAGGTCGCGGAACGCGGCGCCGCCCGGTATGAAGATCTCCGCCTGCTGCGGCAGGTCGGCGCCGCCGGACTCGACCAGGTTGACCAGCGGCAGCCGGTTCTCCCGCGCGATCTGCCCGGCCCGCTGCGTCTTCTTCAGCGAGAACGGGTTGACCGCGCCGCCGCGCACCGTCGGGTCGTTGGCCACGATCACGCAGGGCACGCCCTCGACGATGCCGATGCCGGCCACCACGCTCGCCCCGACCGGGTAGTCGGTGCCCCAGGCCGCGACCGGGCACAGCTCCAGGAACGGCGAGTCGCGGTCCACCAGCAGCTCGATGCGCTCGCGCGGCAGCAGCTTGCCCCGCGCGTGGTGGCGCGCCACGTACTTGTCGCCCCCGCCGGCGCGCGCCTGGCGCAGCGCCGACTCGAGCTCGGCCAGCCGCTCGAGCATCGCCTGCCGGTTTTCGAGGTAGGCGGTCCCGCGCGGGTCGAGGTTGCTCGTCAACACCGGCATGCCTCAGACCCCCAACTGCTTCGCGATGATCTCGTTCATGATCTCCGTGGTCCCGCCGCCGATGCCCATGATCCGAGCGTCGCGGTAGTGGCGCTCGACCTCGGCGTCGCGCAGGTACCCCAGGCCGCCGTGCAGCTGCACGGCCTGGTCGACGACGAGGTCGCACGCCGCGACCGCGGTGTTCTTCGCCATCGCCACCTCCGTCACGAGCCGCTCGCCGCCGGCGACGCGGACCGCCACGTGGCGGACGTAGGTGCGCGCGACGTCGACCTGCCGCGCCATCTCGGCCAGCCGGTGGCGCACCAGCTGCCGGCTCGACAACGGCCGCCCGAACGTGTGCCGGTCCCGTACCCACGCGAGGGTGAGGTCCAGGCAGCGCTGCGCGATCGCGTAGGACTGCACCGCCAACGAGATCCGCTCGGTGGCGAAGTGGGCCATGACCTCGGCGAACCCGCCGACGACGTTGCGGCGCGGCACTCGGACGTCGACGAAGGCGAGCTCGGCGGTGTCCGAGCAGTGCCAGCCCATCTTGTCCAGCCTCCGGGTGACGGTGAACCCGCCGTCGACGACCAGCAGCCGGAACCCGTCGTCGGTCTGCACCGCCGTCGTGGCGAAGTCGGCGCGGGCCCCGCTGGTGATGAACGTCTTCGCCCCGTTGACCACGTAGTCGTCGCCGTCGGGCACCGCCCGGGTGCGCACGCCGGCCACGTCGGACCCGCCGTCCGGCTCGGTGATCGCCAGGCACCCGATGCGCTCGCCGGCGAGCGTCGGGCGCACGAACCGCTCGATCAGCTCGGGGTCGCCGGCGGCCACGATGTGCGGCAGCGCGATGCCGTGCGTGAACAGCGCAGCGACCAGCCCCGACGACCCGCCGGCGATGATCAGCTCCTCGGTGAGCACCACGCTGTCGAGCAGGTCCCCGCCGGAGCCGCCGACCGCTTCGGGAAAGCCGACGCCGAGCAGCCCGATCTCGGCCGCCCGCGCGTGCAGCTCGCGCGGCACCTCGCCGGCGCGCTCCCACTCGTCGAGGTGCGGCAGGATCTCCTTGGTCACGAACGCCCGGGTCAGCTCCCGCAGCCGGCGCCGCTCCTCGGTCTCGAACGGGTCGTTCACGACAGCAGCTCCTCGGGCACCTCGACCACGCGGGAGCGCAGCCACTCGCCGAGCGCCTTGCCCTGCGGATCGAACCGGGTGCTGGCCGCGACCCCTTGGCCGAGGATCCCGCGCAGCACGAAGTTGAGCGCCAGGAGGTTGGGCAGCTCGTGCCGCTCGACGTCGCCCGCCTCGGGCAGCAGCTCCTTGAGCCGCTGGGCGGTGAGCTCGGTCCTGAGCCACTCGTAGGCTTTGTCGCTGCGGGCCCACACCCCGATGTTGGCGTCCCCGCCCTTGTCGCCCGACCTGGCCCCGAACAGCCGCCCGAGCTGCGTCGGGATCCTTTTTGTCGCGAAAAATCCGGACGCTGGCGCGTCCTGATTTTTCGGACTTATCACCATATCCGTGCTCTCGGGCGAGTTGATGGGCTTGCGAGTGCCGTCCGGAAGGACCGCGATGTGCGGGATCGACGCCTGCGGCACCGAAAAGTCGGTAAAAATGCCGAAAGGCGTCGCATCGCCGGGCGGGGCAGTCAGGGAGAGGCCGGGGTAGGAGGCCAGCGCCAGCTCCACCGCGGCCTGCGAGAACGCCCGGCCGGTCCGCTTGGGGTCGGGGCCCTTGATGTGCGCCGTGAGCAGCGCGCTCGCCGACGCCTCGTCGGCGGCGTCCGGGTGGTCGGTGCGGGCCAGGACGAACTCCAGGCCGTCCGGGCCGAGCGCGTCTTCGAGCTGGGCGCGCACCAGCGCCGCCTTCCGCTCGATCTCGAGGCCGCACAGCACGAACGTCATCGCGTTGCGGAAGCCGCCGAGCGTGTTGACGCCGACCTTGAGGGTGGGCGGCGGCGGGGCTCCGCGGACCCCGTCGATGCGCACGCGGTCCGGGCCGTCGTCGCGCAGCCGGATCGTGGCGAAGTCCGCGACGACGTCCGGGCCGAGATACCGGGGGGCGCCGATCTCGTACAGCAGCTGCGCCGTGACCGTCTCGACCGTCACGGCGCCGCCGGTGCCCGGGTGCTTGGTGATCACCGCGCTGCCGTCGGCGTGCAGCTCGGCGAGGGGGAAGCCGGGGCGGCGGGCGCCGTCGGGCAGCTCGGTGAAGAACGCGAAGTTGCCGCCGGTGGCCTGCGCGCCGCACTCCAGGACGTGCCCGGCGACCGTCGCGCCGGCCAGGGCGTCCAGGTCGGCGCGGGTCCAGCCGAAGCGGGCGATGCCGGGCCCGACGACCAGCGAGGCGTCGGTGACCCGGCCGGTGACGACGACGCCGGCGCCGGCGGTCAGGCACTCGGCGATGCCGAAGGCGCCGAGGTACGCGTTGGCGGTCAGCGCTTCGCCGAGGCCGAGCTCGGCGGCCCGGGCGGTGACGTCGTCGCCCTCGACGTGCGCGACGGCGACGTCCAGGCCGAGGCGCCCGGCGAGCGCGCGGATCGCCTCGGCCAGCCCGGCGGGGTTGAGGCCGCCGGCGTTGGTCACGATGCGCACGCCGCGCTGCACTGCGGTGCCGAGGACGGACTCGAGCTGGCGCAGGAAGGTCTTCGCGTAGCCGGTCGCCGGGTCCTTGAGCCGGTCGCGGCCGAGGATCAGCATCGTCAGCTCGGCGAGGTAGTCGCCGGTGAGCACGTCCAGCTCGCCGCCGTCGAGCATCTCGCGCCAGGCCGTTGCCCGGTCGCCGTAGAAGCCGGAGGCGTTGCCGATCCGCAGCGGTGCGCCGGTCACCGGGCGGCCCTCGGCTCGCGGCCGGCGCCGGGCGGGCCGGCGAAGGCCTGCGCGAGGGTGAGCCACTCGGCCGCGGCGTCGCCGGTGGCCTGCAGCGCGAGGTCGGCGGGGTGGCGCCGCTGCGTGACCAGCAGGCAGAAGTCCAGCGCCGGGCCGGTCACGCGGTTGGGCGCGTCCTGCGGCCCGTACTCCCACACCGCACCGTCGACCGTGGTCAGCTCGACCCGGAAGGGCGCGTCCGGCGCCGGGCGGCCGTGGCTTTCGAAGCTGTGGCCGATGGTGCGGTAGCCGATGTGCGCCACGTGCCGCAGCCGGTCGGTCGGGCGCAGGTGCTCGCGCGCCCGCTCGTCGTCGGGGAACGTCTCGGCGATGTCGCGCCCGTGCGCCCAGGTCTCCATGACGCGGCCGGTGGCGCTGGACAGCGGCGACATCGAGGTGCCGAACCAGGGGCGCCGTTCGCCGGGCGGCACCTCCGTCAGGGCGCGCACGAGCGCGGCGCGGCCGGCCCGCCAGCGGGGCAGCAGCTCGTCCGGCGGCGCGACGCCGGCCGCGGCGGCCCGGTCGACGAACGTATATGGGTCCACGAAGGTCTCGCTGAGGCGGGCCAGGAACGCGGCCGGGTCGGCGTTGGCGAGGGTGGCGGCCTCGTCCGTCCAGTGCAGGTGCGAGATCTGGTGCGCGACGCTCCAGCCCGGCGCCGGCGTCGGCCGGCTCCAGTCCTCCGGGCTCAGGCCGCTGACCAGCCGGTCGAGCGCCTCGGACTCGGCGTGCAGGTCACGCAGGACCTCGTCGAGCTGCACCATCGCGCCTCCTAGATCATCTTGGCGAGTTGCTGCTTCCAAGCCGCGAGGAGCTGGGTGCGGCGCGGGGTGTCGTCGGTGAGCAGGTTGGCGACGCCGAGGCCGCGCAGCAGGTCGAGCGTCGCCTGGACGGCCTCGCGCACGCCCGGGCGCGACTCGTCGGCGCCGAGCAGCTCCACGGTCAGCCGGTGCATCTCGCGGCCGACCCGGGCCTCGATCGGCACGAGCGCGTCGCGCAGCTCGGCGTCGGTGCGCGCCGCGACCCAGACCTCCAGCGCGGCGACGAACAGCGGGCCGGTGAACGCCGAGGCGAGCAGCTCGATCACGCGGTCGAGGCGCTGCTCGCGGTCGCCGGTGAGCGCGGCGGCCTCGGTGCGGATCTCCTCGGCGCGCCGCTCGGCGAGGTGCTGCACGGCGGCGAGCACCAGCGCGGCGCGCGTGGGGTAGTGGTGCAGCTGGGCGCCCCGCGAGACGCCGGCCCGCTCGGCGATGACCGTGGTGGTGGCGCCGGACCAGCCGAAGTCGTGCAGGCACTCGACGGTCGCCTCGAGCAGGCGCCGCTGAGTGGCGCGGCTGCGCTCCTGCTGTGCCGTCATGGTTTCAGGGTGTACCGCGGGAAACAAACAGTCAAGCCTGATTGTTTTTTGCGGTCTTGGCACCACGGACGTCGGGATTCCTGGCGGGAGCAACGGTCGTCAGTTGCACGGACCCGAGCCATGAAAAGAAAAGCCGCCCGGAATCCCGGGCGGCTCTCGTCGGTCGGATCCTCAGACGCGCGCGCGGCGGGCGAGGCGCTCGGGGTCCATGATGATCACGCTCTTGCCGTCCAGGCGCAGCCAGCCGCGGGAGGCGAAGTCGGCCAGGGCCTTGTTCACCGTCTCGCGCGAGGCGCCCACGAGCTGCGCCATCTCCTCCTGCGTCAGGTCGTGGTTGACCCGCAGCACGCCGCCGTCGCGGGTGCCGAAGCGGCCCGCCATCTGCAGCAGCGTCTTGGCCACGCGGCCGGGCACGTCGGTGAAGATCAGGTCGGCCAGGGCGTCGTTGGTGCGGCGCAGACGCCGGGCCAGCACCCGCAGCAGCTGCTCGGCGATCTCCGGCCGGTTGGTCAGCCAGGGGCGCAGCGCCTGCTTGCGCAGGCGGGCCAGCCGGGTGTCGAGCACCGCGGTCGCCGTGGCGGTGCGCGGCCCCGGGTCGAACAGCGAGAGCTCGCCGACCATGTCGCTCGGGCCCATGACCGCGATCAGGTTCTGCCGGCCGTCGGCCGCGCGCCGACCGACCTTGATCTTGCCGGACAGCACGATGTACAGACTGTCGCCGGGCTCGCCCTCGCTGAACACGATCTCGCCCTTGCGGACGTCGATCGTCTCCATCTCCTTGGCGAGGGATTCTGCGGCGTCGGCCTCGACCCCTTGGAAGATGCCGCTGCGCGCCAGTACCTCGTCCATCGCGTCCACCTCAAATCCGTCGGCGCGTCGTTCGCTTCGAAAGCGATCGCGCGAACGTCAGTTTATGCATACGGGGTCGTGTTCCGGGCGTTGGGCAGCCTTTGATGATACTCGCCGACCTGGGGCGCGGCTGTCGCGCGCGAGGGCGGTACCCGCGTCGCCGGGGTGCGATATCTTCGCGTCGGACACGACCCGTTCACGCTCGCGGTGGGCGCGAGGGTCGCCGAGTGCTGGAGTGGGGTTCACATGACGGTGTACGGCGGACCGTCCCGCTGGCCGGACGAGCCGGAACGGCGGGGTGCCCCACGCGAACAACCGTCCGGCCCGGTCGGGGGTTACGACCAGAGCACGGGCGGTTTCGACGGTTTTGCGGCGGGTCGTACGCCTCGCGAGGAGCGGACCGGCTCCGTCTACGGCGCTCCGCCGGCCACCGGGCCTCTTTATGGGGGCGGCCGCGAGCCCATCCCGGGCCCGACCCGCCCGGAGGACCTCTACTCGGCCCGCGCCTACGAGCCCGAGGAGCGGGCCGGCCGGCGCAAGCTGCCGCTGCCCGGCGAGCCGCCGCCGACGCCCTCCGGCAACGGGCGGCGCACCGCGATCATCCTCGGCGTCGTCGCGGCCGTGGTCATCGTCGCCGGCGCCGCGGGCGCAGCGACCTTCCTGGGGGGCGGCGACGACAAGACGGCCGCGACGCAGGGCCCGACGCAGCAGGCGGCGGCCGGCGACGGCAGTTCGGCGCCCGGCTCCCAGCCGGCCGGCGGCGTGGCCGGGCCCGCCGACGGCATCACGCTGAGCGCCACCGGCGACATCGTCATGGGCATGGCGCCCGGCGGGCTGCCGCCGAACAACGGCAAGGGCTTCTTCGACCCCGTGAAGCAGTACCTCACCGCCGACTTCCAGATGGGCAACCTCGAGCAGGTGCTGACCGACGACACCGGCGTCGGCAAGTGCTCGGCCGACAGCGCCGGCAAGACCTGCTTCGCGTTCCGCACGCCGCCCGCGTTCGTGCAGAACCTCAAGGACGCCGGCTTCATGATGATGAACATGGCGAACAACCACGCCTACGACTACGGCGAGCAGGGCTACCAGAACTCGCAGAAGACGCTGGACGGCGCCGGGATCAAGTACACCGGCTGGCCGGGCATGATCTCGGTCGGCGAGGCCAAGGGCGTGAAGATCGCCGTCGTCGGGTTCGCCTCCTACAAGTGGTCGAACCTCTGCTACGACCTCGACGCCGCCGAGAAGGTCATCAAGGAGGCGGCGACCAAGGCCGACATCGTCGTGGTGCAGGTGCACCAGGGCGCCGAGGGCTCGGACAAGACGCACGTGAAGCCCGGCACCGAGATGTTCCTCGGCGAGAACCGCTGCGACCCGATCGCGTTCGGCCACCGGGTCGTCGACGCCGGCGCCGACCTCGTCATCGGCCACGGACCGCACGTCATGCGCGCGATGGAGTTCTACAAGGGCCGGCTGATCGCCTACAGCCTCGGCAACTTCGCCGGGTACAAGGCGCTGTCGTACAACGGCACGGTGGGCATCGGCGGGGTGCTCAAGGTCCAGCTGCTCGGCGACGGCACGTGGAAGAGCGGGTCGCTGACCGCCACCTACATGGTCGCGCCCGGCCTGCCCAAGCCCGACCCGAAGAAGCAGGCCATCCCGTTCGTCTCGAACCTGACCAAGCAGGACTTCCCCGGCACCGGGGCGAAGATCGCGGCGGACGGCACGATCACGCCGCCGTCTGGCTGATAGCTCGATCCGGGGCTCGGTCACGCGCGACGTATTGTCGTTGCGTGACCGAGACCGCGCTGGCGTTGAAGCGACGGGCGCGGCGGATGGGACGCGCCCTGGCGAATATCCACCCCGACGCGCATTGCGAGCTGGACTTCACCAGCCCGCTGGAGCTCGCCGTCGCCACGATCCTCTCCGCGCAGTGCACGGATGAGCGGGTCAACCAGGTGACGCCGAAGCTTTTCGCGCGCTACCCCGACGCGGCCGCCTACGCCGCGGCCGACCGCATGGAGATGCAGGAGCTCATCCGCCCGACCGGCTTCTTCCGCAACAAGACCGACTCGCTGATGAGACTGGGCCAGGCGCTCGTCGAGCGCCACGACGGCGAGGTGCCCGGCACGCTGGGCGAGCTCGTGGCGCTGCCCGGCATCGGCCGCAAGACCGCCAACGTCATCCTCGGCAACGCCTTCGACGTGCCCGGCATCACCGTCGACACCCACTTCAAGCGCCTCACGCGCCGGTGGCGCTGGACCGAGGAGACCGACGAGGTCAAGATCGAGTTCGCGATCGCCGCGCTCTTCCCGCCTTCGGACTGGACGATGCTCTCGCACCGCGTGATCTTCCACGGCCGCCGCGTGTGCCACGCCCTCAAGCCCGCCTGCGGCGCCTGCACGCTGCGGCGGGACTGCCCGTCGTACGGCACCGGCCCCACCGAGCTCGAGGTGGCGCTCAAGCTGCTCAAGGGCCCGCGCGCCGCCGAGCTCGCCGAGCTGGCGCTATGAGGCGGGTCCTGCTGGGCGTGGCCGCGCTGCTCTTCGGCCTGACCGCCTGCACCTCCAACCCCGGCGCGCCCGCCGACGCCGGCGCGCCCACGGGCCCGCGCTGCATCGAGCGCGTCGAGCCTTCGCCCTCGGCCGCTGCCGTTGCCTCCTCCGCGCCCGCGCTGCCGGCCATGGCGCTGCCGTGCTTCTCCGGTGGCCGGTACACGAACATCGCCGACCTCGGCGGCCGCCCGACGGTCGTCAACCTCTGGGCGTCCTACTGCGGGCCGTGCCGGGCCGAGCTGCCCGAGATGAACCGGTTCGCGGCCGCCGGCGCAGGTCAGGTGCGGGTCGTCGGGGTCGTGACGAAGGACCGCCACGACCAGGCGCAGTCGGTGATCGACGAGCTGAAGCTGACCTTCCCCATGCTCGAGGACCAGCGCCAGCAGCTGGCGATCTCGGTGAGCCCGGTGGTGTCGAAGGCGCTGGTCTCGCTGCCGGCGACGCTGTTCATCACGTCGTCGGGCCGGATCGCGTACGCCTACCAGGGCGAACCTCTCACCGAGGCGCGCCTGCGCGACCTGACGCGCCAGTATCTGGGGGTGTCCGTGTGACGGGCTTTCGTGCCGAAATGTCGGGCGCTGGCGCGCCGCGACATTTCGGATATTTCGTATATGCGCGGTTGGGGTGGTTGTGACCGTGACTGACCTGCCTGAGTGGTTCGAACCTTTGCTCACTCGGATCCGCTCGTCCGAGGCCGGCGACTTCACGCGGCTGCCCACGCCCGACGGCGAGGGGTACCGGCAGAGTGCCGTGCTCGTGCTCTTCGGCGAGGACCCGGCGACCGGCCCCGACGTGCTCGTCCTGCAGCGCGCCGACACCATGCGCAACCACGCCGGCCAGCCCGCCTTCCCCGGCGGGGCCGTCGACCCCGGCGACGCCGACTCGATCGCGTGCGCGCTGCGCGAGGCGGAGGAGGAGGTCGGCCTGGACCCGAGCACGGTCGAGGTCGTCGCGACGCTGCCGACGCTGTGGATCCCGGTGAGCAACTTCCTGGTCACGCCGGTGCTCGCATGGTGGCGCGCGCCGCACCCGGTCGGCCCCGCCGACCCGGGCGAGGTGGCCCGCGTCGAGCGCCTCCCCATTCGTGAGCTGGTCGATCCCGAGCACCGGCTGCGTGTTCGCCACCCGAGCGGATGGATCGGCCCGGCGTTTCGGATACACGACATGTTGGTGTGGGGATTTACCGCCGGCGTGCTGTCTACGCTGCTGGAACTCGGCGGCTGGGCGGTCGAGTGGCCGACCGGCCGGGTTGAGGAACTGCCGACTTCTGGTGCCACCCCCGTACATTGAATGCGTGTCTGGCAGCGTGATCGATATCCTCCTCTTGCTCCTCATGGTGATGTTCGCCGTCAACGGCTATCGCCAGGGGTTCCTTGTTGGTCTGCTGTCATTCATCGGGTTCTTCGGCGGAGCGCTACTGGGCCTGCAGCTTGGCCCGCTGATCGCCGAGCACTTCTTCACGTCCGACCCGGCGCGGGTGGTCATCTCGCTCTCGGCCGTGTTCGGTCTCGCGGTGGCCGGCCAGGCACTGGCCAGTTTCGTGGGCAACCGGTTGCGCAGCGCGATCGTCAACCGCAACGCCCAGGCCGCCGACAACGCGGGCGGCGCCGTCGTTTCGGTTGTTGCGGTACTCCTCGTCGTCTGGCTGGTCGCCGCCCCACTGAGCGCCTCGTCCCTGCCGTGGCTGGCCCGCGCGGTGAGCAACTCGATCATCCTGAACGTCGTCGACTCCGCCATGCCGACCCAGGCCGACGCCCTGTCGCAGGCACTGCGCGACACCGTGGACACGCGCGGCTTCCCGGACGTCTTCGACGGGCTGTCGCCGACCCGGGTCAGGGAGGTCTCCCCGCCGGACCCGAAGCTCGCCGGCTCCGAGGTCGTCAAGAACGCCAAGAAGTCCGTGGTCAAGGTCCTCGGTCAGGCCCCGAGCTGCTCCCGGCGCATCGAGGGCTCCGGCTTCGTCTACGCACAGAACCGCGTCATGACCAACGCCCACGTGGTCGCCGGCACCAAGACCGTCAACGTCCTCGTCGACGGCTCCTCGCGCCAGCTGCCCGCGACCGTGGTCGCCTACGACCCGGAGCGCGACATCGCGGTCCTCTACGTCAAGAACCTCAACGCGCCGGTCATGCCGTTCGCCGCGAAGAAGTCCGAGTCCAACTCCGACGCCATCGTCCTGGGCTACCCGCTCGACGGCCCCTACGACGCCCAGTCCGCGCGCATCCGGGACCACCGCAACATCACGGGCCCGGACATCTACGAGGACGGCAAGGTCACGCGCGAGATCTACACCATCCGCGCGCTGGTCCGCTCCGGCAACTCGGGCGGCCCGCTGCTCTCCACCGACGGCAGCGTCCTCGGCGTCATCTTCGCCGCCGCAGCCGACGACCCGGAGACCGGCTTCGCGGTAACGGCGGACGAGGCCTCAGTGGTCGCCGAGGCCGGCAAGGCCCACACGGACGCGACGAGCACCGGCAAGTGCGCTTAGCCCTCGCCCTGCCGATCACGCCGGCCTGCGACGGCCCGGATTCCGCCCGCGCCAGCCTCGGCTCGACTTGATCGGCAGGTCGGCGCCTAGCTGCGCCTGCGATGGAGCAGCACGCCGACCGAGCCCCCGATCAGGATCAGCAACATGGCGGTCAGCCCCGCGACCGTGCTCGCGCCGGCCCGATCGTCCTCGGCGGTTGTTTCCAGCTGTGGTACGTCGGATTCGCCCGCCGGCATCGGCGCCGCCCCGCCCCGGGGCGTCCCCGTGCCGTCCTCGGCCGGCTCGGAGGCACTGCTCGTCACCGCCGGCGCCGCCGCCATCAACGGGTTCGCGGCCACCTCGCCGAGGTTGTTGCGCAGCGCCGCGACGGGGTTCACCTCGCCGTACCCGAACCGGTCGTCCCGCCCCGCAACCCCGAGATCCCGCGCCGTCCCGATCAGCCGGTTGATCACGTTGGCCGCGCTCATCCGCGGGTACCGCGCCCGCACCAGCGAGGCCGCCCCCGCCACCAGCGGCGTCGCGAAGCTCGTCCCCTGCACCTGCCAGTACCCGCCACCCGGCCGCGCCCCGGTGAGGTTCACCGCAGGCGCCGTCAGCACCGTCTCCGGCCCGGTCAGCGACCCCGACCACAGCGCCTCGGTCCCGCGCGCCCCCAGCCCCGCAACCGCGATCACCCCCGGCTCCCGCGCCGGGTACCACACCTGATGCGTGTTGGGATCGGTAGCCACATTCCCGGTACACGCCACAACCACGACATCGTGCGCCGCCGCGTACCGCAGCGCCTCCGCAATCGCCTCACTCCGCAACGCCCCACCGAGCGACAGGTTGATCACCGTCGCCCCATGGTCCACCCCCCACCGAACCGCCCGCGCGACAATGTCCGGATCGTTGTATTTGTTCGCCTTGTCCAACACCCGAATCGGCAGAATCTTCGCCCCCGGCGCGATCCCTTCCACCCCGACGCTGTCCTTGCCACTGCCCGCAATCAACGCCGCGACGGTCGTCCCGTGCCCGACGGGATCCACTGCCCCCGAGTCGTTGGCCCCCGGATCGACAAGGTCAATCCCTGGCAGCACCTGCCCCACGAGATCCGGATGCTTGGCATCGACCCCACTGTCGACAACGGCGACGACAACCCCTTTGCCGGTCGACAACTTCCACGCATCGCGCGCATCGAGCGCCGCAAGCTGCCACTGGTCGGCCCGCACCTGATCGGCCGCCGCCACCCCAGGCGCCGCACCCACCCCCACCGCACACGCGAGCGCCGCCGACAGTCCAGCAACAAGGACACGGCCAGCGGCGCGGGCAAGGGAGGTAAGCGCGATGGAGCCCATTCTGGACCGTGTTGCCCCGATCTGTCAGTCCGGTACGCCCACCCTCGCCGAAAGGTGGTTACAGGCAACGTACCGCCCGCTGGCAACCACCCCTACCGCTCACCAGTGCCATCCCACTCCCGCGGTCCCGAGGCTGAACGAAGCCCACGCAGGCCGGTGGCACCGCTCCCACCGCCGTGGTCGGGGCGCTCGTGTGGGCAGCGCGTGCACGACCGGCTCTCACGGGCCGGCGGTACGTGGTGGCCGCTGCCCACCGCGCGGCTCGAGGTCCACGGCCTACGTGCTGCGTCCGCCCCGCGCTCACGGCCCGCGCCCCCGCGCTCACGGCCCGCGCCCGCAGCCCACTAACGCGCCGCGTGGTCCCCGGCGCGGCCGAAACCGTACGGCGCGGCCCGCCGCCCACCTCCGCGGGCTCGCAGCCAGTCGCGCGGCCCGCCGCTCACTCACGCAGTGCGCGGCCAACGGCCCGGGCGTGCGGCCCAGGGGCGAGCCGTGAGGGCGCTCCCGGAGCGGCCGCGATGCGATGCCGGCGGGTGGGTGTGTCGGCCCGCCCGGTGTGACCGCGGTCTGCGGTGCTCGGCCTACGGCCGGGCGCGAGGCCTGCCGCTGAGGCGTGCGGCCTGCGGTGCGCGCCGGCGAAAGTGCGCTGCGCGGGCAATAGCGTGCGGCAAGCGGCGGGGTGCCAGGTGGCCGTGGGTTGGTCAGGTGGCGGGGAGGTCGGCGATCTGGATCAGGGTGCCGTTCTCCTTCCTTGTCACCAGCCGGCCGCGGCCGGCGGGGAGCGGGCCGAACCTTACGTCGCCCAGCACAGCGCCGTCCTCGCGGTCGCCGGACATGACCAGGCCCGGGGTGGCCAGTTCCTTCAGGCGCTGGATCACCGGCTCGTAGAGGGCGCGGGTGGCGCCGCCGCTGCGGCGGGTCAGGATCAGGTGCAGGCCGATGTCGCGGGCCTGGGCCAGGTAGGGCAGCAGCGGCGACAGCGGGTTGGTGCCGCCGGTCGGCACCAGGTCGTAGTCGTCGACCAGGACGAAGCACTGCGGGCCGGCCCACCAGCTGCGGCTGCGTAGCTGGTCCTCGGTGACGTCGGGGCCGGGCATGCGGCGCTCCATGTAGTCGGCGACGGACGCCATGAGGTCCTCGGTCTGCTGCGTCCCGGTCCCGTATCCGATCAGGTGCTCCGTCCGCACCGCGCCGAGCAGGCTGCGCCGGTGGTCGATCAGCACGATCCGCGCCTCCTGGGGCGTGAAACGGGTGCTGATCATCGTGGCGATCACCCGCAGCAGGGTCGACTTGCCCGACTCCGGGCCGCCGAAGGCCATGAAGTGCGGCTCGCCGGCGAAGTCGATCCGGACGGGGCACAGGTCGGACTCCGCGATGCCGATCGGCAGCGCGAACCGGTTCGCCGGGTCGGCGTCGTCGGCGATCGCCGTGAACGGAACGGCCGCGGGCAGCAGGCGGATGGGCTGTGCCGGTGCGCCGGTCCAGGCCGCCGCGATCGCGCTCACCAGGTCGGCCGGCTCGCCGCCGGTCAGCTGTGGCCGGACGACCAGCAGGTGCAGGCCCTCGGGCGTGATGCCCCGGCCGGGCGCCTCGTTCGGCACGGTGTTGGCCGCCTTGCGCGTGGCCATGCTGTCGGTCGCGTCGCCGAGGCGCAGCTCGACCCGCGCGCCGAAGAGATCGCGGAAGTTGGACCGCAGGTCCATCCAGCGCGACGCCGACACGATCATGTGGATGCCGTATGAGAGGCCGCGCGCCGCGATGTCGAACAGGACGGGCTCGAGCTCCTCGTAGTCGTTGCGCACGCTCGGCCAGCCGTCGATGACCAGGAACACGTCGCCCCAGCCGTCGTCGGGGCTCCCGGCGCCGCCGGCCGCGCGTCGCCGCCGATAGGTGGCCATGCCGTCGAGCCCGGCAGCGGCGAAGCGTTGCTCCCGGGCCTCGAGCAGCGCCGCGACCTCGCCGACGGTACGCCGCACGAGTGCGGCGTCGAGCCGTCCGGCGACTCCGCCGACGTGCGGCAGGTCGCGCAGCCCGGCGAGCTGGCCGCCGCCGAAGTCCAGGCAGTACACCTGCACCTCCTGCGGCGTGTGCGTGAGCGCCAGCGCCGCGACCAGCGTCCGCAGCGTCACGGACTTGCCGCTGAGCGGGCCCCCGACGACCGCGACGTGCCCCTGTGCGCCGTCGAGCCGGAACCACATCGCATCGCGCCGCTGCTCCAGCGGGTTGTCGATCAGCGCGGCCGGGACATGTAGCGCGCCGTGCAGTTGCGCGTCGGTCACCGTCAGCCCGCGGCTCGGGTCGACCGCCACCGGCCCGAGCACGTCGTCCAGCGGCGCCGAGCGCGGCAGCGGCAGCAGCCAGACCTGGTGCGCCGGCATGCCCCGCCCCGCCAGCCGGTCGACGACGATGTCGAGCAGGCTCTCGCCCTCGGGCGCCTCCGCGGGCTCGGCCGTGGCCACGGGCGCCGGCGGCAGCGGCACGTATCGCGACCCGTACGGCATCACCCGCGGCCGCCCCACGCCGCCGGACACCGCGGCGGCCGGCCCCGTGCGCCGCCAGCGCCCGCCGACGTAGGCGCCCTTGAAGCGGATCAACGGCTCGGTGCCGGACTTGAGGATGCCGTGCCCGCCGGGCTTGCGCGGCAGTTCGTGCGCATCGGGCACGCCGAGCACGGTCCGCGACTCGAGGGAGTTGAACGTGCGCAGCGCGATCCGATAGGACAGGTGAGTTTCGAGCCCCCGCAGCCGGCCCTCCTCCAGCCGCTGCGAGGCGAGCAGCAGGTGCATGCCCAGGGACCGGCCGACCCGTCCGATCTGCACGAACAGGTCGATGAAGTCGGGCTTGGCCTCGAGCATCTCGCTGAACTCGTCGACGATGACCAGCAGGCTCGGCAGCGGGGGCAGCGGCGCGCCGCCGGCCCGGGCCCGCTCGTGGTCGCGAACCGAGTCGTACCCCAACCTGCGCAGCAGCTCCTGCCGGCGGATCACCTCGCCGGTGACCGCCTGGGTCATCCGGTCGACCAGCAGCAGCTCGGTGCGCAGGTTGGAGATGAACGCGGCCACGTGCGGCAGCCGGTCCATCCGCGCGAACGTCGCGCCGCCCTTGTAGTCGATCAGCACGAAGTTGAGCGTCTCGGACGAGTGCGTCGCCGCGAGCCCGAGCACCAGCGTGCGCAGCAGCTCGGACTTGCCGGAGCCGGTCGCGCCGATGAGGAGCCCGTGCGGCCCCATCCCGTCCTCGGAGGACTCCTTCAGATCCAGGTCGACCGGCTGCCCCTGCGGCCCGACGCCGATCGACACCCGCAGCCGGTCGCGGTGCGGCCGGGGCGCCCACGCCCGGGCGACGTCGAGCGTCTCGGGGTCGCCGATGCTCAGCAGCGTCGGGAAGTCCAGGTCGGCGCCGGGCTCCCGGGCGTCGGCGGGCTGCTGTTCGGCGGCGCTGGTGACCGCCAGCCGCAGCGGGGCGAGCCGCCGCGCGACGGCCTCCACCTCGGCGAGGTCGAGCGAGTCGGCGACCCCGATCGGCGGCTCCGGCTCGGCGATGTCGTTGTCGGACGAGATCGTGGTCAGCCGGCCGCCCGACGAGTCGAGCACGATCGCGGACCGGTCCAGCAGGCGCGGCGGCTCCCGGTCGAGCTCGACGAGCGTCACGCCCTCGATTCCGCCGTCGGTGCCCAGGTGGGCGCTGCCGGACAGGTCGCCGCCGTCGAGGATCACGACGAGATGCGGCGCCGACGACGGGCCGTGCGCCTCGTCGGCGTCGAACCGCCCGCGGCTGCCGAGCAGGTCGTCGAGGCGCTCCTCGAGCTCCTTGGCGGTGTCGGCGAACAGCCGGACAGGGCCGAGTGCGTCGACGCGTGTCGGGTGCAGCGCGTGCGGCAGCCACTTCGTCCACTCCCACCACTCGCGTCGCTCGGGCGCGGCGCACACCGCGACCAGCAGGTCGTCGGGGGCGTGGAACACCGCGAGCTGGGCGAGCATGGCCCGCGCGAGCGCCCGCGCCGGGTCGCGCGGCTCGGGAAGTCCGGCGTGCGATCCGTCGCCGGGGCGTGAGGGCCCGCGGTCGGCGCGCAGGTGGATGCGCGCGAAGCTGCGCAGCGAGATCGCCACCGGCAGGTCGGGCACCACGGAATAGGCGTCCAGGAATCGGCGCAGGGCCGCAGCGGTCATCGGCTCGAGGTCCTCCAGCGGCCTGGTCAGCGGCGGGATCAGCGGCGTGGCGAGCGTCTGCGGGCCGACCGCGACCCGCACGATCGCGAAGTCGCCGTCGGTCGGGCGCCGTTCCCACAGCCGGAAGCTGTCGACCGAGGACCACAGCGAATGCGGGTCCGGATGGCGATAGTGCAGACCCGTGCGCTGCTTCGCCGCCGTCTCGCGGACCCGTCGGCGCAGCGTCGCCAGATGCCGCAGGTACTCGCGGCGGGCCGCCATCATCTCCGCCTTCTTCGGCGTCCCGGCGCCGGCCGAGCTGAACAGCATGCCCAGCGTGGAGAAGCCGAAGACCGCGCCGATGACATAGGAATAGGTGCCGCCGTCGCGCCCCGCGAACAGCATCGCCGTCGCGATCGTCCCGGTCAGCATCGGCACGACCTGGAGCATCTGCTGCCAGCGCGACGCAGGCGCCTGCGGGATCTCCGGTGGCGCCTGCACGACCAGCTCCCCGCTCGGGATTTCCGGAGCGGGGCGGCGCGGGAGTCTTTTGACGACGACCGATGTCACGCCGGGGACTCTAGGCCGGGGGTACGACAGTTCGCGCCCCCGCCGAACGAATTCGTGACGAGTTCGTCACTGTCTGAAATCAAAGGTCGAGCGGGACGACGAGGCCCCGGACATCGTGGTACGTGTATTTCCATGTCCTCCTCAGCGGCCGGTCTGGCCCGCATCACGATCAACGCGCCGAAGAGGCGCGTCGATGTCGCGGTGCCTGATGCCGTACCGCTGGCTGAACTGCTCCCCGAACTGCTGCAGCATGCGGGGAACGGGCTCGCCGACGACGGGGAGCGGCACGGGGGCTGGCTGCTGCGCCGCTCGGACGGCACGACCCTGTCGGCGGCAGCGGGCCTGGCGGGACAGGGCGTGCACGACGGCGCCGTCCTGCACCTGGTGCCCGCGCGGGCGGGCTGGCCAGAGCTCGAGTACGACGACGTGGTCGAGGCCATCGCCGCCGGCGCACGACGACAGGGGCTGCCGTGGAGCCCGGCCGCGACCCGAGCCACCGCACTGTCGATCGCCGGCGCCGGCTTCGCCGTTGCGCTCCTGGCGATCGTCCGGGCCGACATGCCCCTCGCCGCCGCGGCCGTCGCCGCCGGGCTGGTCCTGGCCGGCATCGCGGCCTCGCGCGCGTACGGCGACGCGGTGGTCGGCTCGGCGCTCGCCGCCTTCGGGCTGCCGTTCGCGGCGGCCGGCGGCTGGCTGGCCGCGCCGCAGCCGGCGACGCCAGCCGGTCGCAGTCTGCTCTGCGCCGTCGCGCTGCTGCTGGTGTCCCTGGTCGCCGCGGTCGGCGTCGCGCATCTCGTGCGGATCTTCGTCGCCGGGATGACCGTGGGCATGATCGGCGCGCTCGGCGGGCTGCTCGCCACGGTCACCCGCCCGGCCGCCGCTGCGGCGATCGTCCTTGCCGTCCTCGCCGCCGGCGTCGCAGGGCTGCCGCTCCTGGCGATCCGGCTCGGGAAGCTGCCGATGCCGGTCGTCGCGCTGCCCGGCGATCTGGCGTTGGGCGGTCGAGGGCCGAGCGGTGCGGTCGTGCCACGCGGCGACCTTGCGTCGGGCGGTCGAGGGCCGGGCGGTGCGTTCGCGCCACCCGGCGACCTGGCGTCCGGCGGTCGCGGGTCGGCCGGGTCGGTCGAACGAGCGCGGATCTTCGCCGCAGTCGCACGGACCGACGAGATGCTGACCGGGATGCTGCTGGGCCTCGCGATCGCCGGGACCGCCGCGTCGGTGGTGCTCGCCCGGTCCGGCGACGTCTCCGGCGGGGTGCTGGTCGCGGTCGCCGGCACGGCGCTGCTGCTGCGGGCGCGGACCTTCCTGACCGTCCGTCAGCGCCTGCCGCTCATCGTCACGGGGGCGGTCGGGTTTGCCCTGGTTGCCCTGTTCGCAAGGGTCGACGCCGGGATCATTGCCGCGGCGGTACCGCTGGCCGCGCTGATCGTGGCCGTCGCGGGTGCTCGGGCGGCGGTGCGACCGGCCTCGCCGTACGTGGGGCGGGCGGCCGATCTGCTGGACACGCTGTGCGTGGTCGCGGTGATCCCGCTGGCTTGCGCGGTGGTGGGGCTATACGGCCTGTTCTTGTAGCGCCGCAACGACGGACGTAGGGCCGCAACGACGGACGTAGGGCCGCAACCACCGGCGTAGGGCCCGGTAGCAGCGGGCGGGTAGGGCCGTGACAACGGACGTAGGGCCGTAACAACTACGACGATCTCGCGGCGCACGGCCCCGACGGGCGCAAGAAGCCGGAAACGCAACGAGCGCCCGGGCCGTTGACCGGCCGGGCGCTCGTGAAGTCGCTGCGTGCCTACTCGATCGGACGGGCGATCGGGGCGACGCCGGGGTCGTGGTACGTGCCGGCGGCGATCGCTTCCTGGTAGCGACGGCGGGACTCGACGATCTCCGCCTCGGCCTCGACGCGGCCGACCCACGTGGCGCCCTCGACGCTCTTGCCGGGCTCGAGGTCCTTGTACACCTCGAAGAAGTGCTGGATCTCCAGCCGGTCGAACTCGCCCAGGTGGTGGATGTCGCGCAGGTGCTCGAGGCGCGGGTCGTCGGCGGGGACGCAGAGGACCTTGTCGTCGCCGCCCTTCTCGTCCGTCATCCGGAACATCCCGATCGCCCGGGAACGGATGAGGCAGCCGGGGAAGGTGGGGGACTGCACGAGCACGAGCGCGTCGAGCGGGTCCTCGTCCTGGCCGAGGGTGCCCTCGATGTAGCCGTAGTCTGCCGGGTACTGCGTGGAGGTGAACAGCGTTCGGTCGAGCCGGATCCTGCCCGTGGCGTGGTCAACCTCGTACTTGTTGCGCTGACCCTTGGGGATTTCGACCGTGACGTCGAAGTCCATCTGATGACTCCTCACCCTCGCACCGCTGCGCCGACCATTAGTCTCGCGTACGGCACGATGGGGCGAAACGGGGAGGGTCCGGTGTCGAGGGAAACACCACAGCGTGGCGGGCGGGCCGGCCTGATCGGCGCCATCGTCGCGCTGGTCGTGGCGCTCGCCCTGGCCGGGGTGGCCGTGTTCGCCGGTTCCGGCGTCGTGAGCGCGCTCGGGCTCGACGGCGGGCAGAAGGCGCGCTGGCGCGCCGGTACGACGCCGCCCGCGCCCCCGCCGGTGCTCGCCGCGATGGACAGCCAGGCGCCGCTGCCGACGGAGTCGGGCGTCTCCACGGCGCTGTCGCCGCTGCTGCACGTGCAGGCGCTCGGGCCGCATTTCACGGCTTCGGTCGTCGACGTGTCCACCGGGCAGTCGATCTACTCGTCGGAGCAGGACGCCGGGATGACCCCGGCGTCGACCACCAAGATCGTCACCGCGGCGACCGTGCTGGCGGCGCGTGGCCCGGCGTACCGAATCCAGACGCGCGTGGTCGCGGGAGCGCAGCCGGGCGAGGTCGTGATCGTCGGGGGCGGCGATCCGACGCTGGCGGTGTTCCCGACGTCGTACTACCCCGGCGCGCCCCGCATCGACGACCTCGCGACGCAGGTCAAGCAGGCGCTCGGCGACACCGCGCCGACCAAGGTCATCTACGACACGTCGCTGTACCAGGGGTCGGGCATCGGGCCGGGCTGGGACTCCGACGCGACGACCGGCGGTTCCGGCGCCGTGATCACGCCGCTCATGACCGAGGGCGGGCGGACGAAGTCGCAGCCCTACTCCGACCGGTACGCCCAGCCCGACGTCCAGGCCGCGCAGGCGTTCGCGAAGGCCCTCGGGGTGCCCGCCAACGCCGTCGCCGCCGGCACTGCGCCGCAGGGCGCGAAGGAGCTCGGCAAGGTCGAGTCGGCGCCGCTGGCCCGCATGGTCGAGTTCATGCTGCAGGAGAGCGACAACGTGCTCGCCGACTCGCTGGCGCGCCAGGTCGCCCTGGCGAAAAACCAACCGGCGTCGTTCGAGGGCGCCGCTTCCGCAATGAAGGGTGTACTCGAGGAGCTCGGCCTCCCCGTCACCGGCTACGGCCTCTTCGACGGTAGCGGCTTCTCCCGCAACGACCGGCTCTCGCCGGCGTTGCTGACCGGCATCCTCGCGATGGCCGCGCGCGCCGACCGCGGCGACCTGCACGCGATCTTCAGTGGCCTGCCCGTCGCCGCCTATTCGGGCACTCTCGCCAAGCGGTACACGAAGTCGCAGGAGGGCTCCTCCGCCGCCGGCCTGGTCCGTGCGAAGACCGGCACGCTCACGGGCGTCAACTCGCTCGCGGGCATCCTCGTCGATGCCGACGGGCGGACCCTGGCGTTCGCGTTCATGGCCGACCAGACCACCAACGCGAACCAGGCCGTGACCGCGCTCGACCGCGTTGCCGCAGCTCTCGCCGCATGTGGTTGCCGCTGAGCACATCCTCGATCACGCAGCGTCGATCAGGGTGTACTCAGGGTTTCTTCTTCCCGCGGCGCTGGCCGAGCGCGGGTACGGTTGGTTCATGGCGCAGTTCGTCGATTGGGATCTGGCCGCAGCAACCGCCGCGGCGCTGGGCAAGAGCGGCCCCGCCGTGTCCTACGAGGAGGCCGCGGACGCGGTCACCGACCTTCGTGAACTGGCCGAAGAAGCGGCCGGGCACGTCACCGACTTCACCGGCCTGCGGGCCATGATCCAGGGCCCCCCGGTGCGCGTCGTCGATCGCCGCGACTGGGCCGCCACCAACATCGAGGGCCTCCGCGAGGTCATCCAGCCGCTGGCCGAGCGGCTCGCGGGCGGCAAGGCGCCGGGCGCCATCGTCGGGGCCATCGGCTCGCGCCTCACCGGGGTCCAGGCCGGCACGGTGCTTGCGTACCTGTCCGGCAAGGTCCTCGGTCAGTACGAGGTCTTCTCCGCCGATCCCGGCCAGCTGCTCCTCGTCGCGCCGAACATCGTCGAGGCCGAGCGCAAGCTGGGCGCCGACTCCCGGGACTTCCGCCTCTGGGTGTGCCTGCACGAGGTGACCCACCGGGTGCAGTTCACGGGGGTGCCGTGGATGCGGGGGTACTTCCTGGGCGAGGTCGGCGCCTTCGTGGACGCCTCACAGCTCAACCAGGACCAGCTCGCCGAGCGCGTGCGCCGCGGCATCAGCGCCCTCGCCGACGTCGTGCGCGACCCCGACAGCCGGGTCTCAGTGCTCGACCTCGTCCAGACGCCCGGCCAGAAGGCGGTGCTCGACCGGTTGACCGCCCTGATGACGGTGCTGGAGGGCCACGCCGAGTTCGTCATGGACGGCGTAGGCCCCGACGTGATCCCGAGCGTCGAGGAGATCCGCAGCAAGTTCAACCGCCGCCGCGAGGCCGGCAACCCACTCGACCGCGTCCTGCGCAAGCTGCTCGGCGTCGATGTCAAGCTGCGCCAATACGCCGAGGGCCGCAAGTTCGTCCACGCGGTCGTCGAGCGGGTCGGCATGGCGAGCTTCAACAAGATCTGGCAGTCGCCGCTGACCATCCCGCGCCTCGACGAGCTCGGCGACCCCGAGGCCTGGATCGTGCGCGTGCTGGGTGAGAGCGCCCTGCACCGTCCGGCTCCGACGCCGCCGCTGCCGATCACCGCGCAGGCCGCGGTGACGGAGGCGCCGCCCGCCCCGGTCCCGGCGGTGCCCGAGTCGGTCGACGAGTCCCCGGCGGAGGCCGGCGTCGCGGAGCCGACGGAGGTCGCCGGCCTGGCCGCCGAGGAGCTGGAGACGGCCGCGGTCGCCGAGCCCGAGCTCGAGCCGGAGGCTGTGGCTGTGGCGGAACCCGAGGCTGACGCTGAGCCGGCCGAGGTCGAGCCCGGTCCGCCGCCTACGCCCGTTGACGCGTTCGATCCCGCCGAGGCGGCGGGGCCGGTGCCCGCGGAGCCGGACGCTGGAGAGGCGTCGGACGAAGAGCCGGTGTCCGAGGCTGCGGCGGTCGAGGACCCCGTGGTCGAGGATGCGACGGCTGAGGAGCACGCTGCCGACGAGCCGGCTGCCGAGGAGTCGGCCGCTGCGGAGACGGCGAGCGCGGAAGTGAGCGGTGCGGAGGGCGACGAGGACGAGCGTGGCGCGGTGGGTGGTCCCGCCGCGTCCGCGAGCAGCGGCTGATCGAGTGGCCGCCCTCGCGCCGGCCGTTGCCGCGGTGAGAAACGCGGTGCGGCGCAGCCTTGCCGGGGTTGCGCCGGCCGGACGCGTGGGCGGCCCGATCGAGGACCGGCTGGCTGACGGACGCGACGCCGCGGGCCACGGGGGCAGCGCGATCGGCGATGACCTGGTGGCCGGGCCGGTGCTCGTGGCGTGCTCGGGCGGGGCGGACTCGATGGCGCTGGCCGTGGCGGCGCGGTTCGTGACGCGGCGGATGGGGGTGCGCTGCGGGCTCGTGACCGTCGACCATGGGCTGCAGGAAGGGTCGGGGGAGCGGGCCGAGCGGCTGGCGGAGTGGGCGCGCGAGCGCGGGTTCGAGCCGGTTGACGTGCGGGTCGTGCGGGTCGGCGAAGTCGGCGGGCCGGAGGCGGCGGCCCGGGAGGCGCGGTATGCGGCGCTGGAAGAAGCCGCGATCGAGCATCGGGCCGCGGTCGTGTTGCTCGGGCATACCCGCGACGATCAGGCCGAGACGGTGTTGCTCGCGCTCGCCCGGGGGTCGGGGCCGCGCGGGCTGGCGGGGATGCCGTGGCGGCGGGAGCGGCGCGGGGTGGCGTTCGTGCGGCCGCTGCTCGACGTGAGCCGGGCCGACACTCGGGCCGCGTGCGAGGTGGACGGGCTGCCGGTTTGGGACGACCCGCACAACAGCGATGCGGCGTACGCGCGGTCGCGCATTCGACCCCTTGTCGATGCGCTGGGGGCTGCGGTGGTGGACAACCTGGCGCGGACGGCTCGGCTCGTGGGCGCCGACTCCGAGTATCTGGACGAGCTCGCGGGCGAGGCGCTGGAGAAGGCCCTGGGCGGGGGTGGCGCCGGGGGAGCCGGGCTTGCGGTCGACGACCTGGCGCGACTGCCCGATCCGATCCGGACCCGGGTGCTGCATGCCTGGGCGCTGCGGCTCGGGGCGCCCGGGTCCGCCCTCTCGCATCGGCACGTCGGCGCGCTCGATGCGCTGGTCTCGAACTGGCACGGGCAGGGAGCGGTGGCGCTGCCGGGCGGGATCTCGGTCGTACGAGCCGCCGGAAGGCTGCAAGCCGAACACTGCCACCCCTGAGAAAACCGCCGAGGGTTGACCGCGCGTGCGGTCTGCGCCGAGGGTCTGGAGACGGGCCGAGGGCGGGGGCGAGGGGCGAAGCACATGGCGTACCAAATCGAACGCTGTTCGGTTTTTGTCCCGAACGGGGTCGTGGCCACGAGCCAGGCGTTGGCGGCTGGGGCGGGGCTCGACGTGCTGCGGCGCGGCGGGAACGCGATCGACGCCGCCATTGCCACTGCCGTAGCGCTCACGGTGGTGCAGCCGGGGTCGAACGACATCGGCGGAGACCTGTTTGCGCTGGTCTGGGACGGGGAGCGGCTGCACGGGCTGAACGCTTCGGGGCGTTCGCCGGCGCTGCTGAACCGGGAGCTGGTGCTGTCGAGGGCGCCGAGGGCCGCGGCCTCCGCCGCGCTCGGTGGTCATCAGGCCACCGTCCGTAGCGCCATGCCGGACCGTGGGTGGCTGCCGGTGACCGTGCCGGGGGCGCCGCGCGGGTGGCGAGACCTGCACGAGCGGTTCGGGTCGCTGCCGTTTGCTGACCTGTTCACCGATGCGATCGGGTACGCCGAGCACGGCTACCCGGTGTCGCCGGCCGTTGCCGCCTCGTGGCGGAGGGCGGCCGAGGTGGTCTACCCGGCGTTGCGCGGGCCGGAGTTCGCGGAGTGGGGTCGGGTCTTCACGCTCGATGACCGGGCGCCGGCGGCGGGGGAGCGGTGGAGCAATCCGGACGCCGGGCGCACGTTGCGTTCGATCGCGGGGACGTACGGTGACTCCTTTTATCGCGGCGAAGTCGCGGAGGCGATCGTCGCGCACGCGGAGCGGACCGGCGGGCTGCTGCGGGAGGGTGACCTGGCGTCACACTCGTCGGACTGGGTGCAGCCGATCTCGATGCGGTACCGCGGGCACGAGGTCTGGGAGCTGCCGCCCAACGGGCAGGGGATCGCGGCGCTGATCGCGCTCGGTGTGCTGGACGGCTACGAAGGGTCGCCGGGGCTGCACGAGCAGATCGAGGCGGTCAAGCTCGGGTTTGCCGACGCACACGCGTACGTGGCGGACCCGCGGGTCGGCGCGCCCGTGGCGGAGCTGCTGGACTCCGCGTATCTGGACGGTCGCCGGGCGTCGATCGGACCGCGGGCTGGGCTGTATGTGGCGGGGGAGCCGACCCGGGGCGGGACCGTATATCTGTGCACTGCGGACCGTGACGGGCGGATGGTGAGCCTGATCCAGTCCAACTACATGGGGTTCGGCTCGTTCGTGGTGGTGCCGGGGACCGGGGTCGGGCTGCAGGACCGCGGGGCCGGGTTCGTGCTGGACGAAGGGCACCCGAACGTGGTCGGGCCCGCGAAACGGCCGTACCACACGATCATTCCCGCGTTCCTGACCCGCGACGGCGAGCCGGTCGGGCCGTTCGGGGTGATGGGCGGGCACATGCAGCCGCAGGGCCACGTTCAGGTGGTTCTGTCGACCGTCGACGGGCGGCTGGACCCGCAGGCGGCGCTCAACCGTCCGCGTTGGTACTGGCACTCCGGGTTGGATGTGCAGGTCGAGCCGGGGTTGGCGGGCGAGGCCGACGAGCTGCGACGGCGCGGTCATCGAGTCTCGATCGCCACCGAGCCGGGGGTGTTCGGGGCGGGGCAGGCCATATGGCGTACCGCATCCGGATATGTCGCAGGATCGGAACCCAGGGTCGACGGGGCGGCAGTGGGCCATTAGCGCGAGAGACAGTTCTCTCATCCGCCGACCCGGCATCGATCCGGGGCCGCCGATAGTGCAGGCTTGTCGCATGGCCGACGGCACCACCTGGCACTCGTCCGACATCGACCACGTGATCGTCAGCGAGGAGCAGATCCGCGAGAAGACCGCGGATCTTGCCAAGCAGGTCGCGGCGGACCACGCGGACGCCGAGTCGATCCTCTTGGTCGGCGTGCTCAAGGGCGCCGTCATGTTCATGGCGGACTTCGCGCGGGCGCTCGGGAGGGTCGGGCCGCCGGTCGAGATGGAGTTCATGGCCGTCACGTCGTACGGGCAGGGCACGACCTCGTCGGGGGTCGTTCGGATCCTCAAGGACCTGGACCGGGACATCGCCGGGCGGCACGTGATCGTGGTCGAGGACATCGTCGACTCCGGGCTGACGCTGTCGTGGCTGCTCAAGTACCTGGAGAGCCGGTCGGCCGCGCAGGTCGACGTCGTCGCGCTGCTGCGCAAGCCCGACGCGCTGCGGGTGAGCATCCCGGTGCGATATGTCGGATTCGACATCCCCAACGAGTTCGTGGTCGGATATGGTCTCGACTACGCGGAGCGCTACCGCGATCTGCCTTTTGTCGGCGTGCTGAAGCCCTCGGTGTACGGGCGCGGCTGACCTGCGCTTTCCTGAGAGTCTGCTGAGAGCACACCCTCCCCGGCCTACGCCGATCCGCGACTGTCGTACCCACGGTGTACCGTCAAATGGTCGCAAGCGTCAACTGAGCCCAACCTTGGCGGCGCTTTCGGCACCGCGTCGGAATGTGGGTCCGGCGCGGTCGACGGCCTTACGGATGGAGGGGCCGGGCGCCAAGTGCGCCCGACGACAACATGGAACGTACCCGTTTGTTCCGCCGGCCGGTGGTCTGGATCCTTCTGGTGATCATCGGTGCCATTGTGCTCAGTTCGCTGTTCACTGGTGGCCCGAACTACACGAAGGCCGACACGTCGTTGGCACTCGAGCAGCTTCGCAACGGCAACGCGAAGAAGGCCGTGATCCAGGACAAAGAGCAGACCATCAACCTGGATCTCAAGAACAAGGTGCCGGTCAAGGGCACGGAGACGAACAAGATCCAGGCCCAGTACCCCACGGGGTACGCCGACGAGTTGCAGAACGAGATCAGCACGCTGAAGAACCAGGGAAAGCTTGACGAGTACAACGTCAACGTCACCCAGGACAACATCTTCATCAGCCTGCTGATCAACCTGCTCCCGATCGCGGTGCTGGTGGTCCTGCTGCTGCTGTTCATGTCGCAGATGCAGGGCGGCGGCTCACGCGTGCTCAACTTCGGTAAATCGAAGGCGAAGCTGATCTCGAAGGACACCCCAAAGACGACGTTCTCCGACGTCGCGGGGTCCGACGAGGCCGTCGAGGAGCTGCACGAGATCAAGGACTTCCTGCAGGCGCCGGCGAAGTACCAGGCGCTCGGTGCGAAGATCCCGAAGGGCGTGCTGCTCTACGGGCCGCCCGGCACCGGTAAGACGCTGCTGGCCCGCGCGGTCGCCGGCGAGGCCGGGGTGCCGTTCTACTCGATCTCCGGTTCGGACTTCGTCGAGATGTTCGTCGGTGTCGGTGCCTCCCGCGTCCGCGACCTGTTCGAGCAGGCCAAGGCCAACGCGCCCGCGATCGTGTTCGTCGACGAGATCGACGCCGTCGGCCGCCACCGCGGCGCCGGCATGGGCGGCGGTCACGATGAGCGCGAGCAGACGCTCAACCAGCTGCTCGTCGAGATGGACGGCTTCGACACCAAGGGCGGCGTCATCCTGATCGCCGCGACCAACCGGCCCGACATCCTCGACCCGGCCCTGCTGCGCCCCGGCCGCTTCGACCGGCAGATCGCCGTCGACCGGCCCGACATGGAGGGCCGCAAGGCCATCCTGCGGGTGCACGCCAAGGGCAAGCCGTTCACGCCCGACGTCGACCTCGACTCGGTGGCCCGGCGCACGCCCGGCTTCACCGGCGCCGACCTGGCCAACGTCGTCAACGAGTCGGCGCTGCTGGCCGCCCGCAACGACAAGCGGGCGATCACCAACGACTTCCTCGAAGAGGCCATCGACCGGGTCATCGCCGGCCCGGAGCGGCGCACCCGCGTGATGAGCGAGCACGAGAAGAAGGTCACCGCATACCACGAGGGCGGTCACGCGCTCGTCGCCTGGGCGCTGCCCCACTCAGCACCCGTGCACAAGGTGACCATCCTGTCCCGCGGCCGCTCGCTCGGGCACACGCTGGTCCTGCCGACCGAGGACAAGTACACGCAGACCCGCTCCGAGATGATCGACACCCTGGCCTACGCGCTGGGCGGTCGCGCCGCCGAGGAGCTGGTCTTCCACGAGCCGACCACCGGCGCCGGCAACGACATCGAGAAGGCGACAGCGCTCGCCCGGTCGATGATCACGGAGTACGGCATGAGCGCCAAGCTGGGCGCCGTCAAGTACGGCACCGGCGAGGGCGAGCCGTTCCTGGGCCGCACCATGGGCCACGAGCGGGACTACTCCGAGAAGGTCGCCGCCGAGATCGACACCGAGATGCGCTCCCTCATCGAGATCGCGCACGACGAGGCCTGGGAGATCCTGGTCGAGTACCGCGATGTCCTCGACAACATCGTCGAGGAGCTCATGGAGAAGGAGACCATCTCGCAGGCGGACATGGCCCGCATCTGCGCCCGCGTGGTCAAGCGCCCGCCGATGGCCCCCTACAGCGGCAACGGCCGACGCCGGCGCGCGCTGCCCGAGTCCGGCGCCAACGGATCCGAGATCACCCAGCCCGTCGGCGTCACCGGCGACGAGCACGTGCGGATCATCAGCGGCGGCGAGACCCCGGACGGCGCACACTGAGCGAGATCAGCAGCACCGAGCCCGACGCCGATGACGGCGTCGGGCTCGTTGCTGACCGCGAAGTGGTTGGCCGCGAGTTTGTTGACCGCGAAGTTGCCGACCGCGAGCTCGACCACGTCGCCGCCCGCCTGGTCAGCGGCAAGCTCGGCGGCGTCGAGGTCGAGCGCAACGTCGACCTCAAGCGCATCGAGGACGCCGTCCGGGAGATCCTGGTCGCGATCGGCGAGGACCCGGACCGCGATGGCCTGCGCAAGACCCCGTCCCGCGTAGCCCGCGCCTACGCCGAGCTCTTCGCCGGCCTGCGCGTCGACCCCTCCCAGGTGCTGCTCACCACGTTCGAGGCCGACCACGAGGAGCTCGTGCTCGTCCGCGACATCGAGGTCCAGTCGATGTGCGAGCACCACCTGCTGCCCTTTCACGGCGTCGCGCACATCGGCTACATCCCCGGCGCGGACGGCCGCATCACCGGGCTGTCGAAGTTGGCGCGGCTCGTCGAGGTGTACGCGCGGCGCCCGCAGGTGCAGGAGCGCCTCACGTCGCAGATCGCCGACCTGCTGATGTCGCAGCTCGATCCGCGCGGCGTCATCGTGGTCATCGAATGCGAGCACATGTGCATGTCGATGCGCGGCATCCAGAAGGGCGGCTCCCGGACCATCACGTCCGCGGTGCGCGGCCTGCTCCGCGATGACGCGAAGTCGCGGTCCGAGGCAATGTCACTGATCCTGCACGGCTAGCCTTCCCCCCGATTTGGTACCGCGGGAGCTCCCTAAAAGAAGATCAGGACTCCGCCGAACACCAATACGGGTATCAGAGCCAACAGGCTGATGACGATGCCGAGCACCGGCGTCCGCGATGTGCTCTTCCGCGTCATCGCACCGATCGTGAGCCACCCGAGGCCGAAGGCGATGGCCGGCAGTACCAGCGCGCAGGGCAGCGCCAGCAGCCCGATGCCGTCCGTGTCGCCGGCCATCATCATCGGGATCTGCACGATCGCGGCGAGGAGCGCGAAACCGAAGTAGATCGCGGCGTTCACCCACACCCGGCGGTTGGACGCCGCCTGCCGCCCGGGCGCCGCCAGGTCCGCCTCAGACTGTTTCAGGCCGGCAGCGGCGATGCGCAGTGCCCTGGACACCCTCCCGGGCACCGAGTCCGGCACGGGCGGGCTCAGCGGTTGCACGACCCCCGTGCCGACGACCCCGACGGCCCCGGAGACGGGGATACCACTGACCCGGTGCGGCACGCCGCTCACCGGCACGCGCGGGATCGCACCGGTGTTGTGCATCCCGGGCGGCCCGCTGCGGGGCACCACCACCGGGTACCCACCGGTCTGCGGCAACCCGGGCGGCGCGCTGCGCGGCACGACGATCGGGTATCCGCCGGTCTGCGGCATCAGCGGCGCTCCCGCAACGGCCGGCGTCCCCGGCATCGCAGAGGTCGGCGCCCCAGGCGGGGCGGGCGGCGCGCTCGTCGGCGGCCACGGCGGCGCGCTCACCGGCGGGATGGCGACGCGCTGCCCCTGCGCCCAGGCGCCCGCGGGCCCGCCGAGCATCGCGGGCGGCGGGGGCGGTGCCATCGGCGCGCCGCGGCGCGGGTCGACCGGCTGCGGCCCGGCCGTCAGCGCGGCGTGCGCGGCCTGCGTCTCCTGCCACGACGGGATGACGTCGACCGGCCGTCCGCCGGCCTCGCCGACCACCTCGTTGAGGTACGCCTGGTGGTGGGACAGCTTCCCGCGGATCGCCGCCAGGTCGGCCTGCGCGGCCTTCAGCGCCGCCTTGTGCTCGGCGACGATCGCGATGACCTCACGCCGTACCGCGTCCAGCCGCTGCCCGGCGGCGACGTAGTCCAGCCACGCCTTGCGGCTCGGCTCCCCGACGGGCACCGGCGGCGCCGTCCACGGCCCGGTCAGCTGCGCGCACACCCGCCGGACGAGTTCGGCGGGCGGGTCGGGATCGAGGTACACGGGCGCGTTGAGCCGGCTCGGCCCGGTGCCGGTCCCGGAGAACGTCGCCCCCGGCGGGTCACCGACCCACGCGTGCGGGTTGCGGATCGCGATCTGCGTGGCGTGCGGCAGCGGCGCCTGGGTCGTCTCCTGCGTCAACGGCGGCGGCGGCCAACCGGCGGCGATCAGGTGCAGCCGCCCCGCGGGCCCGGCATGCGCCAGCCCGGCGATCCGCGCCAGGTCGCGCCCCTCGGTGAGCTCGGGCAGCGAGGCGATCACGATCAGCAGCGTCGGCGCCGGCCCGTCCGTGCGGGCCGCGAGCCACCGCTCCCCTTCATCCAGGACCGCGCGCAGCCCTTCCGCGTCCGTGGCGGGCGGCGGCATGATCGCGTCGATCCCCGTGAACCACCCGAACGTGGACCCGTCCACCACCGCGTCGATCGTGCGGATGCGCACCGACCCGGGCGGCGAGGAGGCCAGCAGCCGCAGCACCAGGCTGCGCAGCAGCCCGGCCACCCGACTGTCCCGCGCGTCCGCGTCGATCGCGATGTGCCCGGCCCGCAGCAGCGGCACGATCACCGGAAAGCGCGCGTCGTCGAGCGGATGCGCCTGCCCGACTCTCACGAACGTGGGCGGCAGCGGCCCTCCGAGCGGCGTAGCGGGCGCCATCGCGTCCAACTGCGCCCCGAGCCACCCCGGCGCGAGCATGGCCGCGTTGGCGCGCAGCCCGGCCGCAAGGTCATGCTGCTCGGCGTACTGCTCGGCGGGCGCGGCATTGGGCGAGTACCCGTCGAGGATCGGCCCAGCGGCACCGACCAGCGCCGCGGCGTGCCGATGCTGCGCAGCCGCTCGCTCGATCCGTGCCCGCAGGCGTGCCACCGTGCCCCTTCCATTCCAAGCCAGATGCGGGAACGGTAACGCAGACTGCGAACCCCGTCAGCAGGCACACGCCCACCACCACGTTGTCGCAGGTAGCCGCCCCCGCCTGAACACGATCGTCCCCCACCCCGGCGCGGGAATGTGCCCACACGCCGCGGTGCGGCTAGCCTCGTGAGCGTGGACCCATCGAAGCCGAACGACCCGCGGGTGGATTACGGGCAGCCGATCCCCCGTCCCCGCAAGGCCGGCGATGATGAGGTCCTGGAAGGCGAAATCATCGACCGCGGCGTCCCCATCGGCCGCCCCAGCCCCAGCACACCCCCGCCACCCCCACCGAAGAAGAAGCCAGCCGCCACCCGCCGAACGATCCTCTGGACCCTGTTAGGGATAGCTGCCTTCATATGCCTTGGTGGCATAGCGGCGACGTATGTGTTCTACAGAAAGGCCGCCGAGCCTGATCGGGGCAGCCCTACCGTCACCCTAGTGCAGTATGTTGAGGCGAAGTTCAACAGTCGTGACGCCATCCACGCGGCCGACTTTGAGTGCTCATCGCCTCATCTGCAGGCCATAGATCAGGCAATTAATGCGATTCGCGCGCTCGAGGTTAAATACAACATCGCGATCAGCGTCTCAGTGTCCGATCTGCAGCCGGCGGTGAGAGGCGCCACTGCCGACGTCAGCGCTCATCTCAACGTGGCGATCCCCGAAAGCAGCGGTGTGGACTCAGTCCAGGTTCAAAAGTGGTCGTTCCATTTCGTCAATGACGGAGGCTGGCGTATCTGCGGTGCCGATCGGCTCGGTTGAGCTACTCCACCCACAGGAGGTGGATGGGGACCTCCAAAGTCTTTGGGGGCTGGCCGCTCCACGCCCACCTGTACCAGTCCAACTCCCGGCACACGCGGATGCAGATGTCGCCCTCGGCCCCGCTGTACGCCTCAGTCACCGCCCGCAAATCCCTCTGATCGCGGCCGGTCTTGTCCTCAGGCCCCGGAACCCGCACAACCCGCAGGCCGGTGACGACCCGAACGTCCCGCGCGGGGCGCGGCGGCCGCGAGGGCGGTGCGTCGAGCGACACCAGCCCGAGATCGTGTCCGGCATCGGGGGAGGGCGGCGTGACGGCGCTGGAGACGCGCTCGACCCAAACGCGCTCGAGGGGAACGAGCGGCGCGAAAACCTCGGTCTGCTCGGATTCCGCGCGGTACCACTCCTGCTCCGGCAAAGCCGGCACGAAGGTTCGGCTCGCCTGGATGACGGTGTCGTCGATGCGTAGGTCGCAGCGCCAGCCCAGGCCGGGCACGCCGACCACTGCCCGGCGGCCGCGCAGGTCGCGCAGCGTCGAGGCGGGGACCAGTTCGATGCCGGCCGGCGTTCTTGCGGTACCGCTGGACAGAAAATCCCAATCGGGGAAGTCCGCGTCGCCGGGGTCGTCGCTCACGGCTTGATGCCCAAGGGTGCCCCCATCCGCTGCATGAACGGTACCGGGTCGATGGCGCCGTTGCTGCTCGGGTCGCTGTTGATGTGTACCTCGAAATGCAGGTGCGGGCCGGAGGAGTGGCCGGTCGTGCCGGAGAAGCCGATCTCCTGGCCGGGCGCGACGTGCTGGCCGACGACGACGCTCGGCTGCTTCACCATGTGGCAGTACCGCGTGAGCAGGCCGTTCGCGTGCTGGATCTCGACGTACCAGCCGCACCCGAGTACCGACGGGGAGCCGTCGCGCCAGCAGCCCCATTCGGTGCCGTTGGCGAGGTGGGCCTGGCAGCGGACCTTCACCACGATGCCCGCGGCGGCGGCGCGGATCAGGGTGCCGCGGTCGACGATGAGGTCGACGCCCTGGTGCGTGGGGCGGGAAGCGGTGCGGAAGCCGGAGCCGACCTCGCCGTTGACGGGTGCCGTCCAGCCCGAGGCCGCGACCTGCTCGCCGCTGACGCACTGCAGCTTCGTCGAGCCGCCGGCCGCGCGCGCCGCCCCGCCAGTCAGCGAGTTGACGACGGTGCTCGCGAGCTGCTCGTGCTTGGCGTACGCGTCCGGGTACGCACTGCGCTGCACCTTCTGGGCGGCCTGGGTGAGGCTCATGCGCTCCCACCCAGGGATGGTCAGCAGCTTCTCGTAGAACTTCCGCGCGGCGTACTGCGGATCCATGACCTCCGCCGGCGTACCCCACCCCGAACTCGGCCGCTGCTGGAACAACCCCAGCGAGTCATGATCGTTGCGCGCGCCGAGGTTCGGCAGGTTGTGCAGGTCCGACTCCTGCATCGCGGTGGCCACGGCAATCACCCACCCCCGCGGCGGCACGTTCAGGTCCTGCCCCACCCGCACGATGATCGCGGCGTTGCGGACCTGCTCCTCGGAGAGCTCGTGGTGGTTCGGCATCTTGGCGGCGGCGTCGACGAGCTGCCCATTGCCGCACCCGGCGTCGTAGGTCTGCGTGTTGTTCTTCGCATCGAAGAAGAACGCTACGACCCCGCCCACGCAGCACACGAGCAGCAGCAGGGTGCACAACGCCACCAGCAATGCCGAACGAATGACGCCTTTCCGCTTTGGTACCGCAAAATCTTCGCCTTCCCCAACAATGCTCACGCCGCCTCCCAGTCCAGCGAGGTGACCTGCCACCGCCCGCCGGCGACCTGCAGCTCGAGCACGATCGCCCCGCCCTCCGCCGGGAACTTGGCCACGGTCACCGCCCCGGTACCCTGCAGCTGCACCGGCCCCGTGATCGTCGCCGTAGGCACGTCCGCCGGATCGGTCTCGGCGAGCGAGGCCATGAGCTCCGCCGAGGCATCGGGCTTGAGCGCCGCGCGCCACTGATCCCCGCTGATCCCCGGCTTGCGCAGCCAGGCTTTGGCAAACCGAGTGGCCACGGCGGAAACGTCCGCCGCCCCTTTACTCAGCGACGGCGCCGCCACGACCGACTCGTCAACCCCGTCATCCCCGAGCGAGGAATACGGATCAGCCGACGTCGGCACAGGCGCAACGGTGGGCCCGAGCGCATCGTTCGCCGACCGCCCGCTCCCGTCGTCGAGCACAGTCCGCCCCAGCCCGACGGCCACCAGCACAACGACAACCAAAACCAACGCGATGCCGTACCGCGTCCCGAGCAGCCGCAGGACCGTCCGCATCGCCGCCTACCCCGGCATACTCGCCGACTCAGGCCGCCGAGCAGGCGCCCGCCCGCCGTTGGACCGATCCGAGTCGGGCCGATAGATCGAGTACGAGGGCACGTTCTCCGCCGGCAGATCCGGCTCCTCCCACGACGACTCCCGCCGCCGCCGAGCCCCTTGCGCCCGCCCCGTCTCGGGCCGCTCCGCGCCCCCCGAGCCCACACCAACGCTGACCGAGTCCTCACTACGAGCCTCGGGCCGCTGCGACGTCTCGAGCTCACCCCCACGATTCCGCGGCTCCCTGGTCCCCCCGGAATCGACAACCTTGAGCACGGCAGCCTGCCGCACGTCACGCATGAACAGCCGATGCCAACTCCCCGCAGACGTGAGCGCGCGGGAAGAGTCCTTACCTCCAAGCTGGGTAATCCGCCGATATGGCCGAAGCAACAACCACCCAACGACCCCGGTAAGCCAGATCAGCAGTACTTGGAGCCAAGGCGCGAGCGTGGCCGTCTTTAGAATCAGCGTTACCGCAAAGAGGTAGATCGCCGACCCGGTTCCAAATATGACGATGTTGAACATTGCGGCGATTACAGCGTTTCCGAGGCGACGCAGGCCCGCATTTGCTGGTCGCAACAGTCCGAACGTGCCGAGGATCGGTGCGGCTATGACCGCCCAGCGGAAGAGCAGGAACCCTAGAATCACCAGAATGGACGACGTTAGGTCGAACAGTGCAAAGAAAAGTGCCGAGAGAATGGCAAGAAATCCCGCGCCGATTCGATCCATTCCCTTGCTGCCTTGAAGGTGTTCATAGGCTTCGGGATCTTCGGTCTTGATCTGTTCGGCGATCTTCATCCACCGTTGCTGCTTTTGCTCGATCATGACCTTGCGCATGGTGGACTCGATCGGTGGTCCAGGGCGATTCTCGCGAATTCGCTCCTCTTCGTCATTGGCTGCGCGGCGCTCGTCGGCGCGAATCGTCTCGATTTCCTTCCACGAGAACGACCTAGCGTCATACAGGGCCGGGCCGTACTTCTGGGCAGTCTCGCTGTCGGACGACCCGAGCGTTCCGCGGAGCCAGTTGTCGTACAGGAGGCCCTCAACGACCGTGTCGCTCGCGCGAACAGCAGGGGGTCGAGGATCCTCGCAGGCCTGCCGGTCGGGATTGCGGCACTCGTCCGGGGGGACTGCCTGAGACGGTGGCCCGACCGCCTCGTGGATTATTCCGAGACTTGATACCAACCCGTGGTCTGCCAGGCTGGCCGACCACGTGGGCCATCGCGCGATGCCGGTTATGAGGACCATCACAAAGATCGCCCAGCCGGCGGTCGTTACGGCGTTTGAGAGATCCGACTGCCGTGAGCGCCATAGTAGGTATAGGCCTACAATTGCAAGCGTGATTCCGCCGAATACGGTGAACACCTTTTCGTAAACGGCCTTCGTGGCTTTCTCGACTAGGGGATCTGCCCAGCCCCACATATACGATGGATCCCATGCGCGTTCACGCACGGCGTTCGAGGCACCTATGATTGACGTAGCGAATAGGAATTCGCCGTTGGCGACAGTATTTTCGAGATCGGCGCTGGGATTGGTGACGGTTGACGCACACTTGAGATCGTAAGTCGAGAAATCGTATCCAGCGTAGCCATATGTGCTGTAGCGGAATCGAAGCCGAGATACGTCAGGAATGTCTGGTTCTTTGGCGAACCAGCCTGCCATCCCTGAGTCCGGTGCGCTGGGTGTCGGGGCGTCGAGGCAGCTTAGCCGTTGTTGAATATCAACACGCAGCCGATCGGTGCAGCTTTGGAAGTTACCCGGGACACGCCAAGCTTCGGCTGTGCAGAGGGGGTCGCCGGGGGCTTTGGTGGGGGAGGCCGTTGCGGCGGAGGTTGGGGCGCCGAACAGTGTGGCCATTGCCGTGACGAGGACCACGGCCACGTACACGGGCAGGCGTCTCACCGATCATCCTCCGGGTCGTCGTCGCGGATGTCCACGACCTCGCCGCCGACCGTGGTCGAGGGGGTTTGGGAGCCTGGGGTGGTGTCCAGGTAACGCAGGAGGTCCTGTACGTACGACACGTCCACGCGGACCTTCTGGACGCGGCCGTCCACGTCGCGCATCACGAACTCGCGGAAGCCCAGGCGAGACGAGGAACTCGTGTCGACCTGGGAGAGGGCTGCCAACGTCTGCTCGTAGCCCACATCGGTGGGGACGCGCAGGAGGCGGAGGGCCTCGGCGGCGATCTCGGCGTCCTCGGCGATTCGGCCGACGAAGACCGTTGAGACCAGGTTTTGCACGTCCAGGCCGAGGATGTCCTTCGGGTTCTGGGAGGCGACCAGGGCGGCCAGGTTCCACTTGCGGGAGTCGCGGGCCAGGCGGACCAAGAAAGAGCGGCCGGAGCGCCAGCCCTCCATGAAATGGGCCTCGTCCAGGCCGACGAGTTTGCGCTGGGACATGTCGCCGCCGTAGCAGCGGCGCACGGCCAGGCGGTGGGCGGTGTGGAGCATGGGGAGGGCCAAGGACTCCTCGGCGGACCAGTACTCGCGCTCGATCTTCAGGTCGGGCAGGCGCAGGCCGGCCATGGTGATGACGGTGAGAGCAGCGTCCGGGCCCAGCAGGCCGCTCGGCGGGGAGCCGAAGAAGAGCATGGCCAGGGGCATCTCGGCGGTGTCGAGCAGGAGGTTGCCGAGCTCGGCGGCGTCGTGGTCGCCCGTGTCGCGCAGGGCTCGGATCACGTCCTCGAGCGTCGAGGACTCCTCGGCGGGGACCTGGCGGACCGCGTGGCGCAGCATCGTGGCCGTTGACGCCTCGCGGGCCACCTGTGGGGGTACCAGCATCATGCAGATGTCCTGCACGAGCATGCGGCGCTCGGCGCGGGCGTTGGAGACGGCGATCTCGAACTCGCGGTCGCCGGGTGGGCCGGGGGCGTAGTGTGCCCGCTGCGGGGTCGGGATCAGCGCGTACGGCGCCAGGGTGCCCTGCTCGGAGCCGGTCAGGTTGAGAACGCGCGAGTACGGTGCCAGCTCCGGCATGCTGCACAGCCGGGCGAGCGGGCCCGACGGGTCCAGCAGGGTCACCTGCACGCCGCGGCGTGTGGCCAGGTAGCCCAGGGCGCCCATCAACGTCGACTTGCCGCCGCCGGGCTCGGCGACGAAGACGGCCAGGCCCGAGCGCTCGCGCACCTCCATCGGGAAGTGCAGGTCCAGGAAGACCGGGCGGCGGGAGGTGCCGGCGGTGCGGCCGATGAGGTCGCCGCGGCGGTCACCGACGGTGGAGGCGGCCTGCGGCAGGGCGGCGGCGAAGAGCTTGACCGGCATGCGGCGCAGGTAGCCGGTGTTGGCCAGCGGCTCGCCGGGGATGAACTCGCGGGCGAGCCAGTCCTGGTTCTTGGGGTGCTGCAGCGCGACGCGCATCTCGCGGGAGTACAACTGCGTGACCCGCCGGGCGCGCTCCAGGCACTCCTCACGGGTGCGCCCGCCGACGGCGATGCGGTGCCAGCCGTGCGCGCGGGAGGAGTCGACGGGCAGGCCGGTGCTGATCTCGTCGCCGATGGTCAGGGCGCGCTTGGCCAGCCGCTCCAGCTCCGGCGGGGCGTCGATGCCGTGCTCGGTGTAGTCGGCCTGCTGGGAACGGATCAGCCGGAGCCGGTGCTCGAGGTTGCGGAAGGAGTCGCCCGGGCCCAGGATGTCGATCCGCGAGGAGAGCTCCATCGGCCACGGCAGGCGCTCGTGGAAATGCAGCCAAGGTTCGTGGCGCTCGGGGATCTCCAGCGGCTCCATCCGGCCGACGGTGAGCACGGCGACGTGGCGCTCCTCGCCGGTGACCCGGTTGACCAGCTTCACCGTGGAGCCGTAGGGCGTGCGGTACCGCTCGACGGCCTCGGTCAGCGCGAGCAGGTCGCCGGAGTCCCACGCGCCCTCGAGCGTCGTGATCTGGCCCGGCGGTGACATGCACAGCGCGACCGACCGGTACAGCAGCCACTCCAACTCGGCCGAGGTGACCCGCCGCCCGCGCATGCCGAAGGCGCCCAGCACCTCGTCGAACTGCTCGACGGTGCGCGCCATGCGGCGCCGCTCGGCGTCGCCGACGCCGCGCTTGAACAGTGCGCCGATGCGCTCGGCGAAGGTGTCGCCCAGCGTGCGGCGGGCGAAGGCGATCCCGAGGTACGTCTGGCCCTCGGCGTGGTTGATCGACAGCAGGTGCTTCTGCGCGGCGACCAGGTGGTCGGCCCACGTCGGGCCGGCGCCCGCGGGCAGCGGGTGCGGCGTGTTGCCGTCGACCACGCGGGCCCACTGGTCGGCCGGGAACGGGCGCGTGGTGCGCCGCAGGTGCAGCCGGAAGCCCGCCAGGCCGGCGAACTGCTCGGAGATCGCCGACAGCAGCGCCTCCCGCTCGGCGTCGGGCCGGAACGCCCAGCGCACCTCGGGCAGCCAGTACCAGGCTGTGACCGTGTTCGGCGTGAACGTCAGGTGCCCGGCGATCTCGGTGATCGCCAGGTCGATGGACGAGCCGCGGTCCTTGTGCTTCGGGCGCGGCGTGCGGTCCAGCGGCGTCTTTTTGCCCCGCTGGGGCGGCGGCTGCATCCGCGGCGGACGCGGGGGCTGCTGCACGGGCAAGGCGCGGTCGGGCGCGGTCCGCCGGGCCGGCGGCGGTGGCGCGGTGGTCACCGCCGAGACGTTTTTCCGAGGTGTACCGCTGGTGCCCGCCCCACCGCTGCGCCCCGGCGGCAGAGAGCGCTCCGGAGCGCGGGCCGGCATCCGCTGGGACGGTAGCGCGGGCCGCTCCGGCGCGCGGACCTGATCGCGCGGCGCGCGATCGTCTCGCGCCGGCCGGTCGTCGCGAGCCGGCCGGTCGTCTCGCGCCGAGCGGTCGTCACGGGCCGATCGGTCGTCACGGGCCGATCGGTCGTCACGGGCCGATCGGTCGTCACGGGCCGATCGGTCGTCACGGGCCGATCGGTCGTCACGGGCCGATCGGTCGTCACGGGCCGGGCGGTCGCCCAGCACGGGCCGGGTCGCCAGCCGTTCGCCGTTGGTGCGCGGCGGCTCGACGGGCCCCCGCGTGGACCGCTTCGGCGCGCGCAGGTCCTCCGGGGCTCGCGGCGCGCCGGACGTCGGCGCGGCCGAGACCGGAATCCCCGAGATCGGGCGCACCCGATCGGCGCGCCCGGCGCCGGGCTCGAGGGCGCGGAGGCGGTCGCGCGGCGGCCCGCCAGGCGAGTCGTCGAACAGCCCCAGGAAGGGCGAGTCGACGTCGGGCGCGGGCTGGCCGCTCACAGGCCGCTCGGCGCCGCCGCGGGGCGGACGGGGACCCTGTGCCTGCGGCCCGGGGGCCCCGGTGCCGCGGAACATCGCGACGCGGCCGCCCTCGGCCGCCGCGCGCAGTCCCCCATCGTAATCGGTTGACTGCGCAGCGTCGTCATCAAGGTCCGGCCGGTCCTGGTAGCCCCCGGTCTTACGGGGCGGCGGAGTGGTCATACGAGATCACCGGTGAGTTCCGGGCGGATGCGCACCTTCGAGGCGACCAGGCGTGCGTCGCGCAGCTCGTTGCTGGGCTCGCGAGTGTGACGCCAGTCGGTCAGGGCGGTGCGGACCACCATGCGGGCAGGTCGATCGGGGTCGACGTAACGGAAGATCAGCGACGTCGCCACGATCGCGAGTGCGATCTCGTAGGCGGGGAAGTAGTCGACGTGCAGCGTGATCAGGTAACGGATGAACATGAACAGCGGCACCAGCAGCGCAAACACCCCGTACTGCGCGTAGGGCAGCTGCACGGGCAGTGTGTAGCCGGGCGGTCCGAGGTAGACCAGACGGGCCCGGTAGATGTCGTCGTCGGTGCGCAGGCGCATTTGGGTCCGCCTACTTGAAGATCAGGCTGACCAGCGAGTCACCGAAGAAGAACAGCGACGCGGCGCCGGCGACGAAGGCCAGACCGATGATCGCGATCGCCGAGCTGGTGAGCACGCGGGACACCTCGCCCTTGCTGGCCCGGCCGATGAAGATCACGCCGAGCACCGCGAGCAGGATCGGCACGATCTTGGTCGTGAAGAAGTTCAGGATGCCGTCTGTGTTGATCGTCTTCGGTTCGGGCGTCGGTGTCGGAGCGAGGGCGATCGCATCCACGGCATGTGTGGCGGAGCCCCACAACGCCTGGCCGATCTCCATCAACATCATCAGACCTCCCCGGAGGCGCGACGGGCGAGGTGCGCGCCGCGCGTTAAGCCTCGCCGAAAAGACGACCCTGCGGTATCACCGCAGCTGCTGTGTCGCTCCCCAGCGGAACCTTATCCGGGCGTTTGTCCTGCTAAATGCCCATTGTCGGGTTTAACGGTCCGAATAACGTTCACTTGCAGAGAGTACGGTGCAGCCCTCTTTCCAACAAGCTGACCGATGCGTGGTCAGTGTGCACAGTGTGCCTCGTGTGACGTTCCGGCGGCGTCCCTCGGAGGTTGTCGCAGGTCGCCACCGAGTGTCTCCGTTGAGTTGAGTACCTTCATTCAAGTGATGCTCCTTCGAGGTCTCTCCCCGGTGGTCATGGGAGTGCTGAACGTGACGCCGGACAGCTTCTCCGACGGGGGTCGCTACGCCGGCCTGGACGCCGCCGTCGAGCACGCGCTGCAGATGCGCGACGAGGGCGCCGACGTCATCGACGTGGGCGGGGAGAGCACCCGGCCGGGCGCCGACCGCGTCGACGCGCCCACCGAGCTGGCCCGGGTCCTGCCGGTCATCCGCGCGCTGGCCGGCGAGGGCGTTGCCATGAGCATCGACACGACCCGCGCCGCCGTCGCCGCGGCGGCGCTGGAGGCCGGCGTCGAGCTGGTCAACGACGTCTCCGGCGGGCTCGCCGACCCCGACATGGCCCGGGTGGTCGCCGACGCCGGGTGCCCCTGGGTGCTCATGCACTGGCGCGGGCACTCCCGGCGCATGGCCGACCTCGCGGTGTACGACGACGTGGTGAAGGAGGTGTCGGCCGAGCTGCTCGAGCGGGTCGACGCGGCCGTCGCCGCCGGTGTGGCGCCCGACCGGCTGATCCTCGACCCCGGCCTCGGCTTCGCCAAGAAACCGGAACACACCTGGCGGCTGGCGGCCCACCTGCCCGACCTCATCGGCCTGGGCCACCCGGTGCTCGTCGGCTCCAGCCGCAAGTCGCACCTGGGCCGCCTGCTCGCCGACGCCGAGGGGCACGACCGGCCGACGTCCGAGCGCGAGGCGGCGACGATCGCGACCACCGTGCTGTCCGTCGCCGCCGGCGCCTGGGGCGTGCGCGTGCACGAGGTGCGCGGCAACGTCGACGCGATCCGGGTCTGGCAAGCCACGCGGGCGGCGCTGTGAAGCCCGGCGCCGACCGCATCGAGCTGCGCGGGCTCAAGGTCCGCGGGTACCACGGCGTCTTCGACTTCGAGCGCCGCACCGGGCAGGACTTCGTGATCGACGCCGTCCTCGAGCTGGACCTGCGCCCGGCCGCCGCCTCCGACGACGTGAACGACACCGTGCACTACGGCGAGCTGGCCGAGCGCCTGGCGGCGGTCGTGTCCGGCGAGCCGGTGAACCTGATCGAGACGCTCGCCGCCCGCCTCGCCGAGGTCTGCCTGGCCGACGCCCGGGTGGCCGCGGCCACCGTGACCGTGCACAAGCCGCAGGCTCCGATCCCGCTCGAGTTCGCCGACGTGGCCGTGGTCGTGCGCCGCACCCGGGAGGAGAGCGCGTGACCGGTCCGGAGCGAAGCGGAGGGGCCGGTCACCAATCGGCACAGTTTCCAAGTCACGCGACCGACGAGCGCAGCGAGGAGGGCTCGTGACCAGGGCGCTGCTGGCGCTGGGCAGCAACCTCGGCGACCGGGAGGCACACCTGCGGGGCGCCGTCGAAGGGCTGGGCGACGCCGTCGTGCTGGTCTCCGGCGTCTACGAGACGCCGCCGTGGGGCGACCCGGACCAGCCGCACTACCTCAACGCCGTGCTGCTCGCGGTGGATCCGGCGGCCGGGCCGCGGGACTGGCTCGCCACGGCGCAGCGCCTGGAGGACGAGGCCGGTCGCGTGCGTGACCCTGCGCGCCGCTTCGGCCCGCGTACCCTTGACGTTGACGTGATAGCCGTGTGGAACGACGACGGGGAGCCGGTGACGTCCGACGATGCGGAGTTGACGTTGCCGCATCCACGCGCTCACCTGCGGGCGTTCGTGCTCCGGCCGTGGATCGACATCCAGCCGTATGCCCAGTTGCCGGGACACGGCTGGGTCAACGATCTGCTCCGAGCCGACGAGGTCGCCGGTGACCTCGCAGACCTTCGTCCAAGAGTTGACGTCCACCTCGATTCGTGATCTGGAGCGGAAAGACGATGGCCACGCCGTCACCCGAAGACCCGAACGGACCAAACGCCAACGGACCCAGAGACAGCGGGCCAAACGGACCCAAGGGCCGGATGGAGCCGACCCGCCCGGCGACGCTGGTCATCGCGGCCCTCGCCACCACCGCGCTGGCGTGGATCGTCATCAGCAACTTCTGGAACAGCCTGCCGACCTTGCCCTGGCTGCCGCCGCTCACGCTGATCGGCCTGGCGATCTTCGAGGGCATCGAGGCGTACTCCACCCGTAACCGGATCCTGCGCAAGGAGGGCGCCGGGCCGCTGCAGCCGCTGGTCGTGGCCCGCTACGCGGTGCTCGGCAAGGCCTCGGCGCTGGTCGCGGCGCTCTTCGGCGGCATGTACATCGGCCTGTCGTCCTGGCTGCTCACGCAGCGTGGCGTCCTGGCGAAGGTCTCCGAGAACCTCCCGCAAGCCCTCCTCGGCGTCGCCGGCTCCATCGTGCTCATCGCCGCCGCCCTGTGGCTGGAGCGCTCCTGCCGGGTCCCGCCGAACGGCCGCGACAAGGATCAGCCCAGGCAGAACCGCCCGGACGGGGCCGACCGAGCGCCGGACGACCAGATCGCCTGAGCCGCCCGGCGGGCGCGCACGCACCGATCGGCGCGGGATCAACACAAAGTCCCCGCTTTGGGTGCTCCGGGGACTGTCGCAGGTCACCATCCGCGGTTACTGTGCGACCCGTACCGGTCGGTTGGCAGGAGGCGCGGGCCATGGCGTACGACGACTCACGGTTCCGCGGCGAGCCCGGGTTCCGGGAGGAGCCCGACTTCCGCTCCAGCGGCGTGCCGGAGGACGCACCCACGCTGGGCGTCTCCAACCAGTCCGTGTACACGCCCGGCAGCTTCCCGGTCTCGCCCGCCTACGGCCCCGCGCCCACCGAGAGTACGCTCGGGCTGGGCGAGGGCCGCCGCCGCGCACCCACCCCTCAGCAGCTCGGCGACGTCTTCGACGACCCGGAGCACGGCGAGCCCGGCCGCGACCGGCTGGCCGTGCACGCGCTGTGGGAGATGGTGCTGCTGCTGGCCGCCGGTGCACTGCTGTACCTGCTGCACGACGCCCGTTCGGCCGCGCTGCGCGGCACCGAGCTGCAGTCGCTGCTGCTCTACGGCGCCGAGCTCGGCCTGCTCGCCGCCGCGATGGGGCTCACGCTGCGGGCCGGCGCGGTCAACCTGGCCGTCGGGCCCATCGCCATCGCCGCCGCCCTGTTCTTCGCCGACAACTCCGACCGCGGGCTGGCCATGACCGCCAGCATCACCGCGCTGATCGCGCTCGGCGTCGGCGTCGTGATCGCGGTCCTGGTCGTGGCGTTCCACGTGCCCGGCTGGGCGGCGAGCCTCGCCGTCTCGCTCGCGCTGGTCGCCTGGATCGCCGACCAGCACACCCAGAAGACCGTGAACGGCGCCTACGACCCGCACCACCACGCCGTGTGGTGGGCGCTCGGCGTGGTCGTGATCGCCGCCGGCGGCGCCGCGTTCGGGCTGATCCAGCCGTTGCGCCGCTCGCTCGGCCGCTTCCGCCCGGTCCGCGACCCGGCCGACCGCCGCGGCGGCGGCGCGGCGACCTACACGGGCCTGTCGATCGCCGGCTCGGCGCTGCTGGCCGCGGTCGCCGGCGTGCTCCTCGCGCTCGACCACCGCGAGGTCCTCGCCGCCGACGGCTCGATCGGCGGCCTGGCGTTCACCGGCCTGGCCCTCGGCGCCGCGCTCGTCGGCGGCACGTCCGCCTTCGGCCGCCGCGGCGGGGTCTTCGGCACGATCCTGGCCGTCGCCGGCATGACGCTCCTGCTCCGGTACACCGACGCCGAGGGCTGGAAGCTGCAGCCCTTCACGCTGGCGGCCGGCGCCATCGCGGTCGGCCTGGTGGTGACCCGGCTCGTGGAGACCTTCGGCCGGCCGCGCAGCGTGACCGGCGAGGCCGGCGAGGAGAGCTGGACGCCGCCGTCGATCGTGAGCGCGGCCGAGCCCGAGGACTCGTGGCAGCCGCCGTCGAGCCGCACCAGCGGCTGGTCGACCAACGGCAACGGCGACGGGGGCTGGGGCGTCGAGGAACGCTGGGGCACCCGATAAAATCTTGTCCATGACGGACGCCACGCTGGCCCAGCTCGACGCGCTGCCGACCGAGGAGCTGCGGGACCGCGCATTCGCCCTCGCTCGGCAGCGTCGCGACATCAAGTTCTTCTGGGACCTGTTCACGCACGTCACCTACAGCGACGACGACACGCAGGACGGATGGATCGGGTCGCTCGACGCGACGATCGACGACGCCGTCGCCCTGTGGCGCGAGGTGACCGGCCACAAGTACGGTGAGAACGAACCCCTGGTCAGGGCCGCTTTCATCGACTACATCATCAACCACGGAAGCTGACGCGAGCACCGCCGGTTTAGTTTTTGCGCCGGCCGGGCCTAATCCCGGCATGGCAGTTACTACGCGATCTCGCTACCGCACCGCGACGAGTGCCGGTACACTCGTGGCCTTTCTGTTGGTCCTGATCTTCGGCAGCCCCTGGTACGGCCACTGGGTGCAATCCGGCAATCGGGGCGTCTTCCTGGAGACCCTCGCCTGGCCGGCTTGGACCGTCGACGACGACGCGTCCCTGCGCGACCTGCTCGGGGCCGATCTCAAGGCCATCCTGGTGGTCGTCTTCACGGCCATGTTCATCACCGTGCTCGCCGGGGCCGAACTCGCCAGCGCCCGGGGCACCGTCGCGGCGATCCTGTCGGGCTGGGCCGCCTACATGTTCGCGGGGGCGCTCGCCGCGTTCATCACGACGTTCCTGCTGGCCAACGCCTCGTTCTCCGCGGCGACCGTCAACGCCGCCGGCGGGGCGGGCTACGGCCTGATCGTCGGCTGGATCGTGGGCCTGGCGTCGATGGCCGGGCGCCGGCCGTAGCCGGCGCGGACGCACCGCGTCATGCAGTACCACATCGGAAAATGCGAATCAGGCCGCCGAATCCACCGCCGCGGACGCCAGGGCCACCTGCACGTCGGCGGCGGTGAGCGCGCCGATGGCCCCGTCTGTGTCGCGCACCACCACGGCGCCGCGGCCGGCCGCGAGCATCGCCCCGAAGGCCTCCCGCAGCGTCGCGCTCGCCGGGACCTCGGGCGCGCCCTCGCCCGCCTCGGCGACCGGCCGTAGCCCGTCGCGCGGGATCGGCGTCACCGACAGCCGCATGATGCCGCGGTCCTCGCCGACGAACCGTTCCACGAAGTCGTTGCCCGGCCGGGCCAGCAGCTCCGCCGGCGTGGCGTACTGCTGCAGCTGGGCGTGATCGGAGAGCACCGCGATCCGGTCGCCGAGCTTGATCGCCTCCTGCAGGTCGTGCGTGACGAGGATCGTCGTCTTGCGCACCGCCGCACGCAGCCGCAGGAACTCGTCCTGCAGCCGGCCCCGGTTGATCGGGTCGACCGCCGAGAACGGCTCGTCCATGAGCAGCACCTTCGGGTCGGCGGCCAGCGCGCGGGCGAACCCGACCCGCTGGCGCTGCCCGCCCGACAGCTCGTGCGGGTAGCGGCCCGCGTACTGCTCCGGGGAGAGCCCGACCAGCTCCAGCAGCTCGTCGGTGCGCTCGGCGATGCGCCGCCGGTCCCAGCCGAGCATCCGCGGCACGGTGCCGACGTTGGCCCGCACGGTCTGGTGCGGGAAGAGCCCGACGTTCTGGATGACGTAGCCGATGGTGCGCCGTAGCTGCACCGGGTCGGCCGCGGTCACCTCGGCGCCGTCGATGAGGATGCGCCCGCCGCTGGGCTCGATGAGCCGGTTGACCATGCGCAGCACGGTCGACTTGCCGCAGCCGGAGGGGCCGATGAGGACGGTGACCTCGCCGCTGCCGATCTCGAGGCTCAGCTCGCCGACCGCCACCGTGCCGTCCGGATACACCTTGCGGAGCCGATCGAGCGCGATCGGCGCGGCATCGTGCTTCGCGTTGGCGCCGTGATTCCCGGTAACGTCCACGCATGTCCTTCCTGGCTCGCGGTGAGGCGGGCAACCCCTGGTTCTCCTGGTCGTACGTCCAGGACAACTACGACACCTTGCGGGATGCCCTCCTCGACCACGTGGTCATCACGGTCTGGTCGGTGGCGATCGCGGTGGTCATCGCGATACCGCTGGCGGTGCTGGCGTACTGGGTGCGCCCGCTCGCCACGCCGATTCTGACATCAGCCGGCGTGCTTTACACGATTCCGTCCCTGGCGCTGCTGGCCTTCCTCGCCCCGTTCATGGGCACCGGGCGCTCGCCGGTCATCGTGGCCCTCACGTCGTACGCGCTGATCGTGCTCATCCGAAACGCCCTCACGGGCCTGCTCCAGGTGCCCGATGACGTGCGCGAGGCGGCGACGGCCATGGGGTACACGCGGCTGGCCCAGCTCTGGCGGGTCGAGCTGCCGCTGGCGTTGCCGGGCATCCTCACCGGGCTACGGCTGGCGACGGTCTCGACCGTGGCGTTGGTCACGGTCGGCGCGATCGTCGGGTCGCAGGGCGGCCTCGGCGGGCTGATCCTCGCCGGCTTCCGCAACAACTTCTACAAGGCCGAGATCACCACCGCCGCCGTGCTCTGCGTCGCGCTGGCCCTGGTGCTCGACCTGGTGCTGATCCTAGTGAGCCGGTCGCTGACCCCGTGGACGAGGAGGCGGGCGGCATGAGCGGTACGGAGCGAAGCGGCGCCTGGTCCGGGTCGACCGCCGCGCAGCCTTGTCGAGCCGGACTGGGCGTTGGGGCCGCTCATGATGGGCGCAGGTTCAGCTCATGCCGCTGCCGGAGCGAAGCGGAGGTGACGGCATGAGTGTGATCAACGACGCCATCGTGTGGTTCAACGATCCCCTGAACTGGACCAATCCGGGCGGGATCATCGACCGCCTGCAGGAGCACATCGAGATTTCGGCGTTTGCGGTACTCCTGGGCTGCGCGGTCGCCTGGCCGCTGGGCATTGCGCTGGGCCGGCGCGGCGCCGCCTCCGGCGTGATCGTCCTGCTGTCGAACCTGACGCAGGCGGTCCCGGTGATGGCGCTGCTGACCATCCTCACGCTGACGCCGATCGGCCTGGGCATGCCGGCCGTGGTCATCGCGCTCGCCGTGTTCTCGCTGCCCGCGCTGCTGGCCAACGCCTACACCGGGATGCGCCAGATCGACCCGGAGGTCAGCGAGGCGGCCCGCGGCATGGGCATGACCTCGCTCCAGCGGCTCCTGCGGGTCGAGCTGCCCCTGGCCGTGCCGTTCCTGGCCACCGGCCTGCGCATCGCGACCACCACGGTCGTGGCCACCGCGACCCTGGCCACCGCGGTCAACGGTGGCGGCCTCGGCATGATCATCTCGGCCGGCTTCGGGCTCGGGCCCGGTCACGGCGGGCAGATCCTGGCCGGCGCCATTCTCGTCGCGGGCCTCGCGCTGCTCATCGACGCAGTGATGGCGGTCATAGAGCGCAAGCTCACACCCCGCGTTCTCAGGCGTGCAGCGGGCCGTATGTAACCGGTCGTTACGAAAACGTGCCTGCCTGCGGTTGCCGAATTTCCATCCCCAGGGTTGCCTATTTGGAAGCGGGCGGGCTTCTTAGCCGATAGCGCCGTCCGTCGGACACGCGGCCGGTCACAGTGATCGCGCCGGGACACGGAAGGCGGGCCATCTTGCGTACAGCCATGCGCGCCACGCTTGGCGTACTTCTCAGCTTTTCCACCTTGGGCCTCGCCGCCTGTGGCGACGAAGGCAGCTCGGGCACCCAGGCGCCGCCGAGCGTCAGCGGTGCCGGATGCGCCGGGGTCGCCGGCGAGAAGCTCGTGGTTCTCGACGACGACAAGAAGCTCCAGCTGGCGGACAACATCATCCCGGCGATCAACACGAAGGTCGCCGACCCGGCCCTCGTCGCGGCGCTGGACAAGGTGTCCACCGCGCTGACCGTGGACAAGCTCATCGCACTGAACAAGGCGGTCGACGTCGACCGCAAGACTTCCAAGGTCGCGGCGGAGGACTTCGCCAAGGCCGAGAACCTCACCGCCGGCATCGAGAAGGGCAAGGGCGGGGCCATCAAGATCGGCGCCGCGGACTTCTCGGAGAGCGCCACGCTCGGCGCGCTGTACGAGATCGCGCTCAAGGCGGCCGGCTACGACGCCACCGTCCAGACGATCGGCAAGCGTGAGGTGTACTACGGCCAGCTCACCAAGGGCGACATCCAGGTCGTCCCCGAGTACGCCGCGACACTGACCGAGTTCATCAACCAGGCCGTCAACGGCAAGGACGCCGCCGCGCTCGCGTCGGGCGACGTCGACAAGACCGTGACCGCGCTCAAGGAGATCGGCGGCAAGCAGGGCCTGTCCTTCGGCAAGGCCTCCACGGCCACCGACGGCAACGCGTTCGCGGTGACGTCGGAGTTCGCGACGAAGTACGGCCTGAAGACGCTCAGCGACTTCGCGTCGAAGTGCTCGGGCTCGGCGACCGTGCTCGGCGGCCCTGCGGAGTGCCCGCAGCGGCCGTTCTGCCAGCCGGGCCTGCAGAAGACGTACGGCATCCAGTTCGGCAAGGTGCTGAGCCTGGACGCCGGCGGCCCGCAGAGCAAGGACGCGCTCAAGAAGGGCAACGCCTCTCTCGTGCTCGTGTTCTCCTCCGACGGCTCCCTGGGCTAGTCCGATTTGGTCCCCTCGTCCCGCTTCGTTGGAGTGGGACGAGGGGACATTTCGTTTGCGCTGAAGAGCGGGTAAGTTCTCTGCTCATGCCGGCCGCGGAGACCACCGGAACAACCGGGGTAAAGCGGAGCACCAAGCTGCTCCAGCTCCTGTTCTGGGCCGGCGTCGGCCTCTCGCCGCTGGCCGCCCTGCTCCTGCTCGTCGGCAGCGGCTTCGTGCTGCAGGTCGCCGCGGTCCTCGCCGTCCTCGTCGTGCTCCTCATCGGCCTGTCGATCGCGCTGCGCCGCGACGGCGAGGCCGTGCGCGGCGACGTCGAGGAGCTCGTGTACGAGGAGATCGACAACCTCCGCGAAGACATCCGCGGCGACATCACCCACGCCGCCCGGGCCACGCACGGCCAGCTCGTGGAGCGCATCGGCGTGCTGCACGAGACCGTCGACGCGCTGCGCAACCAGGTCGACATGATGCGCGGCCAGATCGAGCGCGCTGCGGCCCAGCCGCCGCCGGCGCCGCACCCGAGCGCGTCGGCCGCCGTGCCGCAGGGCGTGCTGCGGCACACCGAGACCGTGCAGGTCACCACCAAGACGATGGTCGTCGACCCGACCGAGGCCCGCTCCGGCACCGTGTACGGCGCGCCCCCGGCCGGCGGGCGGCCCGACATCCCGCAGCAGCGCCGCCCCGACCGCTCCGAGCGCGTCTCCGTCCGCCCCGACGAGCGCGAGCGCCCTCGCGGTTACGACCGCCCTGACGAGCGCGAGCGCCCCCGCAGTTCTGACCGCCCCGACGAGCGCGAGCGCCCTCGCGGTTACGACCGCCCGGAGCGGACCGGCCGCACGGAACGCAGCGAGTGGGTCGAGCGCAGCGAGCGTTCCGAGCGCAGCGAGTGGGTCGAGCGCGGCTCCCGCGACTCCTCGCGGGCCCCTCGGGAGCGCGCTCGCGACGACTCGGGCGAGCAGTCGTGGACCGAGCAGTTGCTTCGCGAGCGGATGGCCCGGCAGGAGAGCGGCGACTGGCCCCAGCACCGCCCCGGCGGCGCCGACGTCGAGCGCCGCGGCGGCGGCCGGCGCCGGGCCCCCGAGCCCGAGGACGAAGACGGCGTCACCGGCATGCGCACCACCGACCGCTGGGCCGAGGTGCACAGCGACGAGCGGGGCGGCCGGGAACTGCGCATGGGCGAGCGCCGCGAGGCCGTGCACGCCGACGAGACCGGCACGCATGTGCGCATCGAGGATCGTTGGGCGAGCGTGCGGTACGAGGACGAGCCCAGCACCGGCGGTCACCGCGCAGCGATCGAGTCCTCCGCCTCCTCCGGCCGCCGCGGCGGCCGGCACGGCTCCGCCGACGACCGCGACGAGGAGCGCTACGACCAGCGCCGCGACCCGCGGTACGACTCGGGCACCGAGAGCCCGCGCCGCTCGGAGGCCCGCCGGGAGCGTGAGCGGGACTACGCCCAACGCGACATGGAGATGAGCGACGGCGGCCACCGGCGGGCGGATGCCCAGTGGTCGGAGACGTCGTACGAGGAGGCCCGCCGCGACGAGTCGGGCGCGACGCGGTGGTCGGAGGTGCGGCGTTCGGAGCGCCCGGCCCTCGGCTCGACACAGGCGGCCCTGCCCGCCTCCCCGGCCGAGCCCGCGTCGCGCTGGACCTCGGGCATGTCCACGGGTTCGTCCGGCCGCGAGCACGCCGGCTCCTCCTCGGGCGGCCGCGAGTACGGCAGCGGCTCCTCCTCAGGCTCCCGCGATCACGGCGGCGGATCTTCCGGCGGTCGCGAGTACGGCGGTGGCCGAGAGGACGAGCGTGGGTCGCGGCGTTCCCGCTCGGCCGATGATGACGACGACTACGGCTGGAACGGCGGCCGCGACGAGCAGCGCAGCCGGTCCGCCCGCCAGATCGTCGACTTCGAGGGCTCCGACGACCGCTGGCGCTGACCCCCGCCGCGGCCTGACCCTGAGCGGCTCGCCTCCGCTCCGGCCCGTCTCTGACCTGGCCTGACCCTGCTTGCGGCTTCGCGTCCGTGCGCCCTGCACTCTGCGGCCTCGCGCCCCTGCGCCCTACGCTGCGTGCCCTGCGCTCTGCGGCCTCGCGGACCTGCGGCTTGTGCCCTGGCGCCTCGCGCGCCTGCGCCCGATTCGCCAGGAAATTTCGGAAATTCCAGCTTCTCGGCGGCCTTATCGCGTTATTTGTCGATATCTCCGACAACGAAGAACATCGAGCCCAAGATCGCGATCAGATCCGGCACCAACGTGCCCGGGAGCACTGTCGACAGCGCCTGCACGTTGGCGTACGACGCGGTCCGCAGCTTGAGCCGCCACGGCGTCTTCTCGCCGCGGGAGACCAGGTAGTACCCGTTGATGCCCAGCGGATTCTCGGTCCAGGCGTACGTGTGGCCCTCCGGCGCCTTGACCACCTTCGGCAGCCGCACGTTGACGGGCCCGGTGAGCTGGTCGACCCGATCGAGGCACTGTTGCGCGAGGTCCAGCGACACGTACACCTGATCCAGCAGCACCTCGAACCGCGCGTGGCAGTCGCCGGCGGAGTGCGTCACGACGGGCACCGACAGCTCGCCGTACGCCAGGTACGGCTCGTCGCGGCGCAGGTCGATGTCCAGGCCCGACGCGCGCGCGACCGGGCCCGACGCGCCGTAGGCGGCGGCCTCCGCGGCGGTGAGCACCCCGACGCCGACCGTGCGGGCCAGGAAGATCTCGTTGCGGCGGATCAGCGAGTCGAGGTCGGGCATCCGGCGGCGCACCTGGTCGATCGCGGCCCGCGCGCGGCCGGTCCAGCCAGCCGGCACCTCTTCCTTGAGCCCGCCGACCCGGTTGTACATGTAGTGCATCCGGCCGCCGGAGGCCTCCTCGATCACCGCCTGGATCGTCTCGCGCTCGCGGAAGGCGTAGAAGACCGGGGTGATGGCGCCGATCTCCAGCGGGTAGGAGCCCAGGAACATCAGGTGGTTGAGCACCCGGTTGAGCTCGGCGAGGGCGGTGCGCAGCCAGACGGCGCGCTCGGGGACCTCGATGCCCATCAGGCGCTCGACGGCGAGCACGACGCCGAGCTCGTTGCAGAAGGCCGAGAGCCAGTCGTGGCGGTTGGCCAGCATGATGATCTGGCGGTAGTCGCGCACCTCGAAGAGCTTCTCGGCGCCGCGGTGCATGTAGCCGATGATCGGCTCGGCGCTGATCACGCGCTCGCCGTCGAGGACCAGCTTCAGGCGCAGGACGCCGTGCGTGGACGGGTGCTGCGGGCCGATGTTGAGCACCATGTCGGCGGTGTCGAGGCCCGCGCCTGTGCCGACCGTGAGCTCGGACGTCATACCGTCACCCTAGATCCCGCAACCACTGAGACGCTCATCAAAAACCCGCGCCGACCCGTGCAACGCGCGCGGGCGGCGGGGTCGGACCTCGTGAGGCCGCAGCTCAGGGGCCATGTCATCGATCGATTCGCGTGTTGGGCGTGGCGGTTGACGAGGAGACTCCGGCGGCGGCGCGCTCGTTACTCAGCACCGTAACATGCGTTTGCAAATCGCCCCTGCGGAGCGTGACTCGCTGTTGCGGAGCGTCATTCCTACAGGTCCTGCAGGATGCGCAGGGCGCGCGAGACGTTGTGCATCGTGCTCGTGTCGGCCACGGCCACGCGTTCCGTGAACCAGCGCTTCAAGGGCGAGGAGAGCCGGTCGGGCATGACGACCAGGTCGTCGAGCTCCACCGCCAGCGGCGAGTCCCGCAGCTCCTCGGCGTCGGTGACCTCGGCGACGATGACCACGGGGACGTCGGTGCTGTTGAAGACGTCCGAGCTGACGATCAGGCCGAGGCGCTCTCGCGCTCCCTTGATGAGCCACACTTCACCGCGACGCACGCCGTCCACGGTATAGCTCGGCGTTCACGAGCGCGATCTCCTCCTCGTCGGCGAGTGCCGTGGCGTCGAGATCGATCTTGGCGCGGCGCACGGCCTCGGCGTGGGCCGAGAAGATCTCGCGCAGCGCCCGTTCCTGGGTGGCGCGGTCGATCCACGCGCTGAGTGACACGCCGTCGCGCTCGGCCCAGTGCCGGGCGTCGGCGATGGTCTGGTCGGAGAACGAGAGGGTCACCTTCGTTGTCATAGCAGATATGGTACCGCGGGTATGACCGCCAGTCATACCCAAACGCCGAATCAGACCCAGTGCATGATCCAGTGGTGCCCGCCCAGGCCCGACGGGTCGGTGAGCTCGGCCGCCGCCGAGGCGCTGGCCAGCGCGCGCACGTATCGCGCCGGGTCCGACGACGCCATTGCCAAGGGCGGGCGCGTGCCGTCGACGCCGAGCAGGCGCAAGGCGTCGCGCTGCGGCAAGGTCGGCGATCCGAGGGAGTCCAGGGCAACGGAGACAGTGAGGTCGCAGGAGCCGTCGGGCACAGGCGGCACCTCCCGGCCCGCGCGGAAGCCGGTCAGCGACCCGAACAGTGGACGGTCGGCGGCGAAGTGGCCGTAGTCGACGGCCAGCGCCAGGCCGCGCCGCACCGATGCGACTGCGCTCGCCCACGCCTCGTCGCGCGGCGCGCCGATCTCGGCCCGGGCGCCCGGCGGGGCGCCGTCCAGGGGCCACCACCGGTCCAGCCAGGCGGCGTCGGCCGCGGAGGCCTCGGCGCCGAGGGATTGGACGCCGTCGGGGGAGCACTGGAGGTACCGACGGCGAAAATGCTCATCGAGCTCGACTATGTCGACGGGGACGTTGTCCAGCCACTCGGTGGCCATCAGCAGGCCGGTGACGCCGGTGGGCACGCTCGCGCGCCACTCGATCGTGGACGGCAGTTCACCCGGTCGGGGCGCCTGCTCCACGCCAGTGGCGCGGACCCGGGCGCGGACCTCCGCCGGTAACGCCGCCAGCACGCCCACCAGCAGCTCGCCGCGGCCCGCGCCGACGTCGACCAGGTCGAGCGGGTCCGGGCGGCCCAGCGCCTCGTCGAGGCGGCCGAGCAGGGTTGCGATCGCGCTGGCGAACAGTGGCGAGGCGAGCGCGCTGGTGCGGAAGTGATCGGCGGGCGCGTTGCGGACGAAGAAGCCGTCGGGGCCGTAGAGCGCCGCCTCCATCGCCTGCCGCCACCGGGTCACAGGAACACTCTGCCCTCGCCCCGGTACGTCGGCACCGTGTCCACGATCCGATCGCCCTGCACGAGGTGTACCTCGTTGACGTGCTCGCACAGCTCGCCCGCCTTGGAGTGGCGGAAGTACACCCGGTCACCCACCCGCAGCGCGCCCGCGCCCGGGCCGACCAGCGGCGTCTGCACCTCGCCCGCGCCCTCGGTGCCGATGAGGCGCAGGCCATCCGGCAGCCACGGCAGCGGCTGGCGGGTGGGAGCGGTCTCGCCGGAGGCGATCCAGCCGCCACCGAGCGCGGTCGCGGTGGTGGCGTTGGGCCGGCGCACGATCGTCAGGGCGAAGAACGCGGCCGGTTGGGGGCGCCATTTGCGGTACCCGTCGAAAAGCCACGGCCCGAAGAGCCCCGATCCCGCGGCGACCTCGGTCACGGCCGGGTCGGCGGCCGTCGCGGCGACGCTGCCGGTGCCGCCGCCGTTGACGAACTCGAGCTCGGCGTGGCGGCGGACCTCGGCGACGACGGCGCCACGGCGGGCCACGATCTCGGGCATGGAGCGGGCCTGGATCGCCCGGATGAGCGCGCCGCGCACGGGCCGGCCGGGCGGTGCGTCGCCGAGCCCGGCGATCTGCGCCTCGTACGACATCACGCCCACCAGCCGGAACCCGGGCCGCGCGGCGATGGCGGCGGCGAGCGCGCCGGCGTCGGCGGCGCTGTGCACCGGGGAGCGCCGCACGCCGATGTGCACGCCGGAGACCGGCCGCCAGGAGGCGTCGAGGTCGATGCACACGCGCACGGGCGCGGCGCGCTGGGCGGCCGGCACGAGCGCGTCGACGAGGTCGAGCTGGTCGGGGCCGTCCATCATCACGGTGATGGTGCCCGCGAGCTTCTCGTCGGTGGCCAGGCGGCGCAGCGCCACCCGGTCGGCGGTGGGGTAGGCGACCAGGATGTCGTCGGCGGTGCCGTGCTCGGCCAGCCAGATCGCCTCCGGGAGGGTGTACGCCATGATGCCGTGCCACCCGGGCCGCGCCAGGGTCCGGTCGATCAGCGCGCGCACCCGGACCGACTTGCTCGGCACGCGCAGCGGCTTGCCGGCCGCGCGGGCCTCCAGAGCCGCTGTGTTGGCGTCGAAGGCGTCGAGGTCCACGATCGCGAACGGCGGATCGAGATCGGCGGTGGCCCGGTCGTAACGGGCCCGCTGGGCGGCACGGGAGCTGGACACGCCTCACCGTACCGAGACGGACGAGAATATGAAAGAACCTCGCGTACCTGGCCGCGCTTCCGGAATTGTCAGAGGTGACCTGTAGCGTGAGACCCGAAGAGAAGGGGGTCCCGCCATCGCCACCAGCGATCTCTCCGGGTTCGGGGAACTCCAGGCGGTACTGCGCATCCGGCCCTTCCGCCGGCTCTGGGCGGTGCTGGGCCTGTCGTCCCTCGGCGACTGGCTCGGCCTGCTCGCCGCCTCGACGTTCGCCGCAGCGCAGGTGTCCGACTCGGCCGCGCAGGGCGTGGCGTTCGGTTCGGTCATCGCGGTGCGCCTGCTGCCCGCGCTGATCCTCGGCCCGGTCGCGGGCGTCTTCGCCGACCGGTTCGACCGGCGGTTCACGATGGTCGTCTGCGACCTGCTGCGCTTCCTGTTCTTCGCCTCCATCCCGGCCGCGGCGCTGTTCACCAGCGACGGCGCGCTGATCATCGCCTGGACCGCCATCGCCACGTTCGTCATCGAGACCGTGGCGATGATCTGGACGCCGGCCAAGGAGGCGTCGGTTCCCAACCTGCTGCCCCGGGCCCGCCTGGAGACGGCCAACCAGCTGACCCTCGCCACGACCTACGGCATCACGCCGGTCGCCGCCGGGCTCGTGCTCATCGGGCTGCAGTGGGTGGTGGTCGGCGTCTTCGGCAAGGACGGGCCGCGGTGGGCCGAGCCGAGCAACATCGCGCTGTGGTTCAACGCGCTGACGTTCCTCGCGACCGCGGCGACCGTGTTCTTCGGCATCCGCGAGATCAGCGGCCGGCGCACCGCCGGCGTCGAGCGCAAGCCGGGCATGATCCGCGAGTTCACGCAGGGCTGGGCCTTCGTCAGCAAGACCCCGCTGGTGCGCGGCCTGGTGCTGGGCATCTTCGGCGCGTTCGCCGGCGGCGGCGTGGTCGTCGGCACCGCCAAGTTCTATGCGGTCTCGCTGAGCGCCGGTGACGCCGCGTTCGCGCTGCTCTTCGCCGTGCTCTTCCTCGGCCTGGGCGTCGGCATCGCGGCCGGGCCGAAGCTGGTCGGCGCGCTGTCGCGGCGCCGCTGGTTCGGCCTGTCGATCATCCTGGCCGCCGGTTCCGTGCTGATCCTGGCCCTCGCCACCCACCTCGCGATCGCGGTCGGCGGCGCGCTACTGGTCGGCGTCGGTGCGGGCATGGCGTTCCTGTCCGGCACGACGCTGCTCGGCGGCGAGGTCGCCGACGACATGCGCGGCCGGGCGTTCGCCTTCGTGCAGATGGGCACCCGCGTGGTGCTCATGCTGACCATCTCGCTGTCCAGCGTCATCGTCGGCGCCGGCGGCACCCGCAAGATCAACCTGGGCTTCTATGACTTCGAGGTCTCCAGCACCCGGCCGCTGCTGGCCATCGCCGGCGTCCTCGGTGTGCTCGCGGGCCTCTTCGCCCTTCGCCAGATGGACGACAAGAGGGGCGTGCCGCTCCTCGCCGACGTGCTCGGGTCGATCCGCGGCCGGCCGCTCAGCCCCGCCGAGCCCAAGGCGGCGCAGGGCCTGTTCATCGTGTTCGAGGGCGGCGAGGGCGCCGGGAAGTCGACCCAGGTCGGCCTGCTCGCCGAGGCGCTGCGCCGCATCGGACGGGACGTCGTGGTCACCCATGAGCCCGGCGCCACGCCGATCGGCGTGCGCATCCGCGGCCTGGTGCTGGACCGCCCGGCCGACGGCGCCGAGGCCGTGACGCCGCGGGCGGAGGCGCTGCTCTACGCCGCCGACCGGGCGCACCACGTGGCGTCGGTCGTGCGACCGGCCCTGTCGCGGGGCGCCGTGGTCATCAGCGACCGGTATGTGGACTCGTCGCTGGCGTACCAGGGCGCGGGGCGCACCCTGCCGGTCGACGAGGTGTCGTGGCTGTCGAAGTGGGCCACCGGCGGCCTCAAGCCCGACCTGGTCGTCCTGCTCGACCTGGACCCGTCCGCGGGCCTGGCCCGGGCGGGCCGGCGCGGCGACGCGGACCGCCTGGAGAGCGAGTCGCTGGCGTTCCACGAGCGCGTGCGCTACGCGTTCCTCGACCTGGCCTCCGCCGACCCGAGCCGCTACCTGGTCCTGGACGCGACCAACCCGATCGACGCGCTGGCCGCGGGCATCCTGCAGCGGGTCCGCCACCTGATCCCGGAGGAGGAGTCGGCGATCGACACCGTCCTCCACGACGCCGCGGAGGTCGCCACGGCCCTGACCGGCGACGAGCTGACCGACGAGTCGGACTTAGCGGACCCGTCTGACAAGGGCACCCGGGTATGACCCCGCCACCGATCTTCGACGAGCTCGTCGGGCAGCCTGATGCCGTGGCGACGCTGTCGCGGGCGGTGGAGGCCGCGGGCGCGATCGTGCGGGGCGAGGTGCCGGACGCCGCGGGGCAGCAGGCGATGACGCACGCGTGGCTGTTCACCGGGCCGCCGGGGTCCGGGCGGTCGGTGGCCGCGCGGACGTTCGCCGCGGCGCTGCAGTGCCCGGAGGGCGGGTGCGGGCGATGCCAGGCCTGCCACACGGCGCTGGGCGGGACGCACGCGGACGTGCGGTTCGTGGTGCCGGAAGGGTTGTCCATCGCGGTGGGGGAGATGCGCGCGCTGGTCCTGCGCGCGGCCAGCTCACCGACGCAGGGGCGCTGGCAGGTGCTGCTCGTCGAGGACGCCGACCGGCTGACCGAGGCGGCCGGCAACGCGCTGCTCAAGGCGGTCGAGGAACCGCCGCCGCGCACGGTGTTCCTGCTGTGCACGCCCAGCACGCACCCCGATGACATCTCGGTCACCATCCGCTCGCGCTGCCGGGTCGTGCCGCTGCGCCAGCCGCCCGCCGACGCCATCGCCGCGGTGCTGCACCGGCGCGACGGGATCGACGAGCAGACCGCGACCTGGGCGGCCGCCGCCTCGCAGGGGCACGTCGGGCGGGCCCGCCGGCTGGCGCGCGACCCGCAGGCCCGCACGCGGCGCGACGCCGTGCTCGCCGTGCCGCGCCGGCTGACCGGGATCGGCGCCGCGTTCGACGCCGCGAGCGCGCTCATCGAGGCCGCCGAGGCCGAGGCCGCCGCCTCCGTCGTCGAGACCGACGCCAAGGAGCGCGCGGCCCTGGAGACCGCCCTCGGCGCCGGCGGCACCGGCAAGGGCGCCGCGGGCGCCGCCCGCGGCTCGGCGGGCCAGCTGAAGGACCTGGAGCGCCGCCAGAAGTCCCGCGCCACACGCGCCCAGCGCGACTCGCTCGACCGCGCCCTGGTCGACCTGGCCGGCTTCTACCGCGACGTCCTAGTGCACTCGTTCGCCGCCGGCGTCGACCCCGTCCACGGCGACGTCGATGAGCTCGCCGAGGCGGCCGCCGGCAAGTGGCCGGCGGAGAGCGCCCTGCGCCGCCTCGAGGCCGTCCTGGAGTGCCGGGTCGCCATCGAGGCCAACGTGAAGCCCCGCATCGCCGTGGAGGCGATGATGCTCGCCCTCTGGCGCGGCTGACCGTCCCCGACGATCTCGCCGAGGCCGCCGTCGGCAAGCGGCCCGCCGCATCGAGGCCGTCCTCGAATGCCGGGTCGCATGCTCGCCCTTAGGCGCGGCCGACCAGCCTTTTCCGATGCTTGGGGCTGGCGATTTGTCCGCATTTGCGCCGCGTCTGCCTCGGTTCCTAGCGCGCGGCCAGTGGCCGACGGCGGAAAGGCGCAGGGCCCGGGAGTCACCTCCCGGACCCTGCGTTTTGGCTTGTCAAGCCGGTGGAGCCGCCTGACGGAATCGAACCGTCGACCTATTCATTACGAGTGAATCGCTCTGCCGACTGAGCTAAGGCGGCAACGGCTTCCGAGTGTACGGCACGGACCCGGGGGGTGCGCGAGGGGATTCCCCGTCGTGGCGCGCGAGGGTAACGTCACGGGCCGTGATGCCCGACGACATGCCGCCCGCGCCCGGTGAGCTTACCGCCGAACCGGGTGAGCCGTTGATGTTGTTGCCGCAGCAGGATGACGATGCCGGGCCCGCCGTCGGGGGGCGGCCTACCGGGCTCGATCCGGAACAGATGGGGTTCACGCCGCGGCGAGCCGTGCCCTGGCTCAGTCCGGTGCTGCTGAGCGGGACCGCAGTGCGGGTGCTGCTCGCCGATCTCTTCGGGGCGTACCTCGACAAGCGGGAGCTCCAGGACGCGCTGCCGGCCCGGATCCTGCGCGAGAGCGCCGGGTACTCGGGGCAGGTCAACGACGACGACTGGCCCGACGGCGGGGAGCTGTGGGTCGACTACGCGGCCGACACGGGGGACGGGTTCAACGCCACGTACTCCGTCGCCTACCTGCTCGCGCAGCCCGAGCTCAGCGTCGACGGGCATGAGCTGCCGCGCGGCGAGGTGCTGGTGCTCGGCGGGGACCAGGTCTATCCGACGGCCAGCGGGCAGCAGTACGAGGACCGGTTCAAGGGGCCGTTCCGGGCGGCGCTGCCGGAGCGGCCGAGCGACGGGACGCAGCCGCGGATGTACGCGGTGCCGGGGAACCACGACTGGTACGACGGGCTGACGGCATTCCTGCGGCTGTTCGTCCGCGGTGACGAAGGGGCCGTCGGGGGGTGGCGGACCCGGCAGGACCGCTCCTACTTCGCCGTCGAGCTGCCGCACCGGTGGTGGCTGCTGGGCCTTGACGTCCAGGCGGGGGCCTACATCGACGATCCGCAGCTGCGGTACTTCCGGTCGGTCGCGGCCCGCATGGGGCCCGGCGACCGGGTCATCATCTGCCCGCCGTCGCCCAGCTGGGTGGAGTCGACCGACGACCGCAAGGCCTACGACAGCCTCGACTACTTCGTGCGCACGATCATCGCGCCGACTGGGGCCGACGTGCGGGTCATGATCTCGGGCGACCTGCACCACTATGCGCGGTACTCCCGGCCGGAGCGCGAGCTGATCACCTGCGGCGGGGGCGGCGCGTACCTGTACCCGACGCACGAGTTGCCCGAGCAGATCGCGGTGCCGCCGGTGCGCACGCTCGTGCGCAAGGCGACCCCGTCGCGGACGTTCGCGTTGCAGCGCACGTTCCCGACGAAGCCGCAGTCGCGCGGGCTGGCGCTGGGCGTGTTCTGGCGGCTGCCGTGGCGCAACCCGGTGTTCCTGGGGCTGCTCGGCCTGCTGCAAACGCTGACGATGCTCGCGTTCGTCAACGCCGCCGATCGCGTGGTGTCGGGCGTGGAGCAGCGGTTGGTGACGGTGCCGGCGATACTCATGGTGGTCCTCGACGTCATGGGCACCTGCCTGCTGGCCATGCCCCGCGCTGCCGGGCAGCGAAGGCCCCGGCACTGGCTGCTGGGCCTGCTGCACGGTGCCGCGTTCGTGGGGCTGGCGACGCTGGGCACCTGGGCGTGGCTCAGCCTGCCGTTCGTGGACCTGAAGTGGCCGCTGCCACTGCTGCTTTCCATCGTGTTGTACCTCCCGCTGTCGGCCGTCGCCGCCGGCGAGCTCTTCGCGCTCTACCTGGTTCTCGCGTCCAAGTTCGACGTGAACGTGAACGAGCTGTTCGCGGGGCAGGGCATCACCGGTTACAAGGGCTTCCTGCGGATGCATTTCGGCGCGGACGGCTCGCTGACGATCTACCCGATCGGCGTGCGGCACACCGCCCGCGGCTGGCGCGCCCGCCCGGCCGCGGCCCCGGATGCGTCCTGGTTCGAGCCGCGCCACGCGATGGAGCTGCACCTGATCGACGGCCCGATCCGGATCCAGTGAGGCCGCTCAGAGGTTGACGCGCGTGACACCGGAGATCAACGCGGGCCCTTGCGGCACCAGGGGCGGGTGGTACTCGAGCTCGGCCAGCCGCCCCGCCCACCGCCCGCGAAGTTCGCCGGCCGCCTCGATCGCCGCGACGGCCGACCGCAGCACCAGCACGGCAATGCGGTTGGCCGCCGCGCCAACCTCACGATCGGCGGCGGCGGCGACCGCGGCCGGGCCGACGACGGCACTCAGACCGGCCGAACCGACGGCGGCGGTGACTGCGGCCGGCCCGACGGTGGCGCTAAGGCCGGTTACCCCGCCGGCGGCGCTGAGGCCGGTCGGGGCGGTGCGCACCGTGACGGCCTCGGCGGAGGTCGCGACCCGCGCGATGACCTCGGCCAGGTCGTAGCGGAACCCGGCGGCCCACCCGGCAAGGGCGTCGAGGTAGGAGGCAGTGACGGCGAGCCGCCCGGCGATCGTGCCCGGGTCGCCGCCATCCCCGATGTGCTCGGCGAGGGCGTTCCAGACGACCCCGAACGCCTCGGCGCCGCTGCCCTCCCAGGCGCTGCGCCCGACGTCGGCCTCGAGCCGCTCCGGCAGCGCCCCGAACCGCTCGGCGACCCCGTGCAGCTCCGATGCGGCGGAGCGCAGCCCGTCCACGTCGAGGCTCAGCGCATGGTCGAGCACGTCGCCCGGCAGCGCGCCGACCCGTCGCAGCAGCTCCCAGACCGGTCCGTCCTCGGGCACCCCGCCGCGGACCAGGACACCTCCTACCCGCCCGAGCAGGTCCTCACCGACGGCGGCCAGCCGATCGAGCGCGTCAGTCATGCGACCGCCCGCCTCTCACGCCCGCCGCGGGCGGTCGTGGCGTCCTCCGGCCGGTCGAGTGCGTCTGTCATGCGACCGCCCGCCCCTCATGCCGTCCGCGGGCGGTCATGGCGCCCTCCGGGAGTCTTCCTCGGCGGCGCGGTAACCCGACGCGACCTGGCGCAGGGCGTGTGCGGTCTCGGCCAAGCGCGCGCCATGGGCGGCGGCCTCGGCGCCGCGGGCTGTCAGGGCGGTCGCGAGCAGGCGGTGCAGGTCGCGGGCGGAGCTGCCCAGAGCGCCGGGGCCGTCGGCGCCCAGCGCGCGGGAGCCCGGGTCGATGAGGCTCAGTGTGGTGCTCGCGCCGGCCAGTTCGTCGGCGGCGGAGTCCAGCCGGTGGGCAAGGTCCTCGAGCCGCATGGTCACCCCCGTTCGTCCGCGCGGCCGCGGATCGGTTCGACGCACGCTCGGTCGAGCGTGCGGTGGTCCGCTCGGGCGAGCGTGTCGTCGCGCGTTCAGCCGAGCGTGTGCTCGGGCGAGCCTGCCGTGGCCCGCTCGGGCGAGCTGTGCGGTTGGCCCGCTCGGGCGAGCGTGCCGTTGTGCGTTCAGCCGAGCGTGCAACCACGCGCTCGGGCGAGCGTGTCGTTGCGCGTTCAGTCGAGCGCGCGGTAGTCGCCGAAGGTTTCGGCGTGCAGCTTGCTGCGGGCCCAGGCCGCTGCTTCCGCGGCGGCCGTGACCGCCTCCCGGACCGAGCGCGACAGCGTCTCGCTCGTCCGGTCGTGCAGCGGGCCGTCGATGCGGACATCGCGGATCGTGCCGTCGGCGGTGACCAGCACCTCGACCAGGCCATCGGCCGAGCGGACGGTCACCTCGACGGTCTTCACCGCCTTGTCGAACTCGGCGTGCAGGGCCTCGATGCGGCGGTAGCGCTCGACCGCCTCCTCGATCCACGCCTCGTCGATCTCACGACCCATCGATCCCACGCCCCATGCAACCTCCCTGCGTGACCGTACGGCACCCCCCGGTCACCACGGAAGACCGAACCTCCCCCTGTGGATAACCCGCCGCGTGGGTCAGTCGTGGGCGCGGCGGGAGTCGGCCAGTTGGTTGTCGCGGGCCGTCTGGTCGCGGATCGTGGGTGTGACGCAGACGTGGTCGGCGTCGTTCGCGCCGCGCCAGACGTAGCCCGAGACGCAGGTGTCCTTGCCGTACGGGCCGCCGTCAGGGCTGCGGCGCTGGTCGGCGGCGGCGTTGTCCTGGCGGACCTGCTCGCGGGTGGCCGGGGTGACGCAGACGTGGTCGCCGGAGAAGGCCTCGCGCCAGACGTACCCGTCGGCGCACGCGTCGGCCGGGCGGGTCTTGGTCGCCTTCTGGGCGGTGGTCTCCGGGGCGGGCTGCTCCGGTTGCTGTTGCTTCTGCTGCGGCGGATCCTCGCGCGCCGCAGTGGCCGGCGTGTCGGGCCGGCACATCGATTCGGGACACAGTTCGTGGTACGCGCCCGACGTCAGGCATGCGGCGACGATCACGCCGATCGTGCCCACGACCGCGACGGCGAGCCCGGCCTCCCTGGTAGCCAACGATTCCCCCTCGAGCGTCCTGTGTGGATGACGCCCTACGGAGCGGCTGGCGCGAGAGGAAATACAACCGGATCAGGTCTTGGTGATGCGGCCGCCGTCGCGGGTGCCGAGGCCTCATCCGCATCCTGAATCGAGAGGCAGAGAGTAGGACCGCCGCCGATCCGCGGTCGATCGGAGCGCCGCAGCGGCGGCGTCGTGGGGCCCGCGGGAGTGGGCGAGCCGGGAACGAGGCGTAAAGAACAGGGGCGCCGTCGGCCGGGCGGCTCCCCTCGTCCGCAGCGGTGCGGGCGAGGGGAGCTTTGCTGCAGGAGATCTGCTAACGGTGTACGTAGGGGTGTACCGGAGAAGGCTTTGCAAGCAGGTCTTTCAGGGCGTCGGCCGCGGTGTGCTCGCCCGGGACGGTGGCCGCGGCGACCATGCCGGAGACCACTGCGGCGGCGAAGGACGTGCCGCTCCAGCGGGCGTGGCCGGTGAAGGGGACCAGGTCGGTGTCGACCTGTACGTCGCCCTGGAGGTAGTCGCCGATCAGGTCGACGCCCGGGGCCTGGCAGGTCACCCACGGCCGGGCGGGGCTCCACGGCGCCTTGACGCCGTGGCTGTCGTCGGCGCCGACCGCCACGACCGGCGGGATCGCCGCCGGCCAGCACGCGGAGTCGTGGTTGCGCCCGTTGATCAGGCCGTCGGCCGCGCCGTGGTTGCCGGCCGCCGCGATGATCAGCACGCCCTTGGCGGCGATGCGCTCGACCGCCCGGGCGATGACCAGCGGCGGGCCGCCGCCGGCGGTGAAGCAGCCGAACGAGAGGTTGAGCACGTGCAACTCCTGCTCGCCGGTGGCCAGGCGCACCATGGCCTGTGCGGTGTCCCAGGAGGTCGCGCGGCCGATCTCCGGGTCGAGCACGCCCTCGAACTCGATGTGGGCGGCCGGGGCGTAGCGGTGGATGAGGCTCTGCACGAAGAGCGCGTGGCCGGAGCGGTACGGCTGCGAGCCTGTTGTTGCGGCCAGCGTGTCGACCACGCCGACGCGCACGTTGCGCCCGTCGTCGACGCCGCCGACCGGTCCCGGCGCCCGGTGGGGTCCGACCGGCATCGGCAGGGATCCGGCCATCGGCTTGTGGCTCTCGATGCCGATGACGGCGTCGACCATGCGGTTGAGCCCGATCGTCGGCGTCCAGCCGTCGCGCTCGGCGGCGGCGCGCTGGCGCACCAGCGACAGGACGTCGCCGACGTCGAGTACGACGTCGCCGGCGTGCAGCCCGCGCAGGCGGGCCAGGCCGAGCCCGTCGTCGTGGTCGCAGCCGATGGTCGCCGCGGGGCCGATGCCGAGCCCGCGCAGCAGGTCCATGACGGCGTCGAGGTGCAGCTGATCGACCACGAGCTCGTCCGGTTGGTACGAAGAGTTGCCCGCTTCGAGACCCATCTCGATAGTGTCCTTCCCGGAACAGGGTTTGCGACCCGTCCGAACACGAACGTTCCTGCGACAGAGTCCCGGGGGCACGGCGGTGATACAGCGCGAGCGCGAGATTTCGCCGCCGGAGGATCTGGTGCTGGCCGAGGCGGAGGCGGCGCTGGCCGCCGTCGACCGCGATCCGCGCTCGGGCCTGCCGCTGGCCGAGCGGGCCGCGCGCCGTGCCGTGCGGGCCGGGCACGCGGCCGGGGCGTCGACGGCGGAGCGGGCCTGGGGCCACGCGTTGCTGCACATGGGGGACCTGGCCGGCGCGGTGCGCCACCTCGGCCGGGCCGCGGCCTGGGGCGCCCGCGCCGGTTCGCCGCAGCTGGCCGCCGAGGCTCGGCACAAGCTTGCCTTTGCGGTACTGCAACGAGGCCGCCCGCAGGCCGCACTGCGCGAGATCGACGCGGCCCTGCCCGACCTGCAAGGCGCGCCGGCCGCCCGGGCGCGGGCCCAGCGCGCGATCGTGCTGCACGTGATGGGCCGCATCGACGAGTCGCTCGCGGAGTACGACGCCGCGCGGCGGGTGCTGCGCCGGGAGGCGGACCTGCTCGGCGTCCAGCGAATGCTGGTCAACCGCGCGCTCGTGCACGCCGACCGCCACGCGTTCGCCGTGGCCGGGCGCGACCTCGCCGAGGCCGAGGCGCTCGCCCGGGAGCTCGGCCGCCCGCTGACCATCGGCCTCATCGCCAACCACCTCGGCCTGCTGGAGACGCTGCGCGGCGACGTGCCGGCGGCGCTGCGCCACCTCGACCGGGCCGAGCGGATCATCGCCGCGCACGGCGCGCAGCTCGGGACGCTGTACCAGGACCGGGCCGAGCTGCTGCTGTCCGTCGGGCTGATCGCCGAGGCGAAGGCGGCGGCGGAGCGGGCCGTGGCGACGTTCGGCCGGGAGCGGCGCCGCCTCAAGGTGCCCGAGGTGCAGCTGCTGCTCACCCAGGCCGAGCTGCTGGCGGGCGACCCGGCCGCGGCCGGGCGGCACGCGGCGGCCGCGCTGCGCCGCTTCCGCGCGCAGGACCGGCGCGCCTGGGCCGAGCTCGCCCGCCTCAACCTGCTGCGGGCCCGGCTCGCCGCCGGGCGGCGCCCGCGCGTCGCGCCCGCGGTCGTGGACGCCATGGTCGCCACCCTCGACGCCGCGGGCTGGCCCGGCGCCGCGCTCGACGCCGCCGTCGTGGCCGCGCTGCTGGCGCCACCGGGCGGCGAGCGCGAGAGGCATTATCTCGACCGTGCCGCCGGCGCCGCCCGGTCGCGGGGTCCGGCGCTGGTGCGGGCGCGCGGCTGGTACGCCCGGGCGCTCCAGCACCGCGCCGCCGGCGACCTGCGCGGGGTGCTGTCCGCCGCGCGCGCCGGGCTGCGCATCCTCGACGAGCACGGCTCGGCGATGGGCGCCACCGACCTGCGGGTGCACGCCGCCGCGCACCGCGCCGACCTCCTCGCGCTCGGGCTGGACGCGGCGCTGGACACCGGCCGGCCGGAGACGCTGCTGGAGTTCTCCGAGCGCGCCCGGGCGAGCCGGCTGCTCGCGCCGCCGGTGCTGCCGCCCGAGGACCCCGAGCTGACGGCCTTGCTGGCCCGGCTGCGCACCGTGACCCGCGAGCTGTCCGCGGGTGCGTCCACGGCCCTGGTGGGCCGGCAGGCGGCGCTGGAGCGGCGCATCCGGGACCGCAGCCGCCACATCGGCGCCGCGGCCGGGGGCGGGCCGGCGCGCCCGGTCGCGGCCCGCGAGCTGGGGGCGGCGCTCGGGGAGTGGGCGCTGGTGGAGTACGTGCGCCGGGACGGGCGCCTCCATGCCGTCACCGTCGTCGACGGCCGGGTGCGGGTGCACCGCCTCGAGACGCGCTCCCCGGCCGAGCTCGGTGACCTCATCGAGCGGGTCACGTTCGCGGTGCGCCGCCACGCCCGCCGCTCGGCCGCGGCGCAGGCCGCCGCGCGGGCGCTGCTGGCCGACACCGCAGCGCGGCTCGACGCGCTGCTGCTCGGCCCGCTGTCCGAAGTGGACGAGCGGCCCCTGGTCGTCGTGCCCACCGGGCCTCTGCACAGCCTGCCGTGGTCGCTGGTGCCCTCCTGCGCCGGCCGGCCGGTGACCGTGGCGCCGTCGGCGTCGCTCTGGTACCGCTCCCGAGCCCGCCGTCCCGCCGCCCGCTCGGTCGTGGCGGTCGCCGGTCCGCGCCTGCCCGCCGCGGCGCCCGAGGCGGAGGCGGTCGCCGCGGTACACCGAGGCGCCGCCCTCACCGGCGCGGCGGCCACGGTCGGCGCGGTGCTCGCCGCCCTGCCGGACGCCGGCCTGGTACACCTCGCCGCGCACGGCCGCCTGTCCGCGGAGAACCCGCTCTTCTCGGACATCGAGCTCGCCGACGGCCCGCTCATGGTGTACGACGTGGAGCGCCTGCCGCGCGTGCCGCACACCCTGGTCCTGGCGGCCTGCGACAGCGGCCGGCCGGTCGTGCGGACCGGCGACGAGCTCATGGGGCTCGGCGTGGCGTTCCTGGCGCGCGGGGCGGCTCAGCTCGTCGCCTCGGTGCTGCCCGTGCCGGATGCCACGACTCGGCCGCTGATGGTGGCGTTCCACGAAGGGCTTGCCGCCGGGAGGTCGCCGGCGGCGGCGTTGGCGGAGGCGCAGGCGGCGCTGCGGCGGGCCGATCCGGAGGCTGCGGCGGCCGCGGCCGGGTTCGTCTGCATCGGGGCGGGCATCGACCCGCTGTTCGCGTAACGCTTGTTCCCAGCAGCCCAGCGGCCCTGCGCCCGGGCGACGTGCGCTGGGCCGGCCGAGCTGCAGCGCTGGCCGCCGGCCGGTGACCTGTCGCGTACGAGGCCGAGATCCGGGGACCCGGGGTGTGATACTCGACGGGCCATGGGTGATCACCTCCGCCTCCGCCTGTGCGCGGCGCTCGTTGTGGCGGGCGCCGCCGTGGCCGCCGCCGCGACGGTGCTCGCGCCGCTGCCCGCCGCGATCGGGCTGATCCTCGCCGCGGCGTTGGGCGGCGCGCTGCTGTACTGGCCCGGCGCGCTGCTCGCGTTGCCCCTGCTGCTCTTCGCCGACGGGGTCGAGGCCAAGGTCGCCGTGGCGGCCGCCGGCGCGCTGCCGGTCGCCGCGCTCTACGCCTGGCGGCGCTGGTCGGCCCGCGGCGAGCGCGTCCGCGCGGCGGCCGCCGCCGACGAGCGGGCCCGGCTGGCAGGCGAGATGCACGACTCGCTCAGCAAGACCCTCGACGCGATCGCGCTCGGCGCCGCCGCGCTGCCCGACGGCCTCGACGAGCCGGACCGAGCCGGCCGCCTGGCCGCGAAGCTGCCCGACGGCCTCGACGAGCCGGACCGGGCCGGCCGCCCGGCCGCGACGCTGCCCGACAGCCTCGACGAGCCGGACCGAGCCGGCCGCCTGGCCGCGACGCGGCGCGACGGCAGGCGCGAGGCGGCCCGCGACGCCCGCGGCCTGATCGAGGAGCTGCGCACCAGCCCGGCCGACGCGCCGCTGTCCGACCTGGTCGCCGCGATCAGCCAGGAGTGGTCGGCGCGCACCGGCATCGGCGTCATCCTGCACAGCGCCGGCCTCGACGACGCCGGCGACGCCGACCCGGCGCCGCAGGCCGGCATCGAGCTGTGCTGGATCCTGCGCGAGGCGCTGCGCAACGTCGCCGCGCACGCGCGGGCCGAGACGGTGGCGGTGACGCTCGGGCGCGACGGCGACGGGATCACGCTGGAGGTCCGCGACGACGGCGCCGGGTTCGCCGTGCCGGACGGCCTCGCCTACCTGCAGCGCGACGGCCACCACGGGATCGTCGGCATGCACGAGCGGGCGCGCCTGTGCGGCGGGCACCTGAGCGTCTGGTCGCGCCCGGGCGGCGGCACCCGGGTCACCGCGACCGTGCCCGCCGCCGTGGTCGCGGGCACGCGCCGGCCCTCGGGGCGGGTGCGGTTGATCGTTGCGGCGGCGGCTTCCTTGGTACCACTGGCGGCGGTTCTGATCCTCGCGACGCCCGACGGGCGCACCATGCCGTTGGCTGCGCAGGAGACCGGCCTGCCCTTCGACCCGCGGGCGACGCACGGCCCGGCGACCGCGGGGGTCTCTCCCGCGCCTGGGCGCTCCCCGTCGGCGGGCGGGGCGAGCCCGACCGCGTCGCGCGGCGCGTCCGCGCGCCCGCCCGCCGGCAGCAGCGCACCGGCCGCGCCCGCCACGGTCGGCACGACGGTGGCCGAGACGCGCACGTGCCAGGTCGTGTACGTCAAGCGCAGCGAGTGGAACAACGGCTTCGTCGCCGACGTGACGCTCACGAACACCGGCTCGGCGCCGATGCGGGCCTGGTCGATGACCTTCAGCTACACGGCCGGGCAGAAGCTGCTGAGCTACTGGAACGCGGTCGCGAGGCAGGACGGCGCGGTGCTGACGGTCGGCCCGACGGGCGACCAGCCCGTGCTCGACGCCGGCAAGTCGCTGACCTTCGGCCTGCAGGGCACCTGGGCGGGGCGCAACCCCAACCCGACCGCGTTCGCCGTCAACGGCTCCCCGTGCGGCTGAGCCAGTGCACGATCTGGCTGACCCGGTTGCGCACCGTCTTCTCGGCGAGGTCGAGCCGGTCGGCGATCGCGGCGTTGGGCGCCCCGGCCGCGCTCAGCGTGGCCGAGCCCGCCGGGGAGCTGGCCGCCGCCCGCCGCCTGGTGCAGCAGCTCCGCCGGCGCGAACTGGCCGTGCACGAGGAACCCGTGCGCGCCGGTTCGGACCGCAGCGGCATCCGATGAACCGGTCCGTATTCAGTACCGCAAGGAGATCAAGCCCGCGCTGCGGGTGGTCGACGCGGCGCCGGCCTAGCCGTGGCGCTCCTCGTAGGCCTGGCGCGATCCGCAGACCGAGGCCCGGCTGCACGAGCAGCGGGAGCCGTCGGCGTCCATGCGGACGATGACCGAGTCGCGAGGCACGCTGTGGCCGACCACGCGGCCCTCGCCGTCCGGGGTGCTCACCCGCGCCCCAACCGCGGGGGCCGTCGCCTGAAATGCCTGATATAGAGGATGTTCGTACTTCAAGCAGCACATGAGCCGGCCGCAGGCGCCGGAGATGCGCAGCGGGTTCAACGGCAGGTCCTGGTCCTTGGCCATGCGGATGGTGACCGGCTCGAAGTCGTTGAGGAACGTGGCGCAGCACAGGTCGCGACCGCACGAGCCGATGCCGCCCTGCACCCGCGCGGAGTCGCGCGCCGAGAGCTGGCGCAGCTCGACCCGGCAGTGCAGCGTGGCGCCCAGGTCCCGCACCAGGGACCGGAAGTCCACCCGATGGGGTGCGGTGAAGTAGATCGTCGTCCGCGCGCCGGCGCCGCCCGCGGAGTCCAGGACGTGGTCCACGGCGACGACCTTCATCGGCAGCTCGTGGTCGCGGATGAGCCGCTTCGCCGCGACCTTGGCCTCGGCCTTCCGCTTGCGCAGCAGCTCGTCGCGGCGCAGGTCGTCGTCGCCGGCCAGGCCGACCAGGCGCGGAAAGCCTTCGGTCTCCTCGGTGACCCACTGGGCGGCCCATACGCACTCGGCCACCTCGGGCCCGTCGTCGGTCGGCACCAGCACCCGGTCGCCGACCTGCGGCTTCAGGTCACCGGGGTCGAAGTAGAACAGCCGCCCGTAGCGATTGAAACTCACCGCGCACAGCATGCCCATGGCGATCACAGTAACGCGGGTCACGGCGGGCGCCTATGGGTGACCGCAGATGACGGAGCTGCCGGGCGGACCTGCGGAGCATGAAAAAGCCGCCCTGGGACAGCCAGTGGCGACGTGTGGGGTGCGGGGCGGGCGAGCCGGGCTAGCTCGGGCCGGGGCGCCGGCGAACTATGGCGGCGTACTCGAGGGCCGTCGAGGCCAGGCGCTGTGCGCCGACGATGGCCTGCTCCCAGCTGCCGTTCATGCCCGACGTGAACTCGATCTGCACGTCGCCGTCGTCGACGAGCAGGATCGGCTCGCCCTCGTCCTCCGTGATGACCGCGTTCAGGAAGCGGAGGTCGATCCCGGCGATCGGGGTCAGGGGCTCTTCCTCGACTGCCATGGGTTCGTCCTTTCGGGTTGGGGGGTGTGGCGCCCGCGCGGCTCGCAGCAGTGGAACGGGCGCCACACCCCGTCTCGGGGGATGAGCGCGGGGGCGGACCGCCCAGCCCGGCCCCGCGCTCGTCCACAAGGATACTATGATGGGCCCTAAGGCTACAGAAACCGCGGCCGATTGACATTCGTATGGTCGCCAGCATGATCTCCCGGAGTTCGGGCCTGTCTCTCTATCGACAGGTCGCGGACGCGATACGGCAACAGATCATCAGTGGTGAGCTCCCACCAGGGAGTTTGCTGCCCTCGGAGAAGTATTTGGCCGAGGAGCATGACGTCGGTCGCGACACCATCCGAGACGCCATGGCGCACCTGCGCAGCGAGGGACTTGTAGAGAGCAAGCGCGGATATCGCAGCCGCGTTCGCTCCCTTCAGCCCCGCGAGCGCATCTGGTTGCACCCCGGCGAGGTCGTCACCGCCCGCATGCCCACGCCGTCGGAGAAGAAAGAGCACAGCATGCAAGAAGGCGTGCCTGTGCTCGTCCTCGGTGACAAGGCGTATCCGGCTGATCGCTATGAGTTCGGCCGCGAGGAATAGATCTGCAGGTCGCGAACCGCAGTAACGCTCATCACGCCTTAATAAGTTGATGTAGGCCGCCCGGGATACCGATGCTTGTGACAAGCAAGTATCGACCGACGGGGGAGCCACGAGCGTGGACGAGGACAGCGAGCACGCCGCCATCGGGCGGCAGGTCGGCCGGTTCATCCGGCTGTCCGAGCGGCTCTTCGCGACGCTCAAATGGAACGAGGCCGGTCGCGGCCTCGAGCGCCCCGCCTACGTACTGCTGAGTCGGATCGCGGTCGACGGACCGTTCCGGCTGTCGGCACTCGCCACCGACGTGAGCCTCGACCTCTCCACGGTCAGCCGGCAGGTCGCCGCGCTGGAGAACGCCGGGCTGGTGCGCCGCTTGCCGGACCCGTCCGACAAGCGGGCGAGCCTGGTCGAGGTCACCGAACTGGGGCGCGAGGTCTTCGCCGAGAACCGGGACCGGTGGCTGGCCATCTGGGAGGAGCTCCTCGCCGGGTGGACACCGCGGCAGCGGCAGCTCTTCGCGGAGCTCTTCACCCGGCTCAACGAGTCGATCGCCGAACGACTCCCGCAGACTGGCACAACCTTCGAAAGGGACGCTCGATGACCACCGCGCCGCCGGAGCAACAGGCCCGGCCGACTCTCGCCCATCGGCAGATCATGCTGCTGATGGGCGGCCTGATGACCGGGATGCTGCTCGCCGCGCTCGACCAGACGATCGTGGGCACCGCGCTGCCGACGATCGTCGGTGACCTCGGTGGGCTCGACCACTACTCCTGGGTCGTCACGGCCTACCTGCTCGCCTCGACGGCGTCGACGCCGCTGTACGGCAAGATCAGCGACCTCTACGGCCGCCGGCCGGTCCTGCTGTTCGCGATCGCGACGTTCCTCGCCGGCTCGCTGCTGGCCGGCCTCTCGCAGAACATGACCGAGCTGATCGCCACCCGCGCGCTGCAGGGCATCGGCGCCGGCGGTCTCATGACGCTCGCGTTCACGATCGTGTCGGACGTCGTCGCGCCGCGGGAGCGGGCGCGGTACCAGGGCCTGTTCGGCGCCGTGTTCGGTATCTCCTCGGTCGCCGGGCCGCTGGTCGGCGGCTACTTCGCCGAGAACGACTGGCGCTGGATCTTCTACATCAACGTGCCGCTGGCCATCTTCGCCCTGTATGTCTGCGGCCGCGTGCTGCGCCTCGTGCCGCACACCCGCCGCGAGCACCGCGTCGACTACCTCGGCGCCACCCTGATGGTCGCCGGCTGCAGCGCCCTGCTGCTCGCGCTGTCGTGGGGCGGCAACGAGTACGCCTGGGACTCCGCCACCATCATCGGCCTCTTCGCCGGCTTCGCGGTGCTGGCCGCGCTCTTCGTGATCGTCGAGAACCGCGCCGACGAGCCGATCCTGCCGCTGCGGCTGTTCAAGCGGGCCACGTTCTCGCTGGCCAACGTCTCGACGTTCATCCTGGGCTTCGCGATGTTCGGCTCGATCATCTACGTGCCGCTGTACCTGCAGATCGTGAAGGGCGCCACGCCCACCCGCTCCGGCCTGCTGATGCTGCCGATGATGGCCGGCGTCATCGTGACGTCGATCGTGGCCGGCCGGGTCATCTCGAAGCTGGGTCGCTACAAGTGGTTCCCGGTCGCGGGCACCGTGATCATGGGCACCGGCCTGCTGCTGTTCACCAGCCTCCAGGTCAACACCCCGCTGTGGCAGGCGTTCATCTACATGACCGTCATCGGCGTGGGCCTGGGCCTGGCGATGCAGCCGCTGATCCTGGCCGTGCAGAACTCGCTCGAGCTGCGCGACATGGGCGCCGGTACGTCGGCGGCGACCTTCTTCCGCTCGCTGGGCGGCTCGGTCGGCGTCGCCGCGCTCGGCGCGGTCATGAACAACCAGCTGGCCAAGCAGATGCACGGCGCGGCCGGCGGCGTGTCGATCAACGCTCCGGCGCAGGTCCGGGCGCTGCCCCCGGCGCAGCTGCAGATGGTCGAGCACATCTTCGTCAACGCGCTGCACCCGGTGTTCATGTCGGCGGCGGTCGTCGCGCTGGTCGGCACGCTCATCACGGTGGCGCTGCCGAACAAGGCCCTGCAGGGCGCCGCGCCCGCACCGGCCGACGGCGAGGAGGCGGCCGCCGAGATGGAGGCCAAGGTCGGAGCCTTCTAAGCGGGCGGATACATAAAAATCACGATAAGTCCGAAAAGTCCGGCACCGGAGGTGCCGGACTTTTCGTATCAAGGGCGGTTACCGACGAGTAAGCGCGGGGTTCCAATGTGGCGCAGGGCACATTAGCGTGCAACTCATGCGCAGCACGATGATGAAGACACCCCTCCTGATCTCCCGCATTCTGCAGCACGGCAGCACCGTCCACGGCGACTCCGAGGTCGCGACCTGGACCGGCGAGGGCTCCCGCCGCACCAGCTATGCCGAGGTCGGCCGCCAGGCCGCCCGCCTTGCGCACGGCCTGCGCGAGCTCGGTGTGACCGGCGACGAGCGGGTCGGCACGCTGATGTGGAACAACGCCGAGCACCTGGTGGCGTACCTCGCCGTGCCGAGCATGGGCGCCGTCCTGCACACGCTCAACCTGCGCCTGTTCCCCGAGCAGCTGATCTACATCGCCAACCACGCGGAGGACCGGGTCGTTATCGTCGACTCGACGCTGATCCCGCTGCTGGCCGGCGTGCTGCCGCACCTGACCACGATCCGGCACATCGTCGTCGTGGGCGACCAACAAGATTGGCAGACTGTCACCGCGAAGCTGCAGAAGGACGGCGTCGCGGTGCACCGCTGGGACGAGCTGCTGCAGGGCCGGCCGGACACCTTCGACTGGCCGGCCGTGGACGAGGACGACGCGGCGGCGCTGTGCTACACCAGCGGTACCACCGGAAACCCCAAGGGCGTCGCCTACTCCCACCGCTCGATCTACCTCCACTCGATGGAGGTGTGCATGGCGGAGAGCTTCGGCCTCGGCCCGCAGGTGCGCGACCTGTGCATCGTGCCCATGTTCCACGCCATGGCCTGGGGCCTGCCCTACGCCGCCCTCATGAGCGGCGCCTCGCTGGTCATGCCGGACCGGTTCCTGCAGGCCGCGCCGCTGGCCCAGATGATCGCGGCCGAGCGGCCGACCTTCGCCGGCGCGGTGCCCACGATCTTCACGGATCTGCTGGCGTACCTCGACGCCAACCCCACCGACACGTCCTCGCTCAAGGAGGTCGTCATCGGCGGCTCGGCCTGCCCGCCGGCGCTGATGCACGCCTACGCCGACCGCTACGGCATCCAGGTCATCCACGCGTGGGGCATGACCGAGATGTCCCCGCTCGGCTCGATCGCCCGCGCTCCGCACGGCCTGGAGGGGCCGGAGATGTGGGCGTACCGGTACACCCAGGGCCGCGTCCCCGCCGGCGTCGAGGGGCGCATCGTCGGCCCGGGCGGCGAGGTCATGCCGAGCGACGGCAAGTCCGTCGGCGAGCTGCAGGTGCGCGGGCCCTGGATCACCGCGCAGTACATCGGCGAGGACGGCCCCGACCCGGACAAGTTCGAGGACGGCTGGCTGCGCACCGGCGACGTCGGCACGCTCACGCCCAACGGGTACCTCACCCTCACCGACCGCGCCAAGGACGTCATCAAGTCCGGCGGCGAGTGGATCAGCTCGGTCGACCTGGAGAACGCGCTGATGGCCCACCCGGCGGTGCTCGAGGCCTGCGTGGTCGGCGTGCCCGACGACAAGTGGGGCGAGCGGCCGCTGGCCACCGTCGTGCTGCGCGAGGGCGCGAGCGCCGACGCCGCCGTCCTGCGCGAGTTCCTGTCGGAGAAGGTGGCCCGCTGGCAGTTGCCCGAGCGCTGGTCGTTCATCGAGGCGGTGCCGAAGACGAGCGTCGGCAAGTTCGACAAGAAGCGGGTCCGGGCCGACTATGCGGGCGGGACCCTGGAGGTGGTACAGATCAACGGGTGACCCGCCCGGCAAAGATCGCGCTGTTCGTCACGGCCGCCGTCATCGCGTGCGTGGTGGCGGCCTGCGGCGTGGCCTCGGTATTCAAGGACTGGGTGCCGGGGCTCGCCGGCTGCGCCGACCCGACCAAGCCGACGAAGACCGCGGTGTTCACCGAGCCGGCCCGGATCCGCCAGATGTACCCCGAGCTGGAGCCGATCCAGTCCGTCCACTGGCAGGAGCACGAGGCCCGGCCCCGCGCGTGCCCGGAGATCGGCCCGATGGACTACGAGATGAACGGCCTCGTGGTCGTCACCGACGCCAAGGCCGCCGAGCTGTCCACGACCGCGTCACCGGCGCCGTCCCCCGACATCCCCGAGGACCTTCGCCCCTTCGCCCCGCCGTCACCGCAGTGGCAGCAGATCGGGCCCGGGCTGCTGCTCGACCGGGCGTCCAGGACGGTCTATTTCACGCACGCCACTTCGTAGTGGAAGCTCACCGTGGTGACTGGACCTCGCGACCATGGTGTGAGCCGGCGGCTGCCCTACTGGGAAGATCCGCCGGAGTTCCGGATGCCTGCCCTCTAGGCCCCTCTAGGCCGACTTCTTCGCCGCGGTCTTCTTGGCCGCCGTGGTCTTCTTCGCGGGGGTGGCCTTCTTGGCCGCGGCCTTCTTGATCGGGGTCGGCTTCTTCTCCCCCTCGTCCTCCTCGTCCGACGACGCCGCGGCGGGCTCCTCGCCGCGGGCGGCGCGGGCGCGCTCGACCGAGGCGCGCAGGGCGGCCATCAGGTCCACCGCGGCGGCCGGGGCCTCCTCGGCCTCCTCGGGCTGGACGACCTCGCGGCCGGCGACCTTCGCGTCGATGACCTCCTGCAGGGCCTCGCGGTAGTTGTCGGTGTAGGTGGACGGGTCGAAGTCGGCGGCCATGGACTCGATCAGGGAGCCGGCCATCGCGAGCTCGGCCGGGCGCGCGGTGACGTCCTCGTCGAGGATGTCGAACTTCGCGGCGCGGATCTCGTCGGGCCACAGCATCGTGTTGAGGACCAGCACGTTGTCGCGCACGCGCAGGGTCGCCAGCTGCTCGCGCTGGCGCAGGGCCACCTTCACGATCGCGACCCGCTCGGTGTTGGTCAGCGCGTCGCGCAGCAGGGCGTAGGGCTTGGCGGCCGTCTGCTCCGGCTCAAGGTAGTAGGCCTTGTTGTACAGGATCGGGTCCACCTGCTCGGTGGGCACGAACTCCAGCACCTCGATCGCGCGGCTGGTGGTCAGCGGCAGGTCGGAGAAGTCGTCGTCGGTCAGGATCACCATCTCGCCGCCGCCCAGGTCGTAGCCCTTGGCGATGTCGTCGTAGGCGACCTCCTCGCCGTCGACCGAGCAGACCCGCTTGTACTTGATCCGTCCGCCGTCTTCGCGGTGCACCTGGTGGAACCGGATGTCCTTCTCCTCGGTCGCCGAGTACAGCCGCACGGCGATCGAGACAAGCCCGAAGGAGACCGCGCCCTTCCAGATCGCGCGCATGGGAAGAACCCTTTCCGCAGGATGTCGACCTTCGTAACCAGAATCGCATCGTTTCGAGCCGGGCGCGAGGAACTCGCAGGCGAACTATGGTGTGGACATGGCCGGCCCGCCCTCTCCGATGCTCGCCTCGCCCGGCGTGCTGCCCACCGGGCCCGGCTGGGCCTATGAGTTCAAGTGGGACGGCATCCGCGCGATCGCGGTGGTCCTCGAGGGCCGGACCAGGCTTTTCGCGCGCAGCGGGGCCGAGGTGACGGCCGCATACCCGGAGCTGGCCAACGTCGGGCGGGGTCTGTCGGACTCGGTGCTCGACGGCGAGGTCGTGGCCATGGACGAGGCCGGTCAGCCGTCGTTCCAGGTGCTCGCGGAGCGCATGCACGTGCGCGAGCCCAACCGGGCCGCCCGGCTCGCGGCCACCGTCCCGGTCACCTACCTGGTCTTCGATGCGCTGCGGGCGGAGGGCGAGGAGCTGGTCTCCTTGCCGTACCGAATCCGCCGGGAACGCCTCGAGCGCCTCGCGCTGGGGCCCCGCGCGGTCGTGCCGCCGTCCTTCGACGACGGCGCGGCGACCGTGGCCGCGAGCCGGGAGAACCGCCTCGAGGGCGTGGTGGCGAAGCGGGCCGACTCGCTGTACCACCAGGGAGTTCGCACGGCCGACTGGATCAAGGTGAAGCTGGACGAGAGCCGGGAGTTCGTGGTCGGCGGCTGGCGGCCGGGCAAGCGCGCGCTGGGCGCCCTGCTGGTCGGCGTGCCGACCCCCGACGGCCTCGCCTACCGGGGCCGGGTCGGCGGCGGGATCTCCGGCGCGGCCGAACGGTCGCTGCTGTCCGCGCTCGAGCCGCTGTCGACGAGCAACAACCCGTTCGGCGCATCGGTACCGCGGGAGGACGCCCGCGGCGCCGTCTGGGTCGACCCGAGCCTCGTCGTCGAGGTCAAGTTCGGCCACCGCACGCGCGACGGCCGGCTGCGCTTCCCGCGGTTCCTGCGGATCCGCCCGGACCTCGCGCCGGAGGAGGTGCACGATGCCTGACCGGCTGCGGGTCGAGGTCGCCGGCCGCCAGCTCGAGATCTCCAACCTCGACAAGGTGCTGTATCCGCGGGCCGGCTTCACCAAGGGCGAGGTCCTCGACTACTACACGCGCATCGCGCCGACCCTGCTGCCGTACCTCGAAGGCCGCCCCCTCACCCGCACCCGCTACCCCAACGGCGTCGACGGCGCCAGCTTCTTCGAGAAGAACGCGCCCGCCGGCACGCCCGACTGGGTGCGCACCGTGCGCCTGCCCGTCCCCGGCTCGTCGAAGAACCGCGAGAAGATCGACTTCATCGTGGTCGAGGAGCTGGCCACGGTCGTGTGGCTGGCCAACCTCGCCGCGCTGGAGCTGCACACCCCGCAGTGGCGCGTCGACGACGAGGGCCGGGCGCTCGACCCCGACCAGCTCGTCGTCGATCTCGACCCGGGCCCGCCGGCCGGGCTGCCCGAGTGCTACCAGGTCGCGCTGCTCATGCGCGAGCGGCTGGCCGAGGACGGGCTGTCCGCCGTGGCCAAGACCTCGGGCCGCAAGGGCATGCAGCTCATCGTGGCGCTGCCCGGCGACGAGCCCGCCGACGAGGTCAGCGGCTACGCGAAGGCCCTCGCCGAGGAGCTGGCCGCGGCGCACCCGCGCCTGGTCGTGGCCAAGATGGCCAAGCAGCTGCGCCCCAGCAAGGTGTTCATCGACTGGAGCCAGAACAACGCGTTCAAGACCACCGTCGCGCCCTACTCACTGCGTGCGGGCGAGACGCCGACCGTGAGTGCGCCGCTGACCTGGCAGGAGGTCGAGGCCGGCGAGCTCACCGCCGCCGACCTGACCCCGTCCGCCGTCCTCGACCGGGTCGCCGCGATGGGCGACCTACTGCAGGGCGGCGAGTAGCCGATCGATGTGGGCTATTTTCTCTACCGTCGCTTACACCAGGCGATCTATCGCAATGCGGCCAGGAGCCGGTCGATGTGCTCCAGGGTCGTACCGATGCCGATGCTGGCGCGGATCGCCTGAGCAGGTGCCGCGGCGGCGCCCTTGCGCGCGGCGGCCTCGGCCAGCAGGCGGCGGGTGAGCGGGTGCGCGCAGAACAGCCCGGTGCGCACGCCGATGCCGTGGTCGCGGCCCAGCTCGTCGGCGAACGCGCCCGGGTCGCGGTCCAGCAGCGCGAAGGACACGATGCCGACCCGCTCGGCATCGGCCGGGAACAGCCGCAGCTCCTCGGCGTGCGGCAGGGCGGCCAGGCCGGCCCGCAGCCGCCGGACGAGGGCCTGTTCGCGGTCGCCGTGCTCCCGCTCGCGCAGCGCGCGCAGGGCGGTGGCCAGCGCGACCGCGCCCAGCAGGTTGGGCGTGCCGGCCTCGTGGCGGGCCGGGCCGCTCGCCCAGCGCACCGCGCCGTCGTCGGCCACGTGCGCGCTCGCGCCGCCGCCGGCCAGGTAGGGCTCCGCGGCCTCCAGCCAGTCCGACCGGCCGGCGAGCACACCCGCCCCGAACGGCGCGTACAGCTTGTGCCCCGAGAACGCCACGTAGTCGGCGCCGAGCCCGGCCAGCGCGCCCGGTGCGTGCGGTGCGAGCTGCGCGGCGTCGACCGCGATCCGGGCGCCGTGGCGGTGCGCGACCTCGGCCAGCCGCCCGACCGGGAAGACCTCGCCGGTGACGTTGCTCGCCGCCGTGACGCTGACGAGCACGCTTCGGCCTCGGGTGGACCGCAGGTGCTCCTCCAGGGCCGCGACCGCCTCGTCCGGGGTGCGCGGCGCGGCAAGCCGGGCCGTGTCGCGCCAGGGCAGCAGGTTGGCGTGGTGCTCGGCGTCGAACGTGACGACCGTGGTGTCCGCGGGCAGGGCGCGCGCCAGCAGGTTGAACGCGTCGGTCGTGTTGCGCGTGAAGATCACGGTCTCGCCCGGGCCGTGACCGAGGGCGTCCGCGACGCTCTCCCGGGCCAGCTCGTACTCCCGGGTGCAGCGCTGCGACAGCGCGCCCGCGCCGCGATGGACCGAGCCGTAGTAGGGCAGCAGGTCGGCGACCGCGTCCGCGACGACCCGCAGGCACGGCGCGGTGGCGGCGATGTCGAGGTTGGCGAAGTCGACGGACCGGCCGTCGCGCAGCTTGACCTCGCCGGGGGACAGCACATCGGACACAGGGAGCACCCTTCGCTCGCGCTTGCCCGGGCACACCGCGTGCCGGGCCGGGTCATCACCCGGGGCACCCCGCCGCGAACGCGAGGGTTGCCGGCCAGCAAGCCGGGGCTTGTGCGCTGGCACTCATGACCTGAGCCGACGGTACCGCGGATAAGGTTGCGTCATGAGCGAACTCCCGCCGAATGGGACGCCCAACTCGCCCTGGGCCTCGCCGAGCGGCGCGCCCGACGGGCCGCAGCCCGAGGGGCCGCAGCCCGCGCCGGACCGTCCGTGGGGGCGACCGGACCAGCCCCCGGCGGCGCAGGAACAGCCTCCTCCCGCGGCTCCTCCTCCTCCCGCGGCTCCTCCTCCGGCGGCGGCTCCTCCTCCGGCGGCGGCCCCTCATCCGGCTGCCGCGCCGCCCTCGGCCTGGCCGTCGGCCCTGCCCGGCCTCGGGGTGCCCAACGTGACCTCGGCGGTGGAGCCGAGTACGGGGCAGCAGGAGTACCCGACGGCCGCGCTCGCGCTCGCCGCCGCGCCGCCGGCCAAGCGCTCCGACCGGCGCCGGCTGTGGACGCTCATCGGCGTCATGAGCTTCATCGCCCTGTGCGGCGTGGCCGTGCTCGCCTTCTTCGGCTTCAGCGGCGGCTGGACGGCGCTGCTCGTCGGCGTCGGCTCGGCCGTCATCCCGGTGCCGGTGCTCGTCACCTGCTTCCTGTGGCTGGACCGCTACGAGCCGGAGCCGGTGAAGTACCTGGTCTTCGTCTTCGGCTGGGGTGCCTGCGTGGCCACCGGCGTCGCGCTGGTCGTCAACACCGCCGGCAGCTACTTCGCCGAGCAGGCCGGCATCAAGGACAGCCTCGTCGCGGTGCTCCTCGCCCCGCTGATCGAGGAGAGCATGAAGGCGCTCGGCCCGGCGCTGCTGTTCTGGCGCCGCCCGCGCGCGTTCTCCGGCATCATCGACGGCATCGTCTACTGTGGACTGTCGGCGACCGGCTTCGCGATGGTGGAGAACATCCTGTACCTCGGCTTCAAGGGGTACGGCGAGACGGCCGACAAGACCGGGCCGGTCTCGGGCGCGGCCGCGCTCGTCGCCATCTTCATCGTGCGGATCCTGATGACCGGCTTCGCCCACCCGCTGTTCACGTCGATGACCGGCATCGGGCTGGGCGTCGCGTCGCGCTCGTCCACCAAGGCGGTGCGCTTCCTCGCGCCGCTCGCCGGCCTGCTGGTCGCGATGATGCTGCACGGCTCGTGGAACTTCATGTCGGTCACCGCGTCGACGAGCGCCTGGGTGCTGCTCTACGGCTACTTCACGGTGATGATGCCGATCTTCCTGTGCATGGTCGGGTTCGCCCTGTGGCTGCGCGCCAACGAGGGCCGGCTCACCGAGCGGGTGCTGGGCGAGTACGCGCGGGCCGGCTGGTTCTCCCCGCCGGAGGTCGCCGCGCTCGGCACCCTCGGCCGCAGGATCTCCGCGCGCCGCTGGGCCAAGCGCGTGGCCGGCGACGCGGGCGCCAAGGCGATGCGGGCCTTCCAGTTCGACGCCACCCGGCTCGCTCTGCTGCGCGACGGGCTGCACCGCGGCCTGGACAAGGAGCCCAAGCGGCGGATGGAGGCGCTGGCCGAGGAGCGGCAGCTGCTCATCGCGCTGGACGCCTACCGTCAGGTGTTCGTCGGGCGGGACCCGCAGTCGCCGCGGGCGGTGTGGGACGGGGCGCGCTATCACATCACGTTCCCCGACGGCGTGGTGCGCGTGCTCGACGCGCCGCCCACTCCGGTCGTCCCGGTCCCGGTGACCCTGGCGGCGCCCCCACCCATGTTCCCGGCCTACTACCGGTAGCGGCCGGTTCCTTACAGGTAGAGGCCCGTGGAGTCCGGCTCGACCCGGCGGGCCGCGACCGCGTGCACGTCCCGCTCGCGCAGCAGCACGTAGTCGCGGCCCTGCAGCTCCACCTCGGAGCGGTCCTCGGGGTCGAACAGCACCCGGTCCCCGGACACGATCGAGCGCACGTTGGGCCCGACGCCGACCGCGGTGGCCCACGACAGCCGCTTGCCGACCGACGCAGTGGCCGGAATCACGATCCCCGACACGTGCCGGCGCTCGCCCTCGGCGCCCTCGAGCCGGACGAGGACCCGGTCGTGCAGAAGCCTGATCGGCAAGGCTTCCTCGGACGCAGCGGCGGACGTCTGGGCGGTGGATGACGGGTAGCCGGCCGCGGGTTGTGCTGTCACGCTTGCGACGCTACCGCCTGGGTGCGTGCCAACGCCGCGCGACCCGGACTACGGTGGGGTCCTGGCAGGTGGCGGGGTTGCGTGTCAAGGGAGGTTCGTTACGTGGGCCGGTTCGATACGGTGCGGGCGGGCCTGCGCCGCGCATACCTGCAGCGCCTGGAGGCCGCCAAGGCCGAGCGCGAGGCCGCCGCGGCCGCCGCGGAGCAGGCCGCCGTGCCGGATCCGCCCCCCGAGCCCGAGCCGGACCTGAGCCACACCACGACGACGAGCCGGGACGACGCCGAGGTGCCGCACGGCCTGCGCATCGCCGCCGCCTGGTCCTGGCGCCTGCTCATCCTGATCGCCGCCGGCGCGGTGCTGCTGTGGCTGGTCGGCCGCCTCAAGACCGTGCTGATCCCGCTGAGCATCTCGCTGCTGCTGTCGGCCCTGCTGGCCCCCGTGATGGGCGTGCTGCGCCGCCGCGTGAAGCTCCCGCCGTCGCTGGCCGCGTTCGTCGTGCTGATCGCCGGCCTGGCCACCGTGGCCGGCGTGCTGACCCTGGTCATCAGCGAGTTCGTCGACGGCTTTCCGGCCCTGTCCGACAAGGCGTCGATCGGCGTGCAGCAGATCCAGACGTGGCTGACGACGGGCCCGCTGCACCTGAGCGGCCGCCAGCTGGACGCCACCTTCGACGCCGCCACGACCTGGCTCAGCGACAACCGGGGCAGCCTGACCGACAGCGCCGTCAACACCGCGACGGCCACGGTCGAGTTCCTGGCCCTGATGCTGCTGATCCTCTTCGTCACGTTCTTCTTCATGCGCGACGGCAAGCGCATCTGGTACTTCCTGACCGGCATCCTGCCCACGCCGGCCCGCGACCCGATCCGCCGCGCCGGCGAGGCCTCCTGGCACACCCTGGTCGCCTACGTCCGCGCCACGGTGCTGGTCGCCTTCATCGACGCTCTCGGCATCGGCCTGCTGCTCTTCTTCCTGAACGTCGACTTCTGGTTCCCCCTGGCCACCCTGGTCTTCCTGGGCGCCTTCGTCCCGATCGTCGGCGCGACGGTCTCCGGCGCCGTGGCGGTCCTGGTGGCCCTGGTGGACGAGGGCGCCATCACCGCCCTGGTCGTCCTGATCGGCGTGATCGCCGTGCAACAGCTCGAGGGCCACGTGCTGCAGCCGCTGATCATGGGCCGCGCGGTCTCGGTCCACCCACTGGCGGTCATCGTGGCGATCGCGACGGGCGTGGTGCTGGCCGGCATCATCGGCGCGCTGGTCGCGGTGCCGCTGGTGGCGGTGCTGAACACCGGCATCCGCCACCTGGTCGAACACCGCCGCGAGCCCCCTCCGGACGCGGTGATCATCTCGTCGGACCCGTGATCGGGGGCTCGCGGGCCTGAGGTCAGTCGCTCAGGCGGACGCGGACGCGGCGGTTGGCCTTGCCCTTGCTCTCCACCTTCACCACCTGCAGGCGGCCGATCTGGGCCGTCGACGCGACGTGCGTGCCGCCGTCCGCCTGCGTGTCCAGGCCGATGATGTCGACGATGCGGATCTCCGACTCGTCGGCGGGGATCAGGTTGGACTGCGTCCGGATGATGTCGGGCAGGGCCAGGGCCTCGTCGCGGCCGAGCACCTTCGTCACCACCTTGCGGTCGGCGACGACCTCGGCGTTGACCAGCTCCTCGAGGCGGGCCTTGAAGTCCGGCGGCACCTCCGGCAGGTTGAAGTCCATCCTGGCCTCCGCCGGCTCCATCGAGCCGCCGGTCACCAGGGCGCCGAAGTCGCGGAAGACCACGCCGCACAGGACGTGCAGGCCGGAGTGGGTGCGCATGAGCTTGGTGCGGCGATCGTCCTCGACGGCGCCGGTCACCTCGGTGCCGGACGGTGGGAGCGGGTCGCCCTCGGCGGGCTGCAGGTACAGGTCGTCGGCCTTGCGAGTGCCGACGATGCGGGTCTGGACGCCCTGCCAGAGCAACACGCCGTGGTCCGGGGGCTGGCCGCCCCCGCCGGGGTAGAACGCCGAACGATCGAGCACGATGCCGTCCTCGGCCGACGAGTGCAGCACCGTGCAGGTCCACTCGCGAAGCGTCGGGTCGGCCAGGTCCAGCCGGTAGGTCCGGCCGTGATGTGTGACACCCATGAAAGCCGACTATATGCGGCGGGTCGGGCCTGCCCAGCATGGCGAAGAAGTCATGCAATACAGATTCCGTCAGCCCCGGTTCTGATACGAGTCAGAGGGTCACCCATTCGGTCACTACTGGCGAGCCGTTCGCGGGGTGGAGGTACAGCCGGAACATCCCCCGCGGCAGAGGGCGCAGCGCGAACCAGCCGAGATCGTCGACCTCGGCCTCGATCCGGGAGCCGTGGCGGGAGCGCAGCTCGATGCGGCCGGGCCCCGGCGGCACGACCTGGCCGACGAGGGCGTCCTCGCCGACCTCGACCTCGATGGTGAGGCGGCGGGCGGCGAACGTGAACGAGCGCAGCCGGGCGGCGCCGGGCTCGTCGCCGGCGGCGCGGACCGTGGCGGTCTCGGCGGCGGCGAACGTGGCGAGCTCCTCGTCCACGGTCCGCCAGGCGAAGGCGGCGCGCCCGGCCGCGAGGAAGGACTCCGGGACGGCGGCGGCCTCCCGGACCGCGGCCCCGAGGTCGCCGAGCAGGCGGTCATCGTCGCGGTCGCTCACGGCGTCACCTCCGAGCGGGCGTCCAGGAGCGGGGCCATCGCGGGATCGCGGCGCAGGCGGGACAGGCAGCGCTGGCGGTTGGGGCCGATCGCTCCGACGGCGATGCCGATCTCGGCGCTGATCTCGGCGTACGGCATGGGCGGGTCGGCGAAGAGCAGCGCCAGCAGGCGGCGGCAGCGCTGCGACAGGGCGGCGAACGCCTCGCGCAGCGCGATCGCGCGCTCCTGGGCCAGCAGCCACGCGTCGAACCCGGGGTCGTCGTCGGGGCGGCGCTCGTCGGGGGCGGCGGGGACCGTGCGCCGGTGCGCGCGCAGCACCCGCAGGCACTCGTTGCGCGTCGTGGTGGTGATCCAGCCGGGCATGGCGGCCGGCTCGCGGATCGTGGCCAGCCGCTCGACCAGCCGCAGCCAGACGGCGGCGCCGACGTCCTCGGTGTCGGCGTCCTGCAGGCGGTACCGCCGGCAGATCCCGTAGACCAGGGGCGCATAGCGGGCCACGAGCGCGTCCCAGGCGGCCTGCTCGCCGGCGCGCGCCCGCGCGACCAGAGCCACCAGCGTCGGGTCGTCGCGCATGGTCTCAATCATGCATGTCATGACGCCCAGACGGATGCGCGGAGCGGCGCCCTGATGCAATCAGGCGTTCGTCAAGTCAGGCATTGAGGAAGCTCGAGATGCGCGAGCGCAGGTCGGCCCGCTGGGTCCACAGGACGCCGGGACGGTCGTAGATGTGCAGCTGCACCTTCGGCAGCGCCGCGGCGAGCTGCTCGGCGACGGCGGCCGGGTGCAGGTCGTCGCCCCGGGCGCCGATCACGAGGCAGTCCGCGGTGACGGCGGAGAGGTCGGCCCGGTCGCCGATCGCGGCCTGCTCCGGCAGGCTCGCCAGGCCCGCGGCCAGGCCGTCGCGCATGAGCTGGTCGAGGCGCTGGCGCAGGAACGCCCAGACCGAGGGCGTGTTGCGCATCTGGGCCGGGACCTCCTGCGAGATCACGTCGGCCACCGCCGCGGCGTCGCCGGCCTCGATCGCCTCGAGCAGGGCGCCGAGGCGCTCCTGTGCGGCGACCGGCCGCGGCGCGTCGAGCACGGCGGGCAGGAAGAACACGGCGCGCTCGAACCGGCCGGGGTTGTCGGCCAGCAGCCGGGTCAGCGCGCCGGCGCCCAGGCTGACGCCGAGCGCCCGGGTGGCGCCGGAGAGGTCGGCGATGGCGCGAAGGTCGCGGGCCAGGTCCGTGTAGGTCCACACGCCGCCCGGCGCCGCCGACTGCCCGTGCCCGCGGAACTGGAAGAACACCTTCCGGCCGTGCACCGCGCTGCCCAGCGGGCGGGTCTCGGCGATGCCGCTGCCGAGGCCGTGCGCGAACACGGTCACCGGGGCGCCCTCGCCGGTGACCAGCTGCTCGAGCTCGACCCCGTGCGGGGTCGCGACGAGCTCGGTCGGCGGCGTGGGCAGGGTCGGCCGGCCGGTCTGCGGCCCCCGGGTCACGGGCGGGCGGAACCGATCGGGGCGCCCGTCCGGCGGGGGCGGCCAGCGGAAGTCCATCAGCTCACCAGGAGCCGTGGCCGTCGACCGCGTCGCGCAGGGCGGGGCGGATGTCGAGCAGGTACACCGCGAAGATCCCGGTCGCGATGAGCGAGAAGATGCCCAGGAAGCCCAGCCCCAGGTTGGGCGAGATCGCGGTGAGCAGCTCGCCGCCGCCGATGAGCGCGAGCCAGATGGACTTGGACATGGTGCCGATCGCCGGGAACGCGTCGTTGCGCTGCACCACGCAGTGCAGGAAGGCCGCGGCACCGAGCACGAGGCAGAAGATCCACACGGTGATCGAGATGTAGTTCTCGACCTGTGAGTAGAAGATCGGGACGGCACTCACCATGCAACGAGCTTATGCCGAAGCCCTCCGGCCCGTGCGAGACGGTGCCGGAGGGCTCCCGAGAAACACCGTTACTTCTTGGGGTCGGCCTTGGGCGCGGCCTTCTTGGCGACGGTCTTCTTCGCCGGCGGCGCGGCCGGCTCGGCCTGCGCGGTGGCGGTGGCGGTCACGGCCTTCTTGGCCGGCTCCAGCTCGACCTTCGCCCCGGCCTCGGCGCCGCGGGCGGTGCTCACCACGCGCTCGCCGCGGGCGACGAGGTCGGTGTAGACGGCCACGGCACGGTCCTGCGCCACCTGGGCGCCCGCCTGCGCGTTCGCCAGGAGGTTGGCGGCGTTGCGGCGGGCCACGCCGCGCAGCCGGTTGAGGTCGCCGCGGAGGTTGGCGTCCGCGACGTTGGGGCGCAGCTCCTCGGCGCGGGCGCGCAGCTGGGCGACCTGCTCGGGCAGCTTGCGCAGCTGCTGGTAGGCGAGGTCACCGGCGCCGGCGACCGCATACAGCGGAGTGGGGATCTTGCGAGTGGTGGTCTTCGTGGTGGTGGTCACTGCGACTCCTCGTGGGAACGTGTCGGCTCCGGTTCGGGCTCCGCCGCGGCGGCGTCCCCGCCGTCGTCGGGGGCCACGGCGTTCCGCGCGTTTTCCCGGCGGAACGTCTCGTAGATCTGGGTGAGCGACTGCTTCTGGGCGACCGTGAGGTCACCGTCCGCGGCGATCGCGGCGAGCACGTCGTGCCCCTCGCGCTCGAGCAGCCCGGCCCGCAGGTACATCAGCGGGGTCGACACCCGCAGTGCACTCGCGAGCTGAGCCAGCACCTCGGCGCTGGGTTTGCGCAGGCCGCGCTCGATCTGGCTCAGGTACGGGTTGCTCACTCCGGCCTGCTCAGCGAGCTGGCGGAGCGAGATGCGCGCGTTACGGCGCAGGTCACGGATGAACCCACCCAGGTCGCGCGGCTCTTCTGTCACGCTTACCGACGGTAGCGCGGCCTGCTAACTCTTGCAAGCGAAACGCTAGCCAGAGCTAGCGTGAACCGCCTCACCACCCCGAGCGAACCACGCCGACCTCGAGCCCGCCGCCGAACAGCGGAACTTCCACCCGGCCCGGCAGCGACACACCCAGGCGCGCGAACCCGGCGGCGAGCACCGGCAGCCGGGCCCGCATCCCGCCGTCGTCGATCTTCAGCGCGACCGCGCCGACGCCGGGCAGGGCGGCCGCCGCGACGCCCTCCGCGCCGCTCTTGAGCAGCAGGCCCGGCAGCGCGCGCATGAGCCGGGTGTCGTCCTCGCCCGGGTCGTCGCCGGAGACCAGGTGCGGGTGCGCCCGCATCGCGTCGGCGACGGACCGCTCGGGCGAGCCGGCCGGCGCGCCGACGAGCCGCAGGAACGCGCCGGCCAGGCCGCGCAGCGAGACGGCGAGCAGCGGCGCGCCGCAGCCGTCGACCCCGGTCGCGCGCACCGGCTCGCCGGTCAGCTCCTCGACCGCGGCGGTCAGCCCTAGCTGGAGGGGGTGCGCCGGGTCCAGGTAGGTCGCGAGGGGCCAGCCGTTGGCCTGCGCGGTGCGCAGCATCCCGGCGTGCTTGCCGGAGCAGTTCATGAACACCGGCTCGCGGCCGTGCCCGGCGCGGACCACGGCGTCGCGGGCGTCCTCGGACAGCGGGTAGTCCGGCGGGCACCGCAGCGCGTCAACCGGGATGCCCGATTCGTCCAACATGCGGCGGACGGCCGAAATGTGCACCTCATGCCCTCGATGGCTGGCCGCGACCAGCGCGAGGTCCGCCGCGTCCACCGTCAACCCCGCGCGCAGCAGGCCGACCGCCTGCAGGGGCTTGCTCGAGGAGCGCGGGAAGAAGCCGCCGAGCACGTCGCCGGCCCAGGCCGCGACCTCGCCGTCGGCGTCGAGCACGACGACCGAGCCGTGGTGGCGGCTCTCGACCACACCGCTGCGGACCACCTCGGCGACGAGCTCGCCGCCGGCGTACAGGTCAGACATGCTTGATCCCCAGCAGTGCGCGGGCGTCGTCGGCGGTCATCGGCGGGCGCTGTGCCAGGCGGGCGAAACCGCTGGCCCGGGCCACGAGCTGGGCGTTGCTCTCCACCGGCTGCCCCTTGGCGTAGGTGACCGTGTCCTCCATGCCGACGCGCAGGTGCCCGCCGGCGGCGAGCGAGGCCAGCAGCACCGGCAGCGAGGCCCGCCCGATGCCGGTCGCCGAGAACGTGGTGCCCTCGGGCAGGTCCCGCAGCGCCGCCTCGCATGCCGCGAGCGCGGCGACGGTGCCCGGCATGCCACCCGGCACCCCCATCACGAGGTCGACGTGGACGTGCCCGCCGGCCGGCAGCCCGTGCCGGTCCAGCAGGCGGCGCAGAGTTGCCAGCTGCCCGAGGTCGAAGATCTCGTACTCGGGCACGATCCCGCGATCCTGCATGCGCGTGTGCAGCTCCACGACGAAGGCCCAGCGGTTGAGGAACACGTCGTCGCCGAAGTTGACGGTGCCCATCGTGCACGAGGCCATGTCGGGCCCGGCCTCGAGCACGCGCAGCCGGTCCTCCTCGGGATCGGTGACCGCGCCGCCGCTGGAGAGCTGGACGATCAGCCCGGTCTCGGCGCGCAGCGCGGCGACGGCCTCCGTGAGCCGGCCGAGGTCGAGCGTGGGCTCCGCGGCGTCGTCGCGGAGGTGGACGTGGATCACGCTCGCGCCCACCGCCTCGCAGTCCCGGGCGGTGCGCACCAGCTCCTCGAGCGTCACGGGCAGCGCGGGAACGTCCGATTTGCGCGATTCAGCGCCGGTGGGGGCCACCGTGATCAACGTCGTTGTCATCACGGTGCCGATCCTGCCACGTGCCGCCTGGCTAATGCTCCGGGTCCATGGCGGCGGTGGAGAGGCCCACTCGCAGTACCGAATCCGGGGTCAGGTTCTGCTTCACCACCGCCAGGGCGATCATCCCCAGCTCGTAGTGGCGCACGGCAGTGCCCACGAAGCCGACCGGCCGTTCGCCGCCTTCCAGCATGACCGGGGTGTGCCGGGCCGGCAGCTCGTCGGTCGCGATGCCGTCGAGGTGCAGCAGCGCCAGCTTGCGCGGCGGGCGGCCCAGGTGATGCACCCGGGCGATGGTCTCCTGGCCGCGGTAGCAGCCCTTCTCCAGGTGCACGGCGGGTGCGGTCCAGCCGACCTCGGCCGGCAGCGTCTTGTGGTCGGTCTCGAAGCCGGCGCGCGGGCGCCGGGCGGCCACCCGCATCGCCTCGAAGGCCCAGACGCCGGCGAGCGGCACGCCGGCGGCCTCGACGACGTCGGGCACGGCCGGGCGCGGCACCAGCAGGTCGGCGCCGTAGGGCATCCGGCGGGCCCAGCCGCCGAACTGCAGCGCCGCCGCCGAGTACACGGCGGTGGGGCGCGGCGGCACCGAGCCGGTCGCGAACTTGGCGTCGGGCACGGCGAGCAGGTCGGGCGGCAGCAGCGGCCCGACGCCGAGCGCGATGAGGGCCTCGTCGGTCTGCGGCCCGACGATCGACAGCAGCGCCCAGTCGGCGCTCACCTCGGCCGGCTCGACCCGCATGAGGAAGCGCATCCGCTCCAGGAACGTCAGCAGGCCGGGCGCGTCGCCGGTGTCGAGCCAGGTGGCGTCGCCGTCGTCGGTCAGCACCGCGTGGTGCTCGACGTGGCCGTGCGGCGAGAGGACCAGCAGCTCGGAGCCGGTCATCGGGGCGAGGTCGCTCAGGTGCTGGGTGGTGAGGCTGTGCAGCCAGCCCAGCCGGTCGGCGCCGGGGATCGCCAGCACGCCCCGGTGCGAGCGGTCGACCAGACCCGCGGCGTTGTCCAGCAGGCGCTGCTCGCGGGCCGGGTCGCCGTAGTGTGCGACGGCGCCGGCATCGGGGTCGGTCGGGTCCAGGGCGGCAACGGGTACTGCGGTGGGCATGGTTCTCCTCAGCTGGGACCGCACTGGTCGCAGAGCCCGAACAGCGCGACGTGCCCGATGTCGAGGCGGAAACCCCGGCTGGCCCGTAGCTCGCCGGCGAGCCCGTCCAGCACCGGCGACGGCAGCTCCTGCACCGAGCCGCAGCCCCGGCACACCAGGTGGGCGTGCTGGTGCTCGTCGACCGCGTGATAGGTGGGCGCGCCGTGTGTCAGGTGGGCGTGCGTGATCAGCTCGAGCTCCTCGAGGAGCTCGAGCGTGCGGTACACGGTGGTGATGTTGACCCCGGCGGCCTTCTCGGCGACCTCGGCATGGATCTGCTCCGGCGTGGCGTGGCGCAGCCGGTAGACCGCCTCGAGCACGAGCTGCCGAGGCGCTGTCAGCCTCAGCCCGCGCGATCGGAGCATGTCCGCGAGGTCCATGGATACAAATCTAGCCCGCGACCCGCTCCAGGCGCGCCGAGAGGTGGACCTGCAGCGGCTGGCCCATCGCGGCCATGTCGAACGTGTACAGCAGCGCGCCCTCGACGATGCCGTAGAGCCGCTGGCCGCCGCGCACCTCCTTGGCCGTCGCGGTGCGCCCGACGCCGTCGGTGGCCATCTGCCACTGGGTGGTGCCGCGGGCCTGTCCGGCGTACAGCTCGACGATCCCGTTGGGCGCCGACAGCAGCACCTCGAGGTCGTCGGTCGCCTTGCCGTCGACCATCACCGGGCGCCACCAGCCGACCTCACGCTGTGCCGGGCGGATCGGGTTGGCGTCGGCGTCGATGATCCAGGAGCGCGACTCGTAGAACAGGAACGGCCGCCCGTCGTGGCTGAAGCGGACCTCCTGGCCGTAGTGGAAGCCCTCGATCGTCGGGTAGTCGCCCTGACCGCGCCCGCGCCACACGCCCACCAGCGGCAGCAGCCCGAGCAGCGCCGGATGCAGGTCCGGCCCCGAGCGCAGGTCATGCGTCTCCTCGAACGGATATTCCCCGACCGGAGCCAACCCCGCCCACGGCGGCGGCTGCACGTCAGTCACCAACGCCCCCTCGACACCCGAACCGCAAGGTAGATCAGGCCGCCGGCCAGCGCACCCATGCCGGCGACGAGCAGGCTCACGAACCCGATCTCCGTAACCATCACCGGAATCCTATGCTGCGAGACATGGCTCGTACTCTCGTCGTCAAGGCAACCGCCGGACTGGACGCCCCGGAACGCTGTTCGCAGGCCTTCACCGTGGCCGCGACCGCAGTAGCGGGCGGCGTCGCGACCTCGCTGTGGCTCACCGGCGAGTCGGTGTGGTTCGCGCTGCCCGGCCGGGCCGCCGAGTTCGAACTGCCGCACGCGGCGGCGCTGTCGGACCTGCTCGAGGCGATCCTGGCCGGCGGCAGCGTCACGGTCTGCACCCAGTGCGCCGCGCGGCGTGACATCGGCCCCGAGGATGTCATCCCCGGGATCCGGATCGCCGGAGCGGCGGCGTTCGTCGAGGAAGCGCTCCAGGACGAAGCTCAGGCGCTTGTGTATTGATATCTACTCGGGTCCGTGCAACTGACGACCGTTGTTCCCACCAGACACCGGTCGATGCTGGCGCATCTCCCTGCCATCTCCGCGGTGCCAAGGGCTAACAACCCGCGGTCGAGCTCACCACCAGGGAGTCGTCCTCGGCGCGCAGGGCCACGCCGGCCACGCCCGCGCGGAAGGCGAAGGACTTCGGCTCGTCGTGGACGACCGCCGAGGCGGGCACCGTGGCCTTGGCCTTGGCGGCGTCGCCGGACGTGACCGCCTCCACGGTCCACAGCGCGCCGCCGCCGGGGCAGGTGAGCCGGTGCGTGCGCCACTGCGAGGCGGGCTTGCCCAGCGTGTCCAGCACGGCCTGCACCGGCGCCCGGTTCGCGTTCTGCGACGCCGGCGTGGCCTCGACCACGGCCGCGTCCTGCACCCGGCAGCCGGTGTCCGCGGTGAACCGCAGCACGCCGGCCCCGGCTGTGCTGCCGCGCACCGACACGAAGTTGCCGGCGTCGGCGGTCAGCAGGTGCAGGTCGCCGCCGTGCGCGACGGCGGCCTTGTACTGCGCCGGCAGGGCGCCCTTGACGCGGTCCAGCGTGTCGGCCTCGGCGCCCTTCTTGACGTACACCATGAGATCCCGCGCAAACCGCGTGCCCTCGCGGGCCGTCGTCACCCGGCAGCTCATCTCCGTGCGGCGGTACGCGCCGAGCGCCGCCACCGACGCCTGCTGGTCGAGGCCGGCGTAGACGTGCCCCAGCGCGGCGTCGACGGTCGGCAGGGCGTCGGCGATCGTGGTCTGCTCGCGGGCGGTCGGGCGATCGTTGGAGTACGAGTACAGCGCGAGCCCGGCCACGACCACGGCCCACGCGACGACTCCGGTGACGATCCAGCGACGCTTCACGCCGGCAATCCTTGCAGCCGCAACGCGTGACGCCGCCCGCCGGGGTTGGGCCCGGCGAGCGGCGTCACGTTGTTTCTCGTGCTGTCTTGGGCTAAACGGGCGTTCAGCCGCTTGGCCGATCTGCCTGGTTCAGCCGATGGGTTGCTCCGGCCGATTGGGTTAGCCCGGCCGATTGGGTTGGTCCGGCCGATCTGCTCAGCCGACGGAGACGGCGACCTCGTTGATGCCGCGGTTCGCGGCCAGGGAGGCGTCGCCGTTGCCGGCGCGGGACAGGGCGCGCAGCGTCCAGTTGCCCGGGGCGGCGAAGAAGCGGAACTGCCCCGCCGGCGAGGTGACGACCTCGGCGGTGAACTCGCCGGTCGAGTCGAGCAGGCGCACGTACGCGCCGCCCACCGGGCCGTCGCCGGAGCTCACGACCCCGGTGATGACGGTTTCCTTCTCGACGTCGACGCTCGCGGGGAGCGGGGTGCTCTGGTCGGGCGCGGCGCAGCTGTCAGCGGTGCTCATCGTGTGTCTCCCTCTCCCTCTCAGGCCTGACCGGGCTCGTCGCCCAGCGCCACCGGCACGCCGACCAGCGAGCCGTACTCGGTCCACGAACCGTCGTAGTTGCGCACGTCGGCGTGGCCCAGGATCTCCTTGAGCACGAACCAGGTGTGCGAGGAGCGCTCGCCGATGCGGCAGTACGCGATCGTCGGCTTGCCGTTGTCGAGCCCGGCGGCGGCGTAGATCTCGGCCAGGTCGGCGTCGGACTTGAAGGTGCCGTCCTCGTTGGCGGCCTTGCTCCACGGCACCGAGATCGCGGTCGGGATGTGACCCGGGCGCTGCGCCTGCTCCTGCGGGAGGTGGGCCGGGGCGAGGAGGCGGCCGGCGAACTCGTCGGGGGAGCGGACGTCAACGAGGTTGGACACGCCGATCGCCTGGACGGCGTCGTCGCGGAAGGCGCGGATCGACAGGTCCTGGTCGTGCACGGCGACGTAGGTCGTGGCCGGGCGGGCGACGTCCTCCTTGTTCAGCGGGCGGGCGTCGAGCTCCCACTTCTTGCGGCCGCCGTCGAGCAGCTTGACGTCGCCGTGGCCGTACAGCTTGAAGTACCAGTACGCGTAGGCCGCGAACCAGTTGTTGTTGCCGCCGTAGAGCACGACCTTGTCGTCGTTGCCGATGCCCTTGGCCGACAGCAGCGCCTCGAACTGCGCCTTGTTGACGAAGTCCCGGCGGACCTGGTCCTGCAGCTCGGTCTTCCAGTTGATCCGGACGGCGCCGGGGATGTGCCCGCCGTCGTAGGCCGTGGTGTCCTCGTCGACCTCGACGAACACGACGCCGGGCGTCTCGATGTTCTGCTCGGCCCAGTCGGCCGTGACCAGGGCGGATTCGCGACTCATGGGTGTTCTCTCTCCCAGGAACGTTGGTTTGGGTTCGAGTCGCCACACGGGCATGAAGCCGCGCGCGACCCGAGGGGGACGGATCACGGTTTCGGCGATGAGTCTGTTGCCATTGCCAGGCGGACGATGAGCTTCTCGCCGGCCAGACCCATCGGTCTGGGGCGCCGCTGCCTCGAGCCGTTATCAGAGCACGCTGCAGGGCCGCACCATCAAGGGCGGCAACACAGGCAGGTGGCCACGCGGCACAGGTCGACCGCGCGCCTACGGGTGAGCAGCATGCTCATGGTCTGGGAGCCTAGCATCGCGGACCGTGCGGGCCCAGGGTCCGCTCGGTCACTGCCCCGTGAGCTTGACGTCGGCGGCCGAGGCGGTGACCAGCAGCCCGGCGTCGGTGGTCTGCACCGAATTGACGACCAGGTTGTAGGGCAGCCCGGGCAGCTTGACGGTGACCTGCAGCCGGTTCTGGTAGGTCTTGATGAGGTTGTTGACCTGCGCCGGCAGGCTGCCCTGGTCGGTGCTGACCGACTCGAGCTTGAGGCGCACCTTGCCCGCCTCCACGATCATGCTCCCCTTGGCGATGATCGTCGCGTTGAACCCCTGGAACGAGATCGGCACCCGCATCTCGATCTTGTTGTTGACGACCTTCAGGTCGACCTGCGAGGGATCGGTTGCGGCGGGCATCCCCGCCACCTCCAGCAGCGGCCGCACGTTGTCCCAGCTCATGGAGGCGTTACCGGTCACGATCCCGGCCGTGACGTCCCCCTTGCCGTTCATGAGGTCCTGGGCATCCGCCTTGATGGACTTGGCCTCGACGGTGAGCGTGTCCAGCTTGACGTTGTTCACCTGCGGCCGGTCGAGCTCGATCGTGATCTTCTGGTACTCCCCGGCGATGACCTGCGTCAGGAACGGAAAGCCATTGATCTTGACGTGCGGATCGCCTTCGTACGTCACCTCGTTGGCGGCCAGCTGCGCCTTCGTCTCGTCGGTGATCCGATTCTCGGCCACCCCCGCCGCGACACGGTCCACGATGGCGAGCACCCCGACCAGAATGATCAGCAGAACAACCAGCGTGATGCCGACCTTGGCCCGTCGTCTCGCCGCCACGGCACTCCCTCCGTCTTGTGGTCCCAGCCGTTCGTACCCACACACGAGGATTTCGTACCGGACCTACTCCGGCGACCCTCGCCACTCACTTTTGGCGCGAATCCACGAGCTCCACCGGTGATCTACACCGTTTCGCCACGATCGCGCTGCGCCAATGATGCCGCCCAAGCCTGGACACTCCCTGCAAGCCCCGCGCCGACGCGCGCACGCCTTTTCGCCAACCCGTTGACCGCGGGCACACTGGATACCCTACTTTTTCGCCTTTCGGGTGATAAATCGGGCATGGTGGCGCATTGAATGCTGTGGACTGGTTCGCCGGACCCGTGGAGCGTGCGGCTTGTTATAAGCGGCTTGTTATAAGAGGAGCAGGGTGCTGGCGACGTACGCGGCCGGGGCGGCGAAGGCGATCGCGCCGATCGGGCCCTGGATGTGGCGGGCCAGCCACAGCGTCGGCTCGTCGCCGTCGATGATGCGGCTCGCCTCGGCGTAACCGACCGACAGGTCGACCATGACCGCGACGATCGCCGTCGCCAGGCCGGCCAGGGCGCTCGGCAGCGGGCTCAGACCGTCCAGGTAGTTGCCGATCGCGCCCGCGGCCGCGGTGCCGACCATCGCGCCGAGCACCACGCCGGCGCCGCCGCGCGGGATCTGCGGAGCGATCCGCGGCAGGGGTGCGATCGCGTCGGCGAAGCGGGCGATGAAGAGGGCCAGGCCGGCCGAGGCCAGGCAGGCGACGATCGCCTGCGTGCCGTGTGCGTTGCGGCCGAGCACGACGAGACTCGCGAAGGAGACCACGCCCAGCGTGACCACGAGCGACGAGCCCAGCGACTCGGTGACGCGCTGGCGGCCCGCCGGGCGGGTGAGCTGGCCGACCACCCCGATGATGAAGCCGGCCGCGGTGACGTAGGCCAGCGGCGCCAGGGACGCGGGGCGGGTCAGGACGGAGGCCACGTCGGTGCCGATGGCGACGGCGATGCCCACGGCGCCGACCACACCGGGAGCGGGCGGGCGGCTCGCGATCGTCCAGACGCCGACGAACAGGGCCTGCACGCCGAAGACGATCACCGCGTAGGACTCGTGGGAGGTCTGTGCGCCGACGATCAGGGAGATCGCCACCAGCGCGGCGAAGCCGGCCACGCCGAGTGACACCAGGCGGCGGACCCTGGGCAGCGCGGCGTCGTCCTCGGGGGACTCGTCGTCCGGCTCGCCGGGCGGCTGGTCGTCCGCCTCCGCCGGGGCTCGCCGCTCACGGGCGGGGCGCTCCCGGCCGGACCGCGCCGGACCGCCACGGCCGGCGCTGCCGCCGTCGGGGCCGGGCTCGTCGCGGCGACGGCGACGGGAGGCCGACCCGGCGGCGGGGGGCCAGGCGCCGAAGTCCTCGGCGGGTGACGGGGTTGCGGGCACGCACCGATCGTGCCAGAACGGGCCGGATCCGGGCGCGGCGGGATGACGGGCGGGATGACGGGCGGGGTGCCGGGCGCACGAAATGCAACTCGCGCGCGCATACCATGTTGGCGCAAATGGTGGGATGTGGCTCAGCCGACTGTCTCGAACTGCGGTTCGACGGGTCTCAAAACGTGAGTACTCAGATATTCTCGTTCGGGATAGACCGACTATCGCCCGTCAGAGTTGCCGGGACGGAAACGAGCCGCCGCCCTGTGCCAGGGGCGCCACAGCGCCCGAGGGAAATCAGTGCGCCGCGGCCACGGAGGTGACTCGTGGAGATTCTGCTGCTGACCGCGGCGCCCGCGGGCCAGGTGGTGCTGCCGGGCCTGGACCTGCTGCCCCACACGGTGCGCACCGCCCCCCGTGATGTCCGCACGCTCGTGAGCGGGCCCAGCCCGGACGCCGTCGTGGTCGACGCGCGCACCGAGCTCGCCGACGCCCGCGCCACCTGCCGGATGCTGCACGCCACCGGGCTCGGCGTGCCGCTGCTGGCCGTCGTCACCGAGGCCGGCCTCGTCGCGCTGCACGCCGACTGGGGGGTCGACGACGTCATCCTGGCCTCGGCCGGGCCCGCCGAGATCGAGGCGCGGCTGCGCCTGGCGGTCGGGCGGCTCAACTCCGCCGCGGCCGCGTCCGGCGGCATGATCAAGGCCGGCGAGCTGTCCATCGACCCGGACACCTACGCCGCGAAGCTCAAGGGGCGCCCGCTCGACCTGACGTACAAGGAGTTCGAGCTGCTGAAGTTCCTGGCGCAGCACCCGGGCCGGGTGTTCACCCGCGACCAGCTGCTGCGCGAGGTCTGGGGCTACGACTACTTCGGCGGTACCCGCACGGTCGACGTGCACGTGCGGCGGCTGCGGGCGAAGCTCGGCTCGGAGTACGAGTCGATGATCGGCACGGTGCGCCAGGTGGGCTACAAGTTCGTCGTCCCGCCCGCGCGCCCGCTGCACGACGGTGAGCCGGTAAGGGTCTAAGGCCTTTCCATAAGTTACGGGGCGAGGGCATACCCTGAAGCGATGATCCCATCGCCCACGGTCAAGCGCGTCGAGCACCTCTCATCCGAGCAGGTCGAGCAGGTCCTGGCCCTGATGAAAGCGGCGGGCGACACCGACGGCGCGCTGCCGCTGTCCGAGCATGTCGTGCTGCACCTCCGGCACGGTGGCGAGGCTCCTGCGGTACACCTGCTGGCCCTCGATGAGACGGCCGGCCAGATCGTCGGCTATGCACACGTCGACACCACCGACGCCGTCGAGGGCGCCTCGGCGGAGCTGGTCGTGCACCCGCTGCAACGCCGGCGGGGGCTCGGGCGCGCCCTGGTCAGCGCGGCCATGGCCGTCGCCGACGAGCGCGCCGACGGCCGGCTGCGGCTGTGGGCGCACGGCGACCACCCGTCGGCCTCGGCGCTGGCGATCCGGCTCGGCTTCGACCGTGCCCGGGTGCTGCTGCAGCTGCGCCGCTCGCTGTTCGCGCCGCTGGAGGAGGTCGCGCTCCCCGCGGACGTGACGCTGCGCGCGTTCCGGCCGGGCGAGGACGACGAGGCGTGGCTGGCGCTGAACAACGCCGCGTTCGCCGACCACCCCGAGCAGGGCAAGTGGACGCTGGACGACCTGCACGTGCGGATCCGGGAGCCGTGGTTCGAGGCGGCCGGGTTCCTGCTGGCGCAGGCCGAGGACGGCCGGCTGCTGGGCTTCCACTGGACCAAGGTCCACGGCGAGGAGCACACGCACCCGCATGATGGCGAGGAGCCGCATGCACATGAGCCGATCGGCGAGGTGTACGTTTTGGGCGTGGCGCCCGACGCGCACGGCGCCGGGCTGGGCAAGGCGCTGACCCTCGCCGGGCTGTGGCACCTTCGCGGCCGCGGGCTTGCGCAGGTCATGCTGTACGTGGACGAGAGCAACACGCGGGCCCTGGCGCTGTACACGCGGCTGGGGTTCGTCCGGTGGTCGAACGACGTGTCGTTCCAGCGCTCGCTGTGACGGACGTCGCGCCGCAAAACGGACAGCCCGCATCACCGTTGGGCAGTTCACCCAATGGACAACTCGCCTCCGACCAGGCGTCATCTGCGGCCCGGCACCTGTTCACCCCACGTTCACCCTTCTCCAGAGGCGTGGTTACCTCGCCCTCTTAGCGTCCCTTCCAGTCGACGACCCGCGTCGGCCTTCCGGGCACCTCCCCAGGAAACGGAAGTCTCGGTACATTCCCGACGAAGGGACCGCAGTGAACCTCAAGCGGCACGGCCTCATCGCCGGCATCGCGATCACCGCGACGCTCGCGCTCGCCGCGTGCGGCTCGGACAACGAACCCACCCCCGCCGCCACCAACGGTGGCAGCGCCCCGGCCGGCAGCACCGTTGCGTGTGCCACCGGCTCTCTTACGGCTCAGGGCTCGACCGCGCAGAAGAACGCGATGGACGAGTGGATCAAGGGTTACCAGTCCAAGTGCTCGGGTGCCAAGGTCGACTACCAGGGCACCGGCTCCGGCGCCGGCATCACCGCCTTCTCGGGCGGCACGGCCGACTTCGCGGGCTCGGACTCGGCGCTGAAGGACGGCGACGAGGCGACCAAGGCCGCCGCTCGCTGCGGTGGCGCCCCGGCCCTCAACCTCCCGATGGTGACCGGTCCGATCGCGATCGCGTACAACGTCGACGGCGTCAAGGACCTCCAGCTCAAGCCGGAGACCCTGGCCAAGATCTTCAGCGGCGCCATCAAGACCTGGGACGACGCGGCCATCAAGGGCGACAACCCGAGCGCCACGCTCCCGTCGACCCCGATCCTCGCCGTGCACCGCTCGGACTCCTCGGGCACCACCGACAACTTCACCGGTTACCTGACCTCGGTCGCCCCGAGCGCGTGGACCGCCGGCAAGGACAAGGTATGGAAGGCCCAGGGCGGCCAGGCCGAGAAGGGCTCCGACGGTATCGCCGCGGCCCTGAAGAAGTCGGCCGGCTCGATCGGCTACGTCGAGTGGTCGTTCGCCAAGGCCAACTCGCTGAGCACCGCCAAGATCTACAACGGCTCGGGCGAGTACGCCTCGCTGACCGCCGACGCGGCCGGCAAGACCATCGCGGGCGCCAAGGTCACCGGCACCGGTGACGACCTGAAGCTCTCGATCGACTACGCCACCAAGGAGGCCGGGGCCTACCCGATCGTCCTGGTGACCTACGAGATCGTCTGCAGCAAGGGCAGCGCCACCGACAAGCTCGCGCTGATCAAGGGCTTCCTCGGCTACACGGTCAGCGCCGAAGGCCAGGGCTCGCTGGAGAAGCTGGGCTACGCCCCGCTGCCGGAGACGGTCCGCGCCAAGGTCGAGTCCTCGATCAAGAACCTGGCCTGACAGGAAGACTCGTTGAGCCAGCAGACTCTGCCCTCCACCTCCGCCGGTTCGCCCGGCGGAGGTGGTGGTCTTCCGCCGCGCAAGCGGTTCAGCGGTGACATGTTCTTCCGCGGGACCGCGACGGCCGCCGGCTCGATGGTGCTCGTCATCATCGCGGCGATCGCCGTCTTCCTGGTCGTCAAGGCCATCCCAGCCATCAACAAGGACACGGTCAACTTCTTCACCTACAAGGAGTGGTTCACCGACGGCGACCAGCCGAAGTTCGGCATCGCCGCCACGGTGTTCGGCACGGTCCTGACCGCTGCCCTGGCGCTGCTGATCTCGGTGCCGGTGGCACTGGGCATCGCACTGTGCCTGTCGCACTACGCGCACCGGCGGGTGGCCACCACGCTCGGCTTCGTCATCGACCTGCTCGCCGCCGTGCCCAGCGTCGTGTTCGGCCTCTGGGGCCGCGACTACTTCTACGAGCCCATCACGGACCTGTCGAAGTGGCTGCACGACGTGTTCGGCTGGCTGCCGATCTTCGGCAGCGGCGGCCCCTACGGCAAGTCGGTGCTGCTCGGCTCGGTCGTCCTGGCGATCATGATCCTCCCGATCGTCACGTCCCTGTCCCGCGAGGTCTTCCTGCAGACCCCGCCGGAGAACCAGGAGGCCGCGCTCGCACTGGGCTCGACCAAGTGGGAGATGATCCGCACGGCCGTCCTGCCGTACGGCCGCGCCGGCATCATCGCCTCGGTCATGCTCGGCCTGGGCCGCGCCCTCGGCGAGACCATCGCCCTCGCACTCACGCTGGGCAGCGTCTTCGCCGTGAACTTCGACTTCCTGGGCCCCGGCGGCATCACGATCGCCTCGAACATCGCCAACCGGTTCGGTGAGGCCAACGACCTCGGTCGCGGCGCCCTCATCGCCTCCGGTCTCGTGCTGTTCGTGATCACCCTGATCGTCAACATGGGCGCTCGCGCGATCGTCTACCGGCGCCGTGAGTTCGTCGGAGGGTCTGCGTAATGGCCGTCGAGTCCCCCTCCCGCCTGAGCGTGACCGACGCGCGCCAGCTGCGGACCAAGTCCCTTCCGGCGTGGACGGCGGCCGTGGTGGTCGTCGCGGCGATCGCCGTGTCGTTCGTGCTGATCAACCTCACCGGCGCGGGCGGCATGGTGCTGACCGGCGTCGTGGCGGCGATCCTGTTCGTGGCCTTCATGGGCATCGCGGCGACCATCGTGGAGGGCAGCCGTTCGGCGCGCAACCGCATGGCCACCGTGCTGATCTACGGCGCGTTCGTCCTGGCCCTGCTGCCGCTGCTCTCCGTGGTCTGGACGCTGATCACCAAGGGCAGCAAGCGCCTGGACGGGAACTTCTTCCAGACGTCGATGAACAACATCGGCGCCTTCGACGAGAAGGGCGGCGCCTACCACGCCATCGTCGGCACCCTGGAGCAGGCGGGCATCGCCACGCTCATCACGGTGCCGCTGGGCATCCTCGGCGCCATCTACATCGTCGAGTACGGCCGCGGCTTCCTGGCCAACGCGATCCGCTTCTTCGTCGACGTCATGACGGGCATCCCGTCGATCGTGGCCGGCCTCTTCGTCCTGTCGTTCTGGGTGTTCACCATCACCCCGCTCTGGAACGACGGCAAGGCCGCCTACTCGGGCTTCGCCGCCGCGCTGTCGCTCAGCGTGCTCATGCTGCCGACCGTGGTGCGCTCCACCGAGGAGATGCTGCGGCTGGTGCCGGGTGCGCTGCGCGAGGGTTCCTACGCGCTCGGCGTGCCCAAGTGGAAGACGATCACGAGCATCGTGCTCCCGACGGCGTTGCCGGGCATCGTCACCGGTGTCATGCTCGCGGTAGCGCGTGCCGCGGGGGAGACGGCGCCGGTCCTGCTGGTCGCCGGTGGTCTCAACTCGATCAACTTCAATGTGTTCAGCGGCAACCAGTCCTCGCTGTCCCTGTTCATCTTCGAGCAGGCCGGCGTCGCCTCGGAGTTCGCTCCCGGGCGGGCCTGGACGGCGGCCCTCACCCTGGTCGTGCTCGTCCTGGTACTGACCGTCGCGGCGAAGCTGCTCGCCCGCCGTAACAAGCTCGCCCGATAATCACTGGAGCGCCCCCCATGGCAAAAAGGATCGAAGCTCACGGCGTCACGTCGTACTACGGGTCGTTCAAGGCGATCGACTCCGTCTCGATGACGATCGAGCCCAAGTCGGTCACCGCGCTGATCGGGCCGTCGGGCTGCGGCAAGTCCACCTTCCTGCGGTCCATTAACCGGATGCACGAGGTCCTGCCCAACGCGCGCATCGAGGGCCAGCTCCTCATCGACGGGCAGAACATCTACGACCGTGACGTCGACGTCACGGCCGTGCGCCGCATGATCGGCATGGTGTTCCAGCGGCCCAACCCCTTCCCGACGATGTCGATCTTCGAGAACGTCGTCGCCGGCCTGCGCCTCAACGGCGTGCGCAAGAAGTCGGTGCTGGAGGAGACGGCGGAGAAGGCGCTGCGCAGCGCCAACCTCTGGAACGAGGTCAAGGACCGGCTGGGTCGCCCCGGCGCGGGCCTGTCCGGCGGTCAGCAGCAGCGCCTGTGCATCGCCCGGACGATCGCGGTCGAGCCGCAGGTCGTGCTGATGGACGAGCCCTGCTCGGCCCTCGACCCGATCTCGACGCTCGCGATCGAGGACCTGATCACCGAGCTGAAGAACCAGTACACGATCGTGATCGTCACGCACAACATGCAGCAGGCGGCCCGTGTGTCGGACCGCACCGGCTTCTTCTCGATCGACAAGACCGGGGAGCCGGGCCGGCTCATCGAGTACGACGACACGGCGAAGATCTTCACCAACCCCTCGGTGAAGAAGACCGAGGACTACATCACGGGCCGCTTCGGCTGATCGCCGATCACGCGGTGGGGCGGATGGCGTCGGCCGGGTTCCGGGCCGGCGCCGCCGCCAGAACCGCGTCGATGCCGCCCGCACCGGCGAGCTCCAGCAATGTGTACTGCGTGGGCGGCAGCATCGTGTAACGCCCGTCGGCGGCCTCTCCCGGCGCGCACCACACGGTGTCGTCGGCCTCGCCGCCCACGTCGCGCGGCACCTGCCCCTTCGGCAGCACGGCCACGAAGAAGTACGTGTCGAAGCGCCGGGGCTCGAACTCCGGCGTGATCCAGCGCGACCACGGCACCAGCAGGTCGCTGCGCAGCACCAGGCCGTTGCGGTCGAGGAACTCGGCGAAGCCCAGCTCCCGCGCGATGAGCGCCAGCCGCGCCTCCTCCCAGTCCGGCCCGCTCACGTCGCCGACCACGGTGTCCGGGTCGGGGCCGGCCAGCAGGACGCCGGACTCCTCGAAGACCTCGCGCACCGCCGCGCACACGACCGAGCGGGCGACCGACTCCTCGAGCCGCAGCCGCGCCGCCCAGTCCCGCGGCGCCGGCCCGGCCCAGCCCGGGTGGACCGCGGCGTCGCGCGGATCGACGCCGCCGCCCGGGAAGACGTACATCGACGCCGCGAACGTCATCGTCGCCACCCGGCGGATCAGGTAGGCCTCGAACGGCTCCCGCAGCAGCACCACGGTGCTGGCCAGGCGCGGCTCCACGGGCACGCCGCCGCGCTCGGCGAAGCGCCGGGCCTGCTCGGCGAGGGCGGGCGGAAGCTGAAACTCGACCATCAGCCCAACTTACGGCGTCGCCTCGTGCCCCGGACGGCCGTGGGTGCGCCGGCGCTCCTTCATCTCCGCCTCGTACAGGTGCCGCCGCCCGCCGACGAGCTGCTCGCGGGCGGTGCGGTCCAGCTCGCGGAACAGCGCGTAGTACCCGTCGTCGAACTCCTCGACGAGCTGGAACGTCCAGCGGCCCTCGATGACGTTGCGCCCGAGGAGCTCGGTGCCGACCCGCTCGGCCAGGTCGTCGTGCCCGGCCGCGCGCAACAGGTCCACCGCCTCGTCGAGCATGAAGTCGGCGTGGCCGATCAGCTGGTGCAGGTCGTACAGGCGGCCGCGGGCCCGCTCCACCGTCTCCAGGGCCTCGCTGAGCTTGCCCAGGGCCTCGACGGTCTTGTCGGAGACGCCGGCGGGGCGGCGATGAGCCTCGCCCGGGCCATCGGTTGCTGATCTGCTCACCTGCCTAAGCTACGTCGCATGAGCGATCGCATCCGCTGGGGCATCCTGTCGACCGGCTCCATTGCCGCCACGTTCGCCGAGGACCTCCGGCTGTTGCCGGATGCGGAGCTGGCGGCGGTCGGCTCTCGCAGTACCGAATCCGCGGAAAGGTTCGCCCGGGAACACGGCGCGGCCAGGGCGCACGGCTCGTGGCAGGCCCTTGTCGAGGACCCGGGCGTGGACGCGATCTACGTCGCCACGCCGCACAGCGCGCACTACGAGGCCACCATGCTGGCACTGCGGGCCGGCAAGGCGGTGCTGTGCGAGAAGCCGTTCACGCTCGCGGTCGCCGAGACCGAGGAGATGATCGAGACCGCGCGGGCCGGCGGCGTGTTCCTCATGGAGGCCATGTGGATGCGCTGCATCCCGGCGATCCGCAAGATGGTCGAGCTGGTGCGCGACGGCGCGATCGGCGAGCCGGTGTCGGTGCACGCCGACTTCGGCATGCACGGCCCGTTTCCGGAGACCTCCCGGCTGCGCGACAGGCGCCTCGGTGGCGGCGCCCTCTACGACGTGGGCATCTACCCGGTGACGTTTGCGCACCTCTTCCTCGGCACGCCGGCGACGGTCCAGGCCTGGGCGCGGATGAGCGACGGCGGCGTCGACGAGAACACCGGGATGCTGTTCGGCTACGACGGCGGCGCGGTCGCGGCGCTGACCTGCTCGCTGTTCGGCGACACCCCGCGGCGCGGCGCGGTCACCGGCACGCTCGGGCGCATCGAGGTCGAGCGCGACTTCTTCCACCCGGCCTCCTTCACGCTGTGGCGCGACGGCGCGGCCGAGGTGTTCGAGCTGCCCTACGAGGGCCGCGGCTACCAGTTCGAGGCCGCCGAGGTGCACAGCTGCCTGCGCTCGGGCCTGCTCGAGAGCCCGCTGGTCCCGCTGTCGGAGACGCTGGGCATTCTGCGCGTACTTGACGACATTTCCGGAATTATCGGACTTGACTATTCCAACTGAAGGCTGAACGGGGCGGACGCAGCGTCCCGGCGTCGCTACCGTCCGCCGTATGTCTGACGAAGTCCGGGCCGAGCCCGACGCGCTGATCGGGCTCGCCGACGCCTGCCTGACCGCCGCCGACGACCTCGGCGCCCACTACCGCTCCGGCCTGCGCGACCTGGTCCCGGCCGCCGCCGCCTTCGGCAACACACGCGCGTCGGACGCGACGGCCCGGACCGCGCGGGAGGCGCGCGCGGCCGCCGAGACGGCCGTGCGCGACCACGTGGACATCCTGGAGGGCGACGCCGACCGCCTGCTGCAGGCGGCGTTCGCCTACCGCGCGGCCGACGAGCGGTCCGGCCGCCGGCTCGACGGCTCGCGGCGGGCGCCCGCATGAGGGCCGCCGACCAGATCGACGTGGCCGACGTCTGGGACCTCGCGGCACGGCCCGAGGCGTTCGGCCGGGCCGCGCTGGCGTGGCGGGGGATCGGGGCCGATGCGCGGTCGGCTGGCGAGACCCTCGATCGCGCCGCGGCGCCCGTCGTCGGTGGCGCGTGGCAGGGAGCGGCGGCCGAGGGGTACCGGGCGCAGTACCGCCACCTCGCCGAGAGCCTCGAGGAGCTGACCCGGGCGGCCGAGGACACCGCGGCCGCCTTGGCCGGGGCGGGGGCTCTGCTGCGCGGCGGCCAGGAGCAGCTCGACCGGGCCTGGGAGCGGGTGGCCGGCGCGGTGGCGCATCGCCGCGGCGGCGGGACCGTGACGTTCCGGCCGGCCGACGAGGGGCAGGCCGCCGCCGTCCGGGCGGCGATCGACGCCGCCGGCGCGGTGCGGGCCGACGTGGAGCGGGGCCTGGCAGACCAGGACGCCGCGCTCGCCCGCGCCAGGGCCGCCTGGCGGATGCTCGGCGACGAATGGACACTGCGGCTGACCGGGGTGATACCGGTGTGGACGCCGCCAACGGAGACGGGCCTGGACTGGCAGCGCGTCGGGGACCTGTTCGTCGTGCAGACCGGCGCCGAGGCCGACTCCGTGATCGTCGAGGACGGCTACGTGGTCCTGGGCCGCGAGCGGGTGGCGATCCCGGCCGGCACCCGGCTCGTGCTGCGCACCGGCGCGGGCGCCGACACCGTGTCGGTGACCTCGCGGGCGGGCGCGACGGTGCTCGGCGGGGACGGCGACGACCGGCTGGACGGCGGCGACGGCGACGACCGGATCATCGCCGGCCAGGGCGCGGACCTGGTCCGGGCCGGCGCCGGCGACGACCGGGTCAGCCTGGGCCCGCTCGACCCGCACGGGGCCGCGCGCAAGGACACCGAGGAGGGTGCCGACCTCGGCGCCGGCGACGACCTGCTCTGGGGCAGCCACGGCAACGAGTCGGACCGCGGCGGCGAGGGCGCCGACGTCCTGCTGGGCGGCGACGGCAACGACTACCTCGACGGCGGCGCGGGCGGCGACACGATCACCGGCGGCTCCGGCGGCGACACGCTCTACGGCCTCGGCGGCGACGACGCCCTGCTCGGCGACGACGGTGCCGACTACCTGGAGGGCGGCGCCGGCGCCGACCGCCTCGACGGCGGCGCGGGCCGCGACGTGCTCTCCGGCGGCTCCGGCGACGACCTGCTGGACGGCGGGGAGGGCGCGGACGCGCTGTACACGGGGGAGGGCCGCGACACCGTCGACGGTGACGGTGACGGCGACACGGTCTACGGGCAGGGCGAGGACGCATCCGGCTGCGCCGAGCGGCTCGTCGCCACCCCGACCGGCGGCGACCTCGTCGACTGGGTGCGGATCGGCGGCGACGAGGAGTACCGGCAGCGGGTGCGCGCCGACCTGGAGCTGCTGGCCGCCTCGCCGGACGGCCGCGCGATGCTGGCCGCGCTGCACGACAGCGGCGCGCCGCTGAGCATCGAGCCGACCACCGACCACAACGGCTACGCGCCGGTCCCTGTCGACAGCCGCACGGTCATCCAGTACAACCCGGCCTTCCAGGACCTGCCCAGCGGACTGCGCATGCCACCCGTGGTGGTGCTGTTTCACGAGATGGCCCACGTCTACGACTACGACCACGGCACCGACGACTGGAGCGACTACCGCAACTCCAAGGCGCCCGACGACACGAAGGTCGTCGAGCGCCAGGCGGTGGGGCTGCCGATCGACGAGCAGGACCGGCTCGACCCGCGGCACCCGCTCGAATACACCGAGAACGGCCTGCGCGCCGAGATGGGCCTGCCCCGTCGCGACTCGTACCGTTAGCCGCCGCTACGAGGTGGCCAGGCGCTGCAGGGCGCCGCGGACGACGTCGGGCTTCGTGGTGTACCAGAAAGGGGGGAGCGACTTGCGCAGGAACGGGCCGTAGCTCGGCGCGTGCTCCAGCCGCGAGTCGAGGACCGCCACGACGCCCTTGTCGGCCCGCGAGCGGATCAGGCGGCCGACGCCCTGCGCCAGGCGCACGGCGGCGATCGGGACGCTCACCGCGGCGAAGCCGGAGCCGCCGGCGGCCTGCACGGCGTCGGAGCGGGCCGCGGACAGCGGCTCGTCGGGGCGCGGGAACGGCAGGCGGTCGATGATGACGAGCTGGCAGGCGTCGCCGGGCACGTCCACGCCCTGCCACAGCGACATGACCCCGAGCAGGCAACTGTTGCGGTCCTGGCGGAACTTGCGGACCAGGATCGGCAGCGCCTCCTCGCCCTGCAGCAGGATCGTGATGCCGGGCGTGCGGGCGCGCAGCACCTCCGCGGCGCGCTCGGCCGCCTTGCGCGAGGAGAACAGGCCCAGTGCCCGCCCGCCGAGCGCCTGCACGAGCTCGACCATCTCGTTGGCGGCGGGCTCGGACAGGCCCGACGTCTGCGGCTTCGGCAGGTGCGCCGCGACATAGAGGATGCCCTGCTTGGCGTAGTCGAACGGCGAGCCGACGTCCAGCGACGTCCAGGCGAGCCCGGCGGTGTCGCGGGCCTCGTCGGCCCGCACGACGGCCGCGCGGGCCTCCTCGGCCGGCGTGGGGGCCTCGACGGGGCGCTCCACGGCGACGGGCAGGCCGAGGGCGCGGGCCACGGTCTCGAACTGCCCGCCGAGGGCCAGCGTCGCCGAGGTGGCCACGACCGTGCGCTCGCTGAACAGGTGGGTGCTCAGCGTGCCGGCGACCGACAGCGGCGCGATGACGACGGCGCGCCGGCCGCGCTCGTCGCGCTCGACCCAGGTCACGTCGTGCTCGGCGTTGGCGATCATGCGCTGCGCGATCTTCGTCAGGTCGGCGACCATGGTGCGGGCCTGCTGCTTACGGACCGGGTCGGCGTCGTCGGCGCGCACCTCGCCGATCGCCTCGACGGTCTTGCGCCCGCCGCCGTCGAGCAGCGTCAGCGCCTCCAGCAGCACATCGGGCAGGGCGCCGACGACCCGGCCGGCGGGCACCTCGGCCAGCGCAACGGTGAGCACGTCGCCGGCCTCCATGAGCCGGTCGGCGACCTCGTCGTCGACATAGGGCCGGCACCGTCGGGCGGCCCGCTCCAGCAGCTCCGGCGTCAGCTCGGCCTGCGAGGCGGAGCTGACCCGGTCGGCAAGCTCGTGCGCCTCGTCGACGACGAGCAGCTCGTGCGGAGGGATGATCTGCCGGCCGGTGAGCATGTCGACGGCGAGCAGGCTGTGGTTGGTGACGACGATGTCGGCCTCGCGGGCCCGGGCGCGGCTGGCCTCGGCGAAGCACTCGGCGCCGTAGGGGCAGCGCTGTGCGCCGACGCACTCGCGGGCCGGCATGGAGACAAGCTTCCACGCCCCGTCGTCGACGCCGGGGTCGAGCTCGTCGCGGTCGCCGGTCTCGGTCTCCATCGCCCAGTCGCGCAGCCGGTCGATCTGCTTGCCGAGCCGGCCCGCCTCCCCGAGCCACTTCGTCGGCTTGGCCTCGCCGACGTCGAACAGCCCGTCGTCGGGCTCCTCGGCCGACGTGCCCTCCAGGCGGGCCAGGCAGACGTAGTGGTGGCGGCCCTTGAGCACGGCGAAGGTCGGGCGCCGGCCCAGCATCGGCTCGACGGCGTCGGCGAGGCGCGGCAGGTCGTGGTCGACGAGCTGCGACTGCAGGGCGAGTGTGGCGGTCGACACGACCACCGGCCCCTCGACGAGCAGCGAGGGCACCAGATAGGCCAGCGACTTGCCGGTGCCTGTGCCTGCCTGGACCAGCAGGTGCTCCTCCCGCTCGACCGCCGTCTCGATCGCCTTGGCCATCGTCTGCTGTCCGGGGCGCTCGGCGCCGTCGGGCACCGCGCCGACGGCGGCGCCGAGCAGGTCGATCACTTCCGGTCGGGCGCGACGGGTCTGAGGGGAGGCTGTCACGTTCGAGCACGCTACCCCCTGCGTACGACAGAATCTTTTCCCATGAAGCGTGTCCGGGTGGTCTGGCGCAAGTTCGACGGATCGTTGCATTGGAACTACGAGACCGACCTGCTCGGCGAGGACGAGCACGGCATCTGGCTCGGCGCGGGCACGGGCACCCCGGTGCACCGCGGCACCACCTCGACGGGCCCGGTCGAGTCCCCGCACGTGCTGCTCTTCCCCCGCGACGCGTGGTGGACGGCGTGCTTCAACGCCGAGCCGCACCGCGTCGACATCTACTGCGACATCACGACGGTCGCGCACTGGCCGAGCGAGACCGAGGTCACCGCGATCGACCTCGACCTCGACGTGATCCGCCGCCGCAGCGGCGAGGTGATCCTGGCCGACGAGGACGAGTTCGCCGCGCACCAGATCCGCTACTCCTACCCGGCCGACGTCATCGCCGAGGCCCGGGCCAGCGCCGACTGGCTGATGTCGGCCGTCGCCGACCGCCGCGAGCCCTTCGGCACGGCGTGCCACCGCTGGCTAAAGCTCGTCGGGTAGCTTCTGCGGGTTGAGCTGGTTGTAGACGCCGGTGATCCGCCCGTCGGGGTCCACCGCGAGCGTGGTCGCGGCGATCAGGGCGCCGCCGCCGCGGACCAGCAGGCCCAGGTCGCCGTTGACCAGCACCGGCTCGATCGTCCAGCCGTCGCGTTCGGCGCGGCGGAAGAGCCCGGCGACGAGCCGGGCGACCGCGTCCGCGCCGAGCACCGGCCGCCGGGCCGCCGAGGCCAGGCCGCCGCCGTCGCCGAGCGCCACGACGTCCGGCGCGAGCACCTTGACCAGCGCGTCGAGGTCGCCGTCGCGCGCCGCGGCGGTGAAGGCGGCGAGCGCCTCGGCCTGGCGGGCCCGGTCGGTGGTGTGCCGCCGCTCGCCCGCCGCGACCGCCCGACGGCCGCGCGAGGCCAGCTGCCGTGCATTTTCCGCGGTGGTACCAAGGGTGCTCGCCACATCGGCGAAGGGCACCCCGAAGACGTCGTGCAGCACGAACGCGACCCGCTGCTCCGGGCCCAGCGCGTCGAGGACGAGCAGCAGCGCGAAGCTGACGCTCTCGGCCAGCGCCACCGTCTCCGCGGGGTCGGCGCCCTCGTCCGGCATCCGCTCGATGATCGGCTCGGGCAGCCACGGCCCGACGTAGGCCTCCCGCCGCACCCGCGCCGAGCGCAGCTGGTCCAGGCAGAGCCGGCCGACGACGGTGGTCAGCCAGGCGCGCAGGTCCTCGACGGCGGAGGTGTCCGCGGCCTGGTAGCGCAGCCACGCCTCCTGCACCGCGTCCTCGGCGTCGGCCCGCCGGCCCAGCATCCGGTACGCGACGCCGAAAAGGTGCCCGCGGTGCTCGAAAAACGCGTCCGTCACACACCCAATTCAACCAGCGTGCGAAATGCGCGTTAAATGCCATTTTGGCCACGCACGACGCCTTGGCCTCCGCTGCCGCCGGAATCGTGGGCCTCACGGCGAGCGGGTTGCCGGCGCCGACGTCCGGCCGGACGGTGCTGACCCGCCGGCCACGCGTGTCGCCGGCAACCCGCTCGCTGGAGCCCGGTTCCTGTGCCGCCCGGCGCGGCGGACCTACGAGCACCGTGCGGCACCGGTCCGGTACGCAACGGAACGGGCGACCCCGGTGGAGTTGAATCATGGGTGAACGTAAGATGAACCGCCAACCGGCGAGGGGCCGCGGTGCGGCAATCACGCGCAAGGAGACTTAGCATTCTCGGTTCAAGCGTTTCCCGGGCTTCCTGCTGATGTTTCGAGGTTTACTGTGCGGTTCAGGCTGCGTCCCAGCGACGATTCGTTCTACGAGTTCTTCAGCCGCGCTGCGCAAAACCTCGTGAAGGGCACGGACCTGCTCTCCGAGCTCGCGCTGCCCGGTGTGGACGTCGCGTCGGTGAGCGAGCGCCTGGTCGAGGTCGAGCACGACAGCGACGCGATCACCCACGAGCTCTACAAGAAGATCAACTCGAGCTTCATCACGCCGTTCGACCGGGAGGACATCTACCGGCTCGGCTCGCAGCTCGACGACGTGATGGACCACCTCGAGGCGGTCGGCAGCCTGCTGTATCTCTACGGCCTCACCAAGCTGCCCGCCCTGCCGCGCGAGATCCACGAGATCGTCAAGGTGCTCGACCAGCAGTCCCGCCTCACCGCCGAGGCGATCCCGCGGCTGAAGTCGATGAAGGATCTCGAGCAGTACTGGGTGGAGTGCAACCGCCTGGAGAACGAGGGCGACAGCGCCTACCGCATGGCACTCGTGCGCCTGTTCTCCGGCGAGTACGACGCGCTGACGGTGCTGAAGATGAAGGAGGTCGTCGACGAGCTCGAGGCGGCCTGCGACGCCTTCGAGCACGTGGCGAACACCATTGAGACCATCGTGGTCAAGGAGTCCTGACCATCGGCTCGCAGTTTGCCGCCGTCCTCGCCGTCGTCGTGGTGGCGCTCATCTTCGACTACACCAACGGCTTCCACGACGCCGCCAACGCCATCGCCACGTCCGTGTCGACCCGGGCCCTCAGCCCGCGAGCCGGGCTCATCATGGCCGCGCTCGGCAACTTCATCGGCGCACATCTGGGCGGCCACGTCGCCAAGACGGTCGGCGGCGGGATCATCGCCCCGCCGAGCGGCCTGACCGGTCTCGGCGTCGTCTTCGCCGGCGTCGTCGGGGGCATCGCCTGGAACCTCATCACGTGGTACTACGGGCTGCCGTCCTCCTCCACGCACGCGCTCTTCGGCGGCCTCGTCGGCGCCGCGCTCTGCGCCGCCTGGCTGGGCGCCGACGCGAAGGTGCTGTGGTCCGGCATCTTCGACAAGGTCATCGTGCCGATGGTCGCCTCGCCGCTGACCGGCTTCGTGCTCGGCGCCGTGTTCATGGTGGCCCTCGCGTGGCTGTTCCGGCGCGGCAACCCGCGCCGGCTCAACCGCGGCTTCCGCCGGGCGCAGACCGTCTCGGCCGCCGCGATGGCCGTCGGTCACGGCATGCAGGACGCGGCCAAGACGATGGGCATCATCGTGCTCGCCCTCTACGTCGGCGGCTATCAGTCGAGCACGAACGACATCCCGGAGTGGGTGTTCCTGGCCTGCTCGACGGTGCTGGCCCTGGGCACGTACTCCGGCGGCTGGCGCATCATCCGCACCCTGGGCCGCAAGGTCATCGACCTGGACCCGCCGCAGGGCTTCGCCGCCGAGACGGTCGCCGCCGGCGTGCTGTTCACCACCTCGCAGCTGGGCCTGCCGATCTCGACCACGCACACCATCACCTCGGCCATCATGGGCGTCGGCGCGACCAAGCGCCTCTCGGCCGTGCGCTGGCAGGTCGCCGGCAACATCGTCATCGGCTGGGTGCTGACCTTCCCCGGCGCCGCCCTGATCGCGGTGCTGGCGTACCTACCGGCTCGTCTCCTGTTCTCCTGACGGCGACGTCCGGAGCCGGCGGGCGCCGCGGGGCAGGGTGAGGATCACGCCGAGCAGGAGCAGGCCGCACACGACCTGTTCGAGCTTCAGCCACAGCGGGAACGGACCCGGCACGGCGACGATGACGGCGATCGCGATCGTCATCACGATCGAGACGATCCGCAGGCGGCGCACGTCGCCGCGCAGCGCGAAGACGTTCGTGAGCGCGGCGCTGCCGACGACGATCGAGCCGCGGACCCACACCGCCTCGTTCACCACGGCGGCGTGGTGGCGCAGCACGATGATCACGGCGAGGGTCAGCAGGCTGAGGCCGAAGTAGCCGGCGGCCAGGATTCGTGGGGTTCGCATGCCGTACAGGCTCGCCGCGGCGGGCCTCCGCGCGCATCGGCGCGGCGGTAGAGACGGCGTCTCCAACCACGGTTGGATGTGGCCGGCCCGCCGGGCGGGTTGAATGGGCCCGTGGCCGGTGACAACACATCCGCGCTCGCCGCCCTCGACGCGGGGCGGGCACAGCACGCCGCCGTCGTGCGCTGGCTGCGCCCCCTCGCACCGCTGGTCATGGCCGTCGTCGTGTGGTCGGCCTGCACCAGCGAACCCACGCCGGCGCTGTCCGGGTCCGGCCGGCCGGTGCTGATCGCCCTGATCGCCTTCGTGCTGTCCGGCGCCGGCGCCGTGACCACCCTGGCCCTGTCCGGCGCCGGCGCCACCCGGAGGGGGCCGCGCCGCGCGCACATCGCCTGCGTGGCCGCCCTGCTGGCCGCCTCGGCCGCGCTGGTGTGGCTGCAGCCCGACGGCGTCGGCGTGGCCGGCATCTTCGTCGGCCTGTCGTTCCTGGCGCCGGTGCTGCGCGGGCACATCTGGGTCCCGGTGATCGTCGTGTCGCTGGTGCTGCTGGCCGTCGCGGTCACCGCCGCCCGGCACGAGCCGCTGACCTCCGCCGTGCTCGACGCGGTGATGGTCGGCGCCTTCTACGGCATGCTCGTCTTCGCCACCCGCCTCGGCCAGGCCAACCGGCAGGCCGAGCGCCTGGTCGAGGAGCTCGAGCGGGGCCGCGCCGCGCAGGCCGAGGCGGCCCGCCTCGCCGAGCGGCAGCGGCTGGCCCGCGAGATGCACGACGTGCTCGCACACTCGCTGTCCGGCCTCATGCTGCAGCTGGAGGGCGCCCGGCTGCTCGCCGCCCGCTCGCCCGACGACCCGCGGCTGCCCGCCGCGCTCGAGCGGGCACAGCAGCTGGGCCGGGCCGGGCTCGACGAGGCGCGCCGCGCGATCGGGTTGCTGCGCGATGCCGACCTGCCGAGCCTGTCCGCGCTGACCGCCGGCTTCGCCCGCGACCACGGCGTGCCGTGCGCGTTCGATCAGGAGGGCCCGGAGCGGGCGCTGCCGTCGCCCGCCCAACTCGCCGTGTACCGCGTCGCGCAGGAGGCCCTGACCAACACGGCCAAGCACGCGCGGCCGTCGCGGGTCGCGGTGCGGCTGGAGTACCACTCCGACGCCGTCCGGCTGACCGTCGAGGACTTCGGCGAGCCGCCGCCCGCGCCGAGCCCCGGCATCGGATACGGTCTGACCGGCATGCGGGAGCGTGCGGAGCTGCTCGGCGGCACCCTGCAGGCCGCCCCGACGGACACGGGCTTCCGTGTGGAGCTGGAGGTTCCGGCCTAGTGGCGATCCGGGTGCTCGTCGCCGACGACCAGCGGGTCGTCCGGGAGGGGCTCGCGCTCGTGCTCGGGCTGCTGCCCGACGTGGACGTCGTCGGCGCGGCCGCCGACGGAGCCGAGGCGGTGACCCTCGCGGAGCGGCTGCGGCCCGACATCGTCCTCATGGACCTGCGCATGCCGCGCTGCGACGGGGTCGAGGCGACCCGGCGGTTGCGGGAGCGGGCGCCGGACGTCCGCGTGATCGTCCTGACCACGTACTCCGACGACCGCTCGGTCCTCGACGCGTTGCGCGCCGGCGCGCGCGGCTACCTGACGAAGGAGGCCGGCGGTGAGGAGATCCGCGAGGCGCTCTTCCGGGTCCTGGACGACGGTGCGGCGATCGATCCTGCGGTACAACACCATCTGCTCAACGCCATCGCGCAGCCCGGCGCCGTCGCCGCGCCGCCCGGCCCGCCGCCCGACGGGCTCACGCCGCGCGAGGCCGAGGTGCTCGGGCTGATCGCGGCCGGGCTGTCCAACCTCGAGATCGCCGGGCGCCTGCACATCAGCGAGGGCACGGTCAAGAGCCACATCAACCACCTGCTGGCCAAGATCGACGCGCGGGACCGGGCGCAGGCGGTCGCCTATGCGTATCGCCACGGGCTGGCGTCGCACCGGTAGGCTGCGTGCCTGTGGCACAGGGACAGGTGAAGACGGCGGGATCGGACTTCGTCACCGGGCTGCGGCTGCTGGGCCGGGGCTTCAAGCGCTACGGCGCCAACCCCCGCTTGCTGCTGCTCGGCGCCATTCCGGCGGTCATCACGTGCGCGCTGTTCGTCGTCGGGTGGGTCTTCCTCATCCTGTACATCGACGAGATCGCCTCCGCGCTGACCTGGTTCGCCGACGACTGGTCCGACGGATGGCGGCGGCTGGTCGAGGTCGGCGCGGGCGCCGGCGTCCTCGTGGTGGCGGCGCTGATCTCGGCGCTCACGTTCACCGCGCTGACCCTGCTCATCGGCGACCCGTTCTACGAGGTCATCTCCGAGCGCATCGAGGAGGGGCTCGGCGGCACGCCCGGCGCGGTCAACCTGCCGTGGTACCGCACGCTGTGGCCCAACCTCGTGGACTCGATCCGGCTGATCACGCTCGGCATCGTGATCGCCATCCCGCTGTTCCTGCTCGGGTTCGTCCCGGTCGTCGGCCAGACCGTGGTCCCGGTGCTCAACGCGATCGTCGGCGGGTGGCTGATCACCGTCGAGCTGACCGGCATCCCGTTCAACCGCCGCGGGCTGCGGCTGCGCGACCGGCGCAAGATCCTGCGGGCCAACCGGTCGATGGCGCTCGGCTTCGGCATCCCGGTGTTCCTGGTCCTGCTGCTGCCGATCGTCGCGATCATCGTCGTGCCCGCCGCGGTCAGCGGCGCGACGCTGATGACCCGGCGGCTGCTGGGCCTCAACATCGACGCGGTGCCGCCCGTTACGCCAGCAGGCCTCGTAGAAGGGTCCCGTCCCCGCTGACCAGCAGCGTGTCGAAGGGGACCCGGCCCCACAGGGCGAGCGCCAGGTCGCTTGCCGGGCCGCTCGCCGTCGCGCGCTCGTGGTGGTCGTCGTCGTCGAGCAGGGTGTCGGTGTCGAGCAGCGCGAGGCCGGCGCCGCGCAGCCTGACGTACCACACCTGATCGACGTCCGTGGCGTGCAGCGCGATCATGCCGGCGCGGTCCTCGGGGCCGCTGCGCCGCCCCGAGGGCAGCCACGAGTCGAGGACCTCGGTGACGTTGTCGCTGGCCAGGCGCGCCTCGATCGGCTCGGCCAGCCCGCCGGCCATCTGCGCGTCCCAGCGGTGGATCGCCGTCTCGTGCGCCATGCGCCGGTGCCAGAACGACGCCTTCTTCGCCTGTGGCGCGAAGTTCCAGGCCGGCAGGTCGGGATCGACGGCGTCGAGCGCCGCCACGACCTCGGTGAACGCGTCGTTCCACGCCGTCGCCGGGTCAACGCCCTCCGGCGGCGGATCGGTGCGCCGCGGCTCCGGCCGGTCGAGCACGCCTCGGGCGACGTGGCCGGCGACGTAGGTGTACACCAGGCTCAGATGCCACGCGAGCTCGCCGAGGCTCCAGCCCGGACAGCTCGGCACGGGCGCCTCGATGGGCGTGCCGCTGTTGAGGGCGGCCCGGAATGCGTCGCCCTCGGCGCGCAGTGCCGCGAGCCAGATGTCCTTGGTGAGCTGAGGTTTGCTCATAGCCAACAAGATTAGGGCACCGGCCGATGCGTCCGCGGCGCGCCGAGCCCGCGATCCGGTCAGCCAGGTGACACGGCCGAGTACGGCACCGTCACCTCGCCCAGCCGCCAGCGGGCCGGGCGGTCGAGCACCGGCCAGCCCGCCTCCCGGGCCGACTCGACGGCCCGCCGCCAGCGCTGCCGCGGCCCGAACACCGACAGCGGCGCCGCCGCTTGCCAGCCCGCGTCCAGGGCCGCCAGCAGCGCGTGGATGCGCTCGCCGGGGACGTTGTGGTGAATGAGCGCCTTGGGCAGCCGCTCGGCCAGCGTGCCGGGCGTGTCGAGCGTGGCGAGGCGGGCGGCCAGGGTCAGGCTGCGCGGGCCGGCGGGGGAGACCAGCACCCACGCGGCGAGCCGGCCTAGCTCGTCGCAGGTGCCCTCGACGAGCAGCGCGCCCGTCGCCGTCATCGCGGCCCATGCGGCGGGCACGTCGACCTCGTCGTACTGGCGCAGGACGTTGAATGCGCGCACCAGCGTGGGCCGCAGCCCGGCCAGCTCGAAGCCGCCGAGGCGGAAGTCGAGGCCCTCCGTCGCGAAGGGCCGGGCGGCGGCCACCCGGGCCGGGTCGATCTCCAGGCCGACCACCGGCACGCCGAGGCGGGCGTGCAGCTCGATCGCGGTGATCGGCGAGGCGCCGTAGCCGAGGTCGACCACGAGCGGGTCCGCCGCCCGGCGCAGGGTGCCGCCGAGCGTCGATGCGATCCAGTTGTCGACCCGGCGCAGGCGGTTGGGGTTGGTGGTGCCCCGTGTGATCGACCCGACCGGCTTCACGTCGCCCTACAGGACCCGGTGCACCTTGTGCTGGGCCGCCTGCGCGAGCGGGCGCACCACGAGGCGGTCGATGTTGACGTGGTGCGGGCGGGTCGCGGTCCACGCGATGCAGTCGGCGATGTCCTCGGCGACGAGGGGCTCGGCGACGCCGGCGTACACCGCGGCGGCCTTCTGCGCGTCGCCCTCGAACCGCTTGAGCGCGAACTCGTCGGTGCGCACCATGCCGGGGTCGATCTCCACGACGCGGATCGGGCGGCCGTTGAGCTCCAGGCGCAGCGTCTCGGCGACGGCGGTCTGTGCATGTTTCGCGGCCGTGTACCCACCGCCGCCCTCGTAGACGACCAGCCCGGCGGTGGAGCTCAGCACCACGATGGTGGCCCGGCCCGAGCGCTCCAGCAGCGGCAGCAGCGCCTTGGTGACCCGCACGGTCCCGAGGACGTTCACGTCGAACATCCACAGCCAGTCGCCCAGGTCGGCCTGCTCGACCGTCTCCGCGCCGATGGCCCCGCCGGCGTTGTTGACCAGCAGCTCCACGGTGCCGTCCAGCGCGCCGACGGCCTCGGCGAGGGCGGCGACGGACTCGTCGGAGGTCACGTCGGCCGCCACTGCGGTCGCCGACTTGAGCCCGGCGACCAGGTCGTTGAGCCGGTCCTCGCGGCGCGCGACGGCAACGACGTGGAAACCCTCGGCGTCCAGCCGGCGGGCGGTGGCGGCCCCGATGCCGCTGGAGGCGCCGGTCACAACAGCGATACGAGTAGACATGTGGCCATCCTGCACGAAAGGGCCCGAAAGTCAGTGACGAACGCAACGGTGGGTAGACGGCCGCCCGCGAGGGAACATGGACGGTTGGGAGGATGTAACCCCCCGGCAACAGACAGGAGCACGACGTGGCGCGGGTCGACTCGCTGCACGGCCATACCCCGCAGGCCCGCCGTTCCCTGCCCAGGCGCGTCGCCACGCTGTCGGTGCACACGTCGCCGCTGGACCAGCCGGGCACCGGTGACGCCGGCGGCATGAACGTGTACATCGTCGAGGTGGCCCAGCGCCTGGCCCGGGCCGGCGTCGAGGTGGAGATCTTCACGCGCGCGACCACGAGCGAGCTGCCCCCGGTCGTCGAGATGGCGCCCGGCGTGCACGTGCGCCATGTGATCGCCGGGCCGTTCGAGGGGCTGGCGAAGGAGGACCTGCCCGCGCAGCTGTGCGCGTTCACCGGCGGCGTGCTGCGCGCCGAGGCGGCCCGGCCCTACGGCTGGTACGACCTCGTGCACTCCCACTACTGGCTCTCCGGCCAGGTCGGGTGGCTCGCCAAGGACCGGTGGGGCGTCCCGCTGGTGCACACCGCGCACACCCTGGCCAAGGTCAAGAACCACCTGCTCGCCGACGGCGACAAGCCCGAGCCCAAGGCCCGCGTGATCGGCGAGGAGCAGGTCGTCGCCGCGGCCGACGGCCTCGTCGCCAACACGCCGGCCGAGGCCGAGGAGCTCATCAAGCTCTACGACGCCGACCCGCGCAAGGTCAGCGTCGTCCCGCCCGGTGTCGACCTCGAGCGCTTCACGCCCCGCCCGCACCGCAAGCGCGCCGCCCGCGAGCGCTTCGGCCTGCCGCTGGACGCACACGTGGTCGCCTTCGCCGGGCGCATCCAGCCGCTCAAGGCCCCCGACGTGCTGCTGCGCGCCGCCGCCGAGCTGCACGCCAGCGACCCGAAGCTGCTCGTGGTCATCTGCGGCGGCCCCAGCGGCTCCGGCCTGGACCGGCCCACCGCACTCATGGACCTCGCCCGCGCCCTCGGCATCGCCGACATCGTGCGCTTCCTGCCGCCACAGTCGCGCGACTCGCTCGCCGACCTGTTCCGCGCCGTGGACGTCGTCGCCGTGCCCAGCTACAACGAGTCGTTCGGGCTGGTCGCGATCGAGGCGCAGGCGTGCGGCACCCCGGTCGTCGCGGCCCGCGTCGGCGGCCTCGCCACCGCCGTGCGCGACGGCGTCTCCGGCCTCCTCGTCGACACCCACCGCCCGGCCGACTGGGCGGCGGTCCTCGGACCCCTGCTGGCCGAGCCGGCCCGGCGCGCGGCGCTGTCGCTCGGCGCGGTCAGCCACGCCCGCGAGTTCTCCTGGGCCCACACGGCCAGCGGCCTGCTCGCCGCCTATCGCGACGCCCTGGCGTTCCACCGGGAGGCGGTGGCGGCGTGACCGCGAAGCCGGAGATCGCCGCCCTCATCGAGCGGGTCGCCACCGAGCGCGAGATCGCCTGGGAGAGCACCGGCGACCACGCCTACGTGGTGACCCTGCCCGGCACGCACAAGCAGAAGACCAACTGCAACCTCATCGTCGGCGAGCACGCGCTGCGCATCGAGGCGTTCGTCATGCGCCACCCCGACGAGAACCGCGAGGCGCTGTGGGAGTGGCTGCTGCAGCGCAACGCCCGCATGTACGGCGTCGCCTTCAGCGTCGACGCCAACGGCGACGTCTACCTGGTCGGCCGGCTGCCGCTGCACGCGGTCACCGAGGACGAGCTCGACCGCCTGCTCGGCGCGGTGCTGACCTACGCCGACGAGAGCTTCGACCCGATGCTGGAGATCGGCTTCGGCTCGGCCATCCGCCGCGAGTGGGAGTGGCGCGTCAAGCGCGGCGAATCCCTCGACAACCTGCGCGCATTTACGGACTTCGTAAATCGCGCGGGGTAGTTAGCATTCACGGGTGTGATCGAGCGATCCCCCCTTGCGTGGAAGCCCGTCGGCGCTGTCGCCGGCGGTGCGGCGCTGGCTCTGCTGCTCACCATCAACCGATACGACTATCACCGCGACGAGCTGTACTTCCGCATGGTCGGGGCCCACCCCAAGTGGGGCTACGTCGACCAGCCGCCGTTCACACCGCTGCTGGTGAACCTGTGCACGCAGGTCTTCGGCGACACCGTGTGGGCGATCCGCATTCCCGGCGTGCTGTTCATCGCGGCCGCCTCGATCCTGCTCGCCTTCGTGGCGCGGGAGATCGGCGGCGGTGCGCTGGCGCAGAGCCTGGCCGCCGCGGGCGTGTGGACCACCTTCCCGCTCACGGCCGGGCACATCACGATCACCGCGGCGCCCGACCTCGTCATGTGGCTGCTGGTCATCCTGTGCCTGATGCGCGCCCTGCTGCGGGAGCGGCCGCGGTACTACCTGCTGGCGGGCCTGTTCGCCGGGCTGGCGCTGTACAACAAGCATCTCGTGATCCTGCTGCTGCTGACGTTCGCGGCCGGGCTGCTCGTCGTGGGGCCGCGCAAGGTGCTGCTGTCCAAGTGGCTGTGGGCCGGGGCGGGGATCGCGGTAGTGGTGGGGCTGCCCAACCTGCTGTACCAGATCGCCAACGACTTCCCGCAGATCTCCATGGCCGGCGCGCTGGCCAAGAACAAGGGCGACGATGCCCGGATCACGCTGGTGCCGTTGCAGCTGCTGTGGCTCGGGCCGCTGTTCGTGCCGGTCTGGATCGCTGGGATCGTGACCCTGCTGCGCCGGACCGAACTGCGCCCGGTGCGGGCGTTCGCGATCGCCTATCCGCTGATGATCGTGGTGCTCTTCGTCATCGCCGGGCAGCCGTACTACAGCTTCGGCCTCCTGGCCGCCCTGTTCGCCATCGGCGCCGTGCCGACCGTGCGCTGGCTGCGCGAGAGCCGGGCCCGGCGCGGGCTGCTGCTCGCAGCGGTCGTCGTCAACTGCGGCGTGGCCGTCCTCTCGTCGCTGCCGGTGCTGCCGATCACGGTCATCGCCAAGACGCCGATCCCTTCGGTCAACATCGGCATCGCGGACGAGATCGGATGGCCGCAGTACGTGGCGCAGGTCAAGGCGGTCTACGACGCGCTGCCGGCCGAGGACAAGGCGCACGCGGTCCTGTTCGCCGGCAACTACGGCGAGGCCGGCGCCCTGGACCGCTACGGCAAGCCTCAGGGCCTACCGGATGTCTACAGTGGACAGAACGAGCTGTGGTACCTCGGCCCGCCGCCCGAGTCGGCGACGGTCGTGGTGTGGGTGACCGAGGGCGACGGCCCGCTGCACCAGACGTACTTCGGCTCGTGCGAGACCAAGGCCGCCCTCGACAATGGTTACGGCGTGGACAACGAGGAGCAAACAGCTCGCGTCTACGTCTGCCGCGATCGGAAGCTCACGTGGGCTGAGCTGTGGCCGAAGGCCCAACATTTCGATTGATTTCGATTATTTCGGGTGTGTGAGCGAGCCGACAGCGCTGTTACTTGTCGCTCGATTCATCGCCCGCGTAACGTCGGCTTCGGATCCGGCGATTCCTGAAGTTGGGGAGCGGCGGGGGTGTTCGGGCCGAAAGGCCCACTCGCGGTGACGTGTCCGGGCGGGGCGCGTCACTGCAACCGGCGGCACACAGCGGGTGCCGTGGACTGGGGGTGCACCGCACCCGCTGCCGCCGGGCGAGTTCGAAACTTAAGGCGCGCGTAAAGACGCGCCCGGCTCGACAGCCGTAATTTCCTCGCATGCGCGTTGCGCCCATGCGTCTTCTCGCCGCCACCATTCTTCTGGCGGGTCTCGCCGGATGCGGCAGCAAGGCAGCCGACGGTTCGACGCCGGCCGACGCGGAAGCCGCACCAACCGTCTCCACCGATGTGCTCGGCGGTGCGTCCGTCGATCCTGGGGAGTCCGGGCTCAGCGGGCTGTCGGCCGCGGGGGCCTCTGCGGGCGCGACGAAGACCGCGGGCGGCGCATCCGGGAAGGCGCCGACGCAGACGTTCGCCGTCGCCACGGCGCAGTTCACGTTCACGCGCGCCGGGCGGACATTGCGGACCATGGTGCTGTACCCGAAGACCGCCGGCCGCTACCCGCTGGTGCTGTGGAGTCACGGGCTGCACGGGTCGCCGGAGGGGTACCAGGGCGTCACTCAGAAGATCGCCGCCGCCGGCTTCGTCGTCGCCGCGCCCGCGTACCCGTTCACCAACGACAAGGCCAACCCGTTCAACCAGAACGACATGGCCAACCAGCCCGCCGACGCCTCCGCCGTCATCACCGAGGTCCTCAAGCTCGACGCGCAGGCCGGCTCGCCGCTCGCCGGCCGCATCGACACCGCCCACGTCGGCGCCGCCGGCCACTCGGCGGGCGGCTACACCACCGCCGGCCTGCTGTCCGGCAACACCCGCGACGCCCGCCTCAAGGGCGCGATCATCGTCTCGGGCGGCTCCATGGGCGGCAAGTTCTCCGGCGCCGCCACGCCGGTCCTCTTCATACACGGCGACGCCGACGCCACCGTGCCGTACAGCAGCGGAAAATCCCTCTACGACGCCTGCACGTGGCCGAAGGCGTTCCTGACGCTGCTCGGCGGCGACCACGGCGCGGCGCTGTGGGGCACCACCCCGGCCGCCACCGCGGTCACGAAGACCACCCTCGACTTCTTCCGCTACAGCCTCTACGGCGACGCCTCGGCCCGCTCCCGCCTGCGCTCCGACGCCACCGCCGCAGGCGCCGCGAAGTACGACGGCACCCTCTAGGCGCGCGGCAGGGCGAAGACGTCCAGCAGGCCCGTCAGCTCCAGCTGGGCGTACGCCAACGGGCGCGGGTTGCGCAGACGCAGGGTGCAGCCGGCGCCGTTGGCGAGCTTCCAGCAGCTCACCAGGGCGCCGATGCCGGCCGAGTCCAGCAGGGTGACGGCGTCGAGGTCCAGGACCAGGGCGTCGGGCCGGAAGACCGGCAGCACCGCCTGCACGGCCTCCGTGACCTGCTCGCGGGTGGCGATGTCCAGCTCGCCGGCCAAGCGGATGACGACCGTGTCCGGTGATGTTGGCTCCAGGGTCGCCGACAAGCCGTCCAAGTCACGCCTCCCGCCGTCGTGGAAGCGAGGTGACTACCCGGCGACGGGCACCGCAAACCTTTCCGCCTCCAACTGCTCGGCCACCCGGCGTTCGCGGGCCGGCTGGATCAGCAGGTGGCCGGCGGCAGCGAGCAGGCCGAGCGAGCCGCAGACGATCCAGTGCCAATTGCCGAGGTACTGCAGGCTGACGCCGCCCGCCGCGGGAGCGATGAAGCTCGCGGCCGGGAAGGTGAGATAGAACACGCTCTGGTACCGCCCGCGCAGCGCCTCCGGGGAGAGCTCGGCGATGACGGCGGCGTTCGGCGGTGCGGCGATCATCGAGCCGATCGTCCACACCGACGCGGCGGCCAGGTAGCCGGCCACGCCGTCGGCGAGCGACACGGCGGCGAAGCCCAGGCCCAGGAACACGTTGGCGATGGCGAGCGCGGTGCCCTTGCGCCAGCGGTCGATGAGGCGCGGCACGAAGAGCTGGCCGATGACGATGAGCAGCGCGGCGTAGGCGACGACCGAGCCGTACACCGACGGGCGCAGGCCGTCGCCGGTGATCGCCAGCGGCAGGATCGTCGACGTCTGCGTCGAGAGGATCGCCAGCAGCAGCGACAGGCCGACGAACGACATGTACGCGCGGTCGGTCAGCGCCGTGTGCAGCCCGCCCGCCGGGCGCGCCGACGAGACCCGGTGCGCCGGGCGCGTCTCGCGCACCTTCCACAGGATCAGCAGAGCCGTCAGCAGGGTGCCGGCCGCGTCGACGGTGAACAGCAGCGTGAAGCTCACCTCGGCGAGGGCGCCGGCGAGCACCGAAGCGACCGCCATGCCGAGGTTGAACGCCCAGAACTGCAGGTTGAACGCGCGGCTGCGGTCGTCCGCCGGTGTCACGTCCACGATCGCGGCCACGAACGCCGGGCCCGGCATGGAGTGCATCAGGCCCAGCAGGGCCGCGAGCCCGGCGATGAGCGGGATCGGGCGGGCGAAGATCAGGCCCGACAGCACCGCGACGGCGCCGAAGTGGGCCAGCAGCAGCGTCGAGCGGCGGCCCCAGCGGTCGGCCAGCACGCCGCCGCACAGCACGCCGGCGATGCCGCCGATGCCGTACGCGCCGACGACCAGGCCGGCGACCGGCACCGACAGGTGGCGCGCGGAGGTGAGGTACAGCGACAGGACCAGCGCGACGAAGCCGCCGACGCGGTTGATGAGCATGCCGGTCCAGAGGTACCAGTACAGCCTGGGGAGCCCGCCGACGGTCGACCGGTACCAGCTGCGCACGTGCGAACTCCTTTGTTAAGGCTCCTAACAGTTAGATCTTAACCAGCGCGTTCTCGGCCGCCGGAGGGGCCAGGGCCGCCACGCGCCGCTCGCGGGCCCGCGCCGACGACAGGCTCCAGGCGGCGGCCACAAGCGTCGCGCCGAAGCAGCCCAGCCAGAGCGCCGTGTTGCCGCGCAGGTCGCGCACCAGGCCGCCCAGCGTCGGCGCCAGGAACGACGCCAGCTGCCAGGACAGGCCGAAGAAGCCCTGGTAGCGCCCGCGCATGCTGACCGGCGACAGCCCGGCGAGCAGGGCCGAGTTGGACGGGGCGTTGAGCATTTCGCCCGCCGTCCAGACCAGGACCGTCCCGGCGTACAGCAGCGGCGTGTGCGCGAACGCCGTGAGCCCGAACCCGAGCCCGATCAGCACCGCCGAGACCGGCATCACATACGCCGGCCGCCGGGTCGACAGCAGCCGGCTCACGCCCATCTGCCCGGCCACGATGAGCACCCCGTTGAACGCGATGACCAGGCCGAACGTGCGGCTCGGCAGGCCGTCGGCGATCATCGCCAGGGGCAGCATCGACATGTGCTGCAGCATCACCAGCGCGATGAGCAGGTTGCAGGCGACGAAGCCGAGGAACACCCGGTCGCGCAGCACGGTGCGCAGGCCGCCGCGCTCGTGCTCCTCGTGCGGTGCGAGCGCCGGGCGGGTCTCGCGGATGCGCCACGCGATGAGCAGCGCCGCGGCCGCGGTGGTGGCGGCGTCGCCGGCGAAGAGCGCGAAGTACCCGGCCTGCGCGGCGAAGCCGGCCACGACCGCGGCGACAGCGAAACCGAGGTTGATGGCCCAGTAGTAGGTGCTGAACGCCCGCATCCGCTGCCCGTCGGGCACGATGTCGGCGATCATGGCGCCCAGTGGCGGGCGGGCGGACTCGGCGGCCGCGCCGAGCAGCACGGCGGCGGCGACGATCTCGACCGGCCCGCGTGCCAGGCCGAGCACCAGCATGAGCACCGCGGACGTGCCGAGCGACAGCAGCGCGGCCGGGCGGCGGCCCCAGCGGTCGGCCAGGTGCCCGCCGACCGTCACGCCGATCGCACCGCCGACGCCGTACAGGCCGATGGCCAGGCCCGCCGCGGACTCGCTGAAGCCGCGCTGGGTGGTCAGGTAGATCGCCAGGAAGATGATGACGAACCCGCCGGCTCGGTTGATCAGCGTGGCCGCCCACAGCACCCAGAACTGGCTCGGCAGGCGTTGTTTTTCCGTAATGAGTGCCACGGTCTCGCATCCTTACATCCCGGCCCTGTGATGTCGAAGTGATTCGGTACGAGAGGATGAGGTCATGAGCGAAGTCGGGACACTGGTGCTCTTGCGGCACGGTGAGAGCGAGTGGAACGCCAAGAACCTGTTCACCGGCTGGGTCGACGTGGACCTCAGCGCCCAGGGAGAGGCCGAGGCCCGTCGGGGCGGCGAGCTGATCCGTGAGTCCGGTCTGCTGCCGGATGTGGTGCACACGTCAGTGCTGCGCCGTGCCATCCGTACCAGCGAGATCGCCCTGCACACCGCCGACCGGCACTGGATTCCCGTCCAGCGCAGCTGGCGGCTCAACGAGCGGCACTACGGCGCTCTGCAGGGCAAGAACAAGAAGCAGACGCTGGAGGAGTTCGGCGAGGAGCAGTTCATGCTCTGGCGCCGCTCCTACGACACGCCCCCGCCGCCCATCGCCGACGACGACGAGTGGTCGCAGGCGGGCGACCCGCGCTACGCGGCGCTGCCGCCGGAGCTGCGCCCGCGCACCGAGTGCCTCAAGGACGTCGTGGCGCGGATGCTGCCGTACTGGTACGACCGGATCGTCCCGCAGCTGCTGGAAGGCAAGACGGTCCTCGTCGCCGCGCACGGCAACTCGCTGCGGGCGCTGGTCAAGCACCTCGACGGCATCTCCGACGAGGCGATCGCCAAGCTCAACATCCCGACGGGCATCCCGCTGCGCTACGACCTGGACGCGGCGCTGAAGCCGATCACGGCCGGCGGGACCTACCTGGACCCGGAGGCGGCCAAGGAGGCGGCCGCCGCGGTGGCCAACCAGGGCCGATAGTGCGTTGGAGGGGGCCTCGAGCCCCCTCCAATCCTTCGTTACCGCTCCCGGGTGTCCAAGGTCTCGCCCGTGACGAGGAACACCACGTGCCGGCCGGCGTTCACGGCGTGGTCGGCGTAGCGCTCGTAGAAGCGCCCCAGCAGCGCCGAGTCGACGGCGGACTCGGTGTCCTCGGTCCACTGCGGGCTGAACATGATCCCGAAGAGGCCCGTGTGCAGCTTGTCCATCGCGTCGTCGTCGCGCTCGAGCTGCGCGGCGGCGACGATGTCGAGGTTGGAAATGGCGCTGGAGATCTTGCCGGCGATCCGGTCGGCGACCTCGCCCATCTGCTCGAACGTCTCGACCAGCGGCTCCGGCACGGCCCGGGCGGGGTGGCGGCGCAGCGCCGTCTTCGCCACGTGGTCGGCGAGGTCGCCCATCCGCTCCAGGTCCGCGGCCAGGTGTAGCGCCGTGAGCAGCAGCCGCAGGTCGGAGGCGACCGGGGCCTGGCGGGCGCACAGGTCGTACACCTTGTCCTCGACGAGCCGATAGAGCGCGTTGACCTCGGCGTCGCGGGCGATGACCTCTTCCGCGTCGGTCTGGTCGGCGTTGAGCAGGGCGTTGGTGGCCCGCTTCATCGCCGAGCGCACCGCGTCGGCCATCCACACCAGCAGCTTGTTGACCTGCAGCAGATCGGCACGGTATTCGTCGCGCATAGAACTCCAATCGTTTTGTACCCCAACATAGGGCCAGAAGCCGGTCGTGCCGATGAACAGTGACCGCCAGCACGGTGAACACTGGACGTCTTGAGCCCGATTCGTACCTCCGTGTGCTCTGGATGCGGTAGCGGGTCTCCTACCATCGGAGCGTGGATTGGAAGTTCCGGCAGCCGAAGACCGAGGGCCCGGCCGTGGCCGAGGTCCTCGACGCGCTGCAGGTCGGGGTTCTCGTGCTCGACGAGGGCGACAGGCCCGTGCTCGCCAACGCGGCGGCACGGGAGATGGGTCTCGTCCGCCAGCGCCAGGTCGGCTCGGATGCCATCGAGGAGGCGCACACGATCGTGCGCACCCTCGCCGGTCAGGTGCGGCGCACGGGCATCACCCGCGTCGTCGAGCTCGACCTGCCCCGCCTGACGCACGGCGAGCCCCTCGGGGTCAACGTCCGCGCCGTCGCGCTCGGCTCCGGCCGGGTCGCGATCGAGGCCGCCGACGTGACCGAGGCGCACCGCGTCGCGCGGGTGCGCCGTGACTTCGTCGCCAACGTGAGCCACGAGCTCAAGACCCCCGTGGGCGCGCTGCAGCTGCTCGCCGAGGCGCTGCTGGACGCCACCGACAAGGACCCGGCCGCCGCGATCCGGTTCGCCGAGCGCATCAAGCACGAGTCGGCGCGGCTGGGCCGGCTCGTCTCCGAGTTGCTGGAGCTCTCCCGGCTGCAGGGCGCCGAGCCGCTGCCCCAGCCGGAGCCGGTCGACGTCGACAAGATCACCGCCGAGGTGCTCGACCGGGCCAAGACCCCGGCCTCGGTCAAGGAGATCGAGCTGCGCTTCACCGGCGTGCGCGGGCTGACCGTGTACGGCAACGAGAACCAGCTCGTCACGGCGGTGGTCAACCTGGTGGAGAACGCGATCGCGTACTCGCCGGAGCGCACGACGGTGACGGTCACCACGCGGGAGGACAACGGCCTCGTCGAGATTGCCGTCGCCGACCAGGGCATCGGCATCGAGCCGCGCGACATCGACCGCATCTTCGAGCGGTTCTACCGCGCCGATCGGGCGCGCTCCCGGGCCACTGGCGGCACCGGGCTGGGCCTCGCGATCGTCAAGCACATCTCGACCAACCACGGTGGCCGGGTCACGGTGACCAGCACCGTAGGAGTTGGCTCGACGTTCACGTTGCGGCTGCCCTCGCGTCCGACAGAGGCCGCGTTGTCGCTACCGCCGTCAGTTGAGATCGGAGGGGCCCCATGATCGTTATGCAACAGCAATCTTCCACCCGCGGTTCGCAGCGCAGTGCGGCTCCCCGGCAGCTACGAAAGGACAGCACGTTGGCGCGCGTACTCGTGGTCGAGGATGAAGAATCGATCTCCGACCCGTTGTCGTACATGCTCCGTCGAGAGGGCTTCGAGGTCTCCATCGCGGCGACCGGCACCGAGGCGCTGACCGAGTTCGACCGCACCGGCGCGGACATCGTCCTGCTCGACCTGATGCTGCCCGAGATGTCCGGCACCGAGGTGTGCCGGCAGATGCGGCAGAAGTCCAATGTGCCGATCATCATGATCACGGCGCGGGACAGCGAGATCGACAAGGTGGTCGGCCTGGAGATCGGCGCCGACGACTACGTCACCAAGCCGTACTCGCCCCGCGAGCTCGTGGCGCGCATCCGCGCGGTGCTGCGTCGCCAGGTCGACGCGGTCGGCGAGCTCGCGCCGCCGACGCTGTCGGCCGGCCCGGTCCGCATGGACGTCGACCGGCACGTCGTCACCGTCGCCGGCGACGCGGTGCAGCTGCCGCTGAAGGAGTTCGAGCTGCTCGAGCTGCTGCTGCGCAACGCCGGGCGGGTGCTGACCCGCGGCCAGCTGATCGACCGCGTCTGGGGCGCCGACTACGTTGGCGACACCAAGACCCTCGACGTGCACGTCAAGCGGTTGCGCTCGAAGATCGAGCCGGAGCCCTCGGCGCCGCGGTACATCGTCACCGTGCGCGGCCTCGGGTACAAGTTCGAGCCGTAGGCCCGGCCGGCCCGCATTCGCCACGGATTCGCGGTTACGTCCTGCGCCCCTGCATCGCACGGGCGCAGGACGCAACTCACCCGGGCGAGACTCGAGGAGTCTGCCGCGCGGGCCGCCGGCCTGCCGTAGCGTTCTCGCCGGTGCGCAGCTTCAATACCGGCCCGGCCGGCATGCTCATGATGGTCATCGGCCTGCTGCTGGCGGGAAGCTCGGCGTGGACGGCGCTCTACCGCACGAGCTGGCGTGCCTCGGTGCCGAGCATCCTCATCGGGCTGTCGCTGGTGGCCGTCGGCTACTCGCTGGTCGCCCGGGCCCGCAAGGCCCGCTCGCGCTCAGATCAGTCGCACTCGGATCAGCACTCAGATCGGTCGAATGGGGATGAGCTTTAGCGCCGCGGTCGTCGCCGGGTGCGGCGCGATCATGCCCTGCTCGGCACGGGCCGCGCACAGCTCCGCCAGCCGGGCGTAGGCCGGCTTGCCGATCAGCGCCGTCAGCTCGGGCTCGTACTCCTGGTACATCCGCTTCGTGCCGACATGCGCCTCCGGCGACGAGGTGCACCACCAGTGCAGGTCGTGCCCGCCCTCGCCCCAGCCGCGGCGGTCGAACTCACCGAGCGTCGAGACGAGCACCTTCGTGCCGTCCGGGCGCTTGCGCCAGTCCTGGTCGCGGCGCACCGGCAGCTGCCAGCACACGTCCGGCTTGTACTCCAGCGGGTGCACGCCGTCGCGCAGCGCCTGGCCGTGCAGCGCGCAGCCGCCGCCGCCCGGGAAGTCCGGGTCGTTCTGGAACACGCAGCCGCCGCCCGGGCGCGTGGCCGTGCGCAGCGCCTTGTTCTTGCCGTCGATCGTGTCCATCTCGGTGTACCGCTTGAAGCCCCGGCGGTAGTACTGCCAGTGCTCGGCGGTCAGCTTCTTCGCCGCGGCGCGCACCCGCTCCTGGTCGTCCTCGTCGGTGAAGAAGGCGCCGTGCGAGCAGCAGCCCTCCTCCGCGCGGCCCTCGATGATGCCGTGGCACCCGCGGCCGTAGATACACGTCCAGTTGGACAGCAGCCACGTCAGGTCCGCGCGGACGAGGTGGTCGGCGTCGGCCGGGTCGGCGAACTCCACCCACTCGCGCGGGAAGTCGAGGTCGACCTCGAGACTGCGCGGGTCGTCCGGATCGCTCTGGATGTCGCCCGGGACCTCGACCTCGACGTGAATGTCCATTCGAAATAGCGTACGCCGTCCTGCGCACCGCGCCGAAACCCCACGCAGCTACGGTTTACGGATGCGACTCGGCGTGCTCGATGTGGGCTCCAACACGGTCCATCTGCTCGTGGTGGACGCACACCACGGCGCGCACCCGTGGCCGGCACACTCGCAGAAGGCGGAGCTGCGCCTGGCCGAGCGCATCGGCAAGGACGGCGACCTGACCAGGTCCGGCGCCGACAGCCTCATCGCCTCGGTCGCGCAGGCGCGCGACGCCGCCGCCCGCCTGGAGACCGACGACCTGCTCGCCTTCGCCACCTCCGCGGTCCGCGACGCGAAGAACTCCGCCCGCGTCCTCAAGCGTGTGCGCGAGGAGACCGGCGTCGACCTGCAGGTGCTCTCCGGCGAGGCCGAGGCCATCATGACGTTCCTGGCCGTGCGCCGCTGGTTCGGCTGGTCGTCCGGTCGCCTGCTGGTCATGGACATCGGCGGCGGATCCCTCGAGCTGGCGGCGGGAATCGACGAGGAGCCCGATGTGGCTTTGTCGGTACCCCTGGGAGCCGGCCGCCTGACTCGTGAACGGTTGCAGGGCGACCCGCCCACGCCCGCCTCCGTCGAGGCGCTGTGCGAGCACGTGGAGGCGGAGGTCGGCAAGACCGCCATGCGCCTGATGGCCGGCGGCTGGGACCGCCCGGTCGCGACCTCGAAGACCTTCCGCACCCTGGCCCGCCTGGCCGGCGCGGCCCCGTCGGGCGCCGGCCCGCGCGCACCGCGCCGCCTGACCCGCACCGGCCTGCACCAGGTCCTGTCCTTCATCCGCCGCATCCCGTCCTCGGGCCTGGCCGAGATCGACGGCGTGAGCCCCGGCCGCGCACACCAGATCCTCGCCGGCGCCGTGGTAGCCGAGGTCACCATGCGGACTCTGGGCATCGACGAGGTCGAGATCTGCCCCTGGGCCCTGCGCGAAGGGGTGATTCTTCGCCGCCTGGAAGTACTGGAGTCGAGTTGATCGACAGGAGACGCTACCTGGGTCGGGCTAGCCTGGTGGTGTGAGTCGTCAAGTGCCGGTCCTCTTGTCCACCTCCTCTGTCTTCCCCGAGCCGACCGCGGCCGGCTTCGAGATGGCCGCCGCGCTCGGCTACGACGGCGTCGAGGTCATGGTCTGGTCCGACGCCGTGAGCCAGGACGCCGGCGCGCTGGTCGGCCTCTCCCGGCACTACGGCGTGTCCGTACGTTCGGTGCACGCCCCGTGCCTCATGGTCACGCAGCGGGTGTGGAGCCCCGACCCGTGGGAGCGCCTGCGCCGCGCGGCCGAGCTCGCCGACACGCTGGGCGCGGACACGGTCGTGGTGCACCCGCCGTTCGCCTGGCAGCGCGACTACGCCCGGACGTTCCAGTCGGGCCTGCTGCGCCTGGGCCGCCAGTTCCCGCACATCCGCTTCGCCGTGGAGAACATGTTCCCGCTGCGCGGCGTGGGCCGCGAGTTCGTCCCTTACGCGCCCGGCTGGGACCCCACCTTGACCGGCTTCGACGCCTACACGCTGGACCTGTCGCACTGCGCCGCGTCACGCACGGACGCGATCGCGCTGGCCGACACGATGGCCGGCAACCTGGCACACGTCCACCTGGGCGACGGCACGGGCAAGGGGAAGGACGAGCACCTGGTGCCGGGCCGCGGCAACCAGCCCTGCGCCCAGCTGCTGACGTCGCTGCACGCCCGCGGCTTCACGGGCTCGGTCGCGGTCGAGGTCGGCACCCGCAAGGCGGGCAGCCGCAGCGAGCGCGAGGCGGATCTGGCCGAGTCACTGCGCTTCGCCCGCCAGCACCTGACGACCCCGTCCCCGGTCGCCTGACCCCGGCGCGGGTCACGCCGACAGCGCTGCGGGGTTGCGGTCATACCCGCAGGGCCGTCTGCCGCAGTCCGCATTTTCTCTCCACGATCATGGAAAACCGGCCCCTAGGAGGGCCGAAAACGCGTGATCGTGGAGAGAAAACGCCGCTACGCACTCGGCCGCGCCCATCGCACCCTGAGGGGGCGCAGCGGACGCGGCCGAGGTGGTCTCGAGTTCGAGGGGGTGCGATTGCGGCGAGCTTCTATATTCTGCGGACGGACTCGGCCTGCGGGCCCTTGGGGCCCTGCTTGATCTCGAATTCGACGCGCTGGTTCTCTTCGAGGCTGCGATAGCCGTCTGCGACGATCGCGGAGAAGTGGACGAAGACGTCGTTGCCGCCGTCGACGCTGATGAAGCCGAAGCCCTTCTCAGCGTTGAACCACTTCACGGTTCCCTGAGCCATGGTGCTGTTTCTCCTTTGTAGGGCGTTGTGATCCGGTGACGTACCCGGTGTCGGGGGCCGGCGACGTCACACAGCCGGCCCTGCATCGCCCAACCCCGCGCGTCCGATTTGTCGGACACGCGGTAAAGCGAACCACGTGACGCAAGATATCCCAAAGGTACCAGCGCCGTGCGGTTTTCCAGGACTTATGCGGTTACGACCGCCCGGTCGGAGTCGTCCACGGGGATCGGCGGAACGGCTCCGGACAGCGACGCGCCCGTCTCGGCGGCTCGCTTGCGCGCCCGGTGGGCCGCGACGTGCGAGCGGGTGGCGCAGCGCTCCGAGCAGAAGCGGCGGCAGCAGTTCGAGGACGTGTCCAGATACACGTTGCCGCAGCGCTCGTCGGCGCAGACGCCGAAGCGGGTGCTGCCGTGCTCGCACAGCCACACCGCCAGGCCCCAGGCGGCCCCGGCCAGCAGCTCCGAGCTCACCGACGAGCCACGGCCGGTCACGTGCATGTGCCAGTCGTGGGTGTCGTGCCCGGAGATGCGCGGTTGCATCGGGTATGCCTCGAGGAGTGCGTTGAGCTCCGCGACGGCGGCGACGTCACGGCCGGAGGAGCCGTGCTCGAACACCTCCCGGAGCCGCTTGCGGGCGCGCCGGAAGGCGATCAGATCGCGTTCCGTCGCTTCCGCGGTCTGCCAACTGTCCTCGCCGAAGAGGGCGGCGAGGTCCTGCATGCTTTCGAGCGGCGCGTTGACGATGTCGACGGCGGTCCGCGCATACGCGTCGAAGTCCACCCGACCAAGGTAGTCAAGAAATGCCACACTGGCGACCGGGCGTCACCGGACGTCTCCAGTTCTGTCTACGCTCGGCACATGCTCAGATCGGCTATTCTCGCCGCCGCCCGCTCAAACAGGGTCGAGCGGCTCGTTGAAACCGCCCCGGTCAGCCGCAACATCGTGCGCCGCTTCATCGCCGGGGAGCAGGCGGACGAGGCGCTACAGCGCACTCGCGAGCTGGCTGCCGACGGCCTCGCCGTCACCATCGACTACCTCGGCGAGGACACCACCAACCCGCACCAGGCCGAGGCGACCCGCGACGAGTACCTCAAGCTCCTCGACGCCCTGCACGCCGCCGAGCTGACCCCGGCAGCGGAGGTGAGCCTCAAGCTCTCCGCGCTCGGCCAGGTCTTCGACGAGAAGGTCGCGCTCGAGCACGCCCGGGCGATCTGCGCCAAGGCGTCGGAGGCCGGGACCACGGTCACGCTCGACGCCGAGGACCACACGACGACGGACTCGACGCTGGACGTGCTGGCGCAGCTGCGCGCCGAGTTCCCGACCACGGGCGCGGTCGTGCAGTCGTACCTGCGCCGCACCGAGGCCGACTGCCGGGAGCTGGCCGTCGAGGGCTCGCGCGTGCGCCTGTGCAAGGGCGCATACAAGGAGCCCGAGTCGGTGGCCTACCAGACCCGCCTCGACGTCGACAAGTCCTACGTGCGCTGCCTGAACGTGCTGATGTCCGGCGGCGGGTACCCCATGATCGCCACACACGACCCGCGCCTGGTGGCCATCGGCGAGGACCGCGCGAAGTGGTTCGACCGCAGCCCGGACGAGTTCGAGTTCCAGATGCTCTACGGCGTGCGCCCCGACGAGCAGCTGCGCCTCGCCCGCGCCGGCTACACCGTGCGGGTCTACCTCCCCTACGGCACGCAGTGGTACGCGTACATGATGCGCCGCCTCGCCGAGCGCCCGGCCAACCTCGGCTTCCTGGCCCGCGCCCTGCGCTCGCGCGGCTGAGCAACGAGCTGACCGACGGCGGGATTCGGCTACTATCCGACATCCCGCCGGGTCTCGTCCGTATGGGCGACGCGGCGACTTGACGGGTTCACGTACGGTCCGGCAGTGATGGAAGGGGATGCGTGGCGAGACGCGGACGCTGGCCGTAGCGCCGACGCCGACACCGCGACCTTCCCCGCCGTCCCGCGCCGGCGCGAGCCCGAGCAGGCACCCGGACCGCGCCGCAGCACGACCATCAAGCTCGCCCTCATCGGGGCCCTCGCATGCGTGCTGCTCGCGCCGCCGGCCGCCCTGGCCTACACCACGGTCCGCGACGAGGTTGCGCCGCCCGTCGCCGGCCAGGGCCTCGGCGGCGGGAACGGGCGCGGCACCGGCGGGCGGGCAAACCCCGCGGCCGACCGCCCGGGAGCGGGCGCCAGCCGCGGCCCCGCGCCGGCCACCGTCGATGGCCGGATCAAGCTCGCGCTGGAGGACCAGGGCGCCGCGCTGCTCGCCGGCGACCAGGACGCCTTCCTGCAGGTCGTCGACCCGTCCGCCGGCCCGCTGCGCGACGACCTGGCCCGCCGGTTCGCCTCGCTGCGCCAGCTGCAGGTCAAGGTCTGGCAGCCGGTGATGGAGGGGCGGCCGAAGGCCGAGGCCGGCGGCACCGCGACGGTGACGGTGCTGGTGAAGTACTGCTTCGTCGTCACCACCTGCGACCCGATGAGCCTCGAGGCCGCCACCAGGTGGAACGTCTCCGGCAAGGCGGTCACGCTGCTGGAGTTCGGCACCGCCAAGGACCTCGGGCCGCGCCCGTGGGAGGCCAGCGAGCTGCGCGCCGCCGTGGGGGAGCGGGTGGTGATGTCGACCACCGCGAAGTACGCCTCGCGGCTGCCCTCGATGCTCGCCGCCGCCGAGAAGGCCGCCGCGCTCGCCGACACCTTCGCCCGCTGGGGATCGCCGCCGGCGCGCTACGTCGTCTACCTGGCCGGGCCCGACGAGTGGTCGTCGTGGTACGGCATCCACCAGGAGTCCTGGGTCGCCGGCTTCGCGCTGCCGCTCACCGCAAGCGTGACCGAGATCGTGCTCAACGCCGCCCGGGTCGACACCAGGCAGACCCTCGACGTGCTGCGCCACGAGTTCACCCACGTCGTGACGCTGGCCGGGGTCGAGAAGGCCTACGAGCACACGTGGTGGCTGGTCGAGGGCATCGCGGAGTACGTGCGTGTGAAGGGCTCCGGCAAGGCGTTCGACGGGCTCGGCGACGTGCGCGCCTACGTGCGCAGCGGGCACTGGAAGGGCGAGATCGACCTCGACGACCCGCCGGACGGGTCGAGCACCTCCGACGTCAGCGGCCGCTACGGCGTGGCGTACCTCTCGCTGCAGCGCCTCGCCGACCGCTTCGGCGAGGACAAGCTGCTGGACTTCTTCGACTACGCCGCCCGCCAGGGCCTCGCGCTGAGCGACGCCGCGCCCAAGGCCTTCGGCCTGAGCTGGGACGACGTGCAGGCCGACTGCGCCCGATACGTGCGGGGCCGCGTCTGACACGGCGACGTATCTAAACTTGCCAGCGTGCATCGCGTCCCCCCGCGAACAACGGCCGTCGCCATCCTCGTCCTCGTATCCCTCACCGGCGCCTCCTGCACCGGTCAGGACTCCGGCATCGGCGTGGGCAACGCCGGTCGCGCCGACGTCGTCGAGGTCGTCGACGCGCCGGCCACCGTCACCGCCCGCGCCGCCGCAACGCTCACCGCGGCCGCCGACGGCACGCTGACGAGCCTGAGCGTCAAGCCGGGCGACACCGTCGCGGCCGGCCAGGTGCTCGCCGTCATCGACTCGCCGGCGGCGCAGCAGTGGCTCAAGGAGGCCGGCGACGCCCTGGACGCGCTCAAGCGCTCCGGCGGCGGCAGCGTCGGTGTCAAGAACCTCTCGGCGCAGCAGAAGAGGACCGACGACGCGGCCGCGAAGGCGTTCGCCGACGCGCGGACGGCCGCCGGGCAGATTGCCGACGCTGCGCTACGTTCGACGCTGACCGCCCAGATCGACCTCGCCGAGCGCACGTACCAGGAGGCGGCCGCCTCCGCGCGCGCCGTGATCCAGAGCGTCCAGCGCGGCCTCGCGAGCATCTCGCAGGCGATGGCGGCGCTCACCCAGGCGCAGCGGGCGCAGGCCCAGTCCGCCTACGACCTGGCGCAGTCCACGGTCGACCAGCTCACCCTGCGCGCGCCGGTCGCCGGCGTGGTCCAGCTGGGCGGCACGACGGCGGCGAGCGCGCCGTCGATCGGCGACCTGCTCGGCGCGGCGTCCGGCGGCCAGGTGCCGACGTCGGCGCCCACGGGCGGGTCCGGCGCCGCCGGTCCGGGCGTGGATCCCGCGGTACCCCTGGGAGGCCGGGTGTCGGCGGGAACGCCCATCCTGACCGTGGTCGACGTCTCCGAGCTCGGGCTGATGGCCGAGGTCGACGAGACCGACGTGCTGCTGGTGCAGCCGGGCGTGACCGCGCGGGTCGAGCTCGACGCCGCGCCCGGCGCCTCCTACGAGGCCACCGTGACCTCGGCCGACGTGCTGCCCACCACGTCGGCCCGCGGCGGCGTCGCTTACCGCTCGCGGCTGCGGCTCGGCGCCGGCCGATACGACGACGGCCGGGCCGCACCCGCGCCGCGGCCCGGCATGAACGCCGTGGCCCACCTGCAGGTCCGCTCGATCCAGAACGCGGTCACCGTGCCCGCCGCCGCCGTGTTCAACGTCGGCGGCAAGGACGTGGTCTGGCTGGTCCGCGCCGGCAAGGCGGTGCAGCAGCCGATCAGCATCGGCGTGGCCGGGCAGGACCGGGTGCAGGTGATCAGCGGCGTCTCCGACGGCGACCAGCTCGTCGTCCGCGGCACCGACAAGGTCAAGCAGGGCATGGAACTTCCTCGATGACGGCGGCGCTGGTCGCTGAGGATGTGGCGCGGCACTACGCGCTGGACGGGGTCACCGTGCCGGCGCTGCGCGGCGTGAGCTTCACCGTCGAGCCGGGCGACTACGTGGCGATCATCGGGCCGTCGGGCTCGGGCAAGTCGACGCTGATGCACCTGCTCGGCGGCCTGGACCGCCCGACGTCGGGCCGGCTGCTGATCGGCGGGCGCGACGTGGCGCGCCTCGACCCGCACGAGCTCGCCCGGCTGCGCAACGAGACCATCGGCTTCGTGTTCCAGTCCTTCCACCTGCTCGCCCGCACGAGCGCGGTGGACAATGTGGCGCTTCCCCTGGTGTACCGCGGAATCAGGGCGAGCGAACGTCGCAGGCGCGCGGTGGCGATGCTGGAGCGCGTCGGTCTCGGCCATCGCCTCGACCACCGGCCCAACCAGCTCTCCGGCGGCGAGCAGCAGCGCGTGGCGATCGCCCGGGCGCTGGTCACGGACCCGCAGGTGCTGCTGGCCGACGAGCCGACGGGCAACCTCGACACGAAGAACGGCCAAGCGGTGCTCGCCCTGCTGGAGGAGCTGAACCGTTCGCAGGGCGTCGCGCTGGTGATCGTCACGCATGACCGCGAGGTCGCCGCGCGCTCGGACCGGCAGATCGTCATGCGCGATGGCGAGATCGTCTCATGAGGCTGGCCGAGGCGTGGCGGGTCGCGGTCGATGCGCTGCGGGCCAACCGGCTGCGCAGCACGCTCACCATGCTCGGCGTGATCATCGGCGTGGCCGCGGTCGTCGTACTGGTGGCCATCGGCACGGGCACCAAGCAGGAGATCGAGCAGCAGGTGGAGGGCCTCGGCTCGAATCTGCTCATTGTGGTACCAGGTGAGGTCAACCTCGGCTCGGCGCCCTCGGTCTCGCGCATGGACCTCTCCGACGTCGACGCCGTGTCGAAGATCGTCGGCGACCGCGGCCGGGTCGCCGTCACCGTCGCGTCGGGCGAGACGGTGGCGGCCGGCAACACCGAGACGTTCGCCAGCATCAACGGCGTCATCGAGACCACGCCGCAGGTCTTCGTTCGCCACCTGGCCCGCGGCACGTACCTCACCCGTTCCGACGTCGACACCCAGCGCCGGGTCGCGGTGCTGGGCTGGAGCGTGGCGCACAAGCTCTTCGGCGACCGCGACGCCGTCGGCCAGCAGCTGACGATCGCCGGCGTGCGCTTCCGGGTCATCGGGGTGTTCGAGCAGCTCGGCCAGAGCCTCGGCATCGACCGTGACAACGAGGTCCACGTGCCGATCACCACCGCGCAGCGGCTGCTGTCGACCAACCGCGTCGACGGCATCGCGGTCAAGGCGCCCAACCGTGACGAGATCGGCGACCTGTCGGCGCGGATTATCGCCGAGCTCAGCCGCCGGCATCCGGGCACCCAGTTCAGCGCCGTCACCCAGGAGCAGATCCTGGGCGTCCTCGGCGACATCCTCGGCGTGCTGACCGGCGTGCTCGCCGCGATCGCCGGCATCTCCCTGCTCGTCGGCGGGGTCGGGGTGTCGAACATCATGCTCGTGTCGGTGCGGGAGCGCACGAAGGAGATCGGGCTGCGCAAGGCCGTCGGCGCCCGCCCGCGCGACATCGGGGTGCAGTTCCTGCTCGAGGCGGTGCTGCTGACCACGCTGGGCGGCTTCATCGGCATGGCGCTGGGCATCGGTGCGGCCCTGATCGTGGCCGCGCTGTCGCCGGTGCCGGCCGCGATCACGTGGTGGTCGCTCGCGCTCGCGTTCGGGGTGTCGGCGGGCGTCGGGATCATTTTCGGAGTGGTACCCGCACAGCGCGCGGGCCGCCTTGACCCCGTCGTTGCGCTCCGAACGGAATGATCAAGTCTCTGGCAAAGATTCCGACGAACCGGGGGTGCAAGTCACAGCAGTACCGTTACCGTACTGGTAACACGCTGATTGAGTAACGCTCGGTCCGGGTCGGCTGAACCGAGCGTATGGGCGAGCACGCTGGTCGGAGGTTGCGATGTCGAGCACGCCACACACCACCGAAGGCCGGCTGGGCGAGGTCAGGTTCCTCACCGTGGCCGAGGTGGCCACCCTCATGCGGGTGTCGAAAATGACCGTCTACCGCCTTGTCCACGCCGGTGACCTCGCCGCCGTCCGCGTGGGAAGGTCGTTTCGGGTGCCCGAACATGCGGTCGATGCGTACCTTCGCGAAGCGTTCCGTGAGACCGCATAGCGGGGTCGTTTTCCGATCCAGCAGCGGTACGGCTACCCTTGAACGGCTAACCATGTCTTTGGCGTGCCAGCAATGGCACGCGTTCCGCTGTATCGAGGAGATGCTCGTATGGGCTCGGTGGTCAAGAAGCGCCGCAAGCGTATGGCCAAGAAGAAGCACCGCAAGCTGCTGCGCAAGACCCGCGTCCAGCGTCGTCGTCTCGGCAAGTAGCCTTCCGGCTCGTCACTCGGTGGCCGGCCCCTCCAGCGGGGGCCGGGCCGCCCGGTTGTTCATGGCTTCTGTCGCGATCGGAGTCGCGTGAGCGGTCCGGAGCGAAGCGGAGGGGCCGACGTGAACGCGCCGCCCAGCGTCGTGCTGGTGACCGGAGTGAGCCGCTACTTGGGCGCTCACCTGGCCGCCCGGCTCGCCGCCGACGAGCGCGTCCGTCGTGTGGTCGCGCTGGACACCTCGGCGCCCGTAGGGGCGCTGGCCGAGGTGCTCTCCGCGGCCGGCCCCAAGCTCGACCTGCACCAGATCGACCTGCGCACCCCTGGGGTGCTGCGGGTGATGGTCGACGCCCGCGTCGAGGCGGTCGCCCACCTCGCCGTCGCCACCGCGACCGACCAGCACGGCGGCCGCGCGGCGATGAAGGAGCTCAACGTCATCGGCACGATGCAGCTGCTCGCCGCCTGCCAGCAGGCGCCGCGGCTGCGCAAGCTGATCGTGCGCTCGTCGACCGCGGCCTACGGCGCCTCCTTCCGCGACCCGGCGATCTTCACCGAGGACACCGAGCCGCGCGAGGTGCCCCGGGGCGGGTTCGCCAAGGACGTGCTCGACATCGAGGGCTACGTGCGCGGCTTCCGTCGCCGGCGCCCCGACGTGGCGGCCACGGTGCTGCGCTTCGCGCCGTTCATCGGCTCCGCCGTGGACACCCGCCTGACGCGGTACTTCGCCCAGCCCGTCGTGACGACCGTGTTCGGCCGCGACCCCCGGCTGCAGTTCCTGCACGTCGACGACGCGTTCGAGGTGCTGGTGCGCTCGGTCACCGAGGAGCACCCGGGCACGTACAACGTGGCCGGCGGCGGCACGCTGACGCTCTCCCAGGCGGTGCGCCGGGCGGGCCGCGTCACCATGCCCATCCTCGAGCCGGGCCTCAACGTCCTGGCCGGGCTCGGCCGCGCCGGCGTCACGCTCGACCAGCTCGACCTCTTCGTGCACGGACGGGTCGTGGACACCGGCAAGCTCATCCGCGAGTTCGGCTTCACGCCGCGCACGACCGCCGAGGCGTTCGGCGAGTTCGTGCGCAGCCGTCGCGAGCGCGAGCTGCTCCCCGCGGATACGATTCGGTCGGTCGAGCAGGCCCTGCTCGATGGCTTCCGCAGGACGCGTGCGGCCCGGGCCGCGTTGGAGAGTGGCGATGAGTGACCCTGGTCTCCCGGATGTGTGGGACGACCGGGTCGCCGGCGCGCTTGCATTCCTGCGCGAACGGCTGACCGGCGAATACGAGATCGACGAGTTCGGCTTCGACCGGCACCTGACCGACAGCGTGTTCCTGCCGATGCTGCGGCCGCTGTACAAGCAGTGGTTCCGCACCGAGGTCTTCGGCGCCGAGCACATGCCGAAGGAGGGCCCCGCGCTGGTCGTGGCCAACCACTCGGGCACGCTCGCGCTCGACGCCCTCATGCTCTCCGTCGCCGTGCACGACGAGACGGCGGCCCGCCGCCACCTGCGCCTGCTCGGCGCCGACCTGGTCTTCCGCATGCCGTTCCTGTCCGAGGTGGCCCGCAAGTCCGGCGCGACGCTGGCCTGCAACCCCGACGCGGAGCGCCTGCTGTCGGAGGGCGAGCTCGTCGGCGTGTTCCCGGAGGGCTTCAAGGGCATCGGCAAGCCGTTCGCCGAGCGGTACAAGCTGCAGCGCTTCGGCCGCGGCGGCTTCGTCTCGGCGGCCCTGCGCACCGGCACCCCGATCGTGCCGGTGTCGATCGTCGGCGCCGAGGAGATCTACCCGCTGATCGCCAACATCCGCCCGCTGGCCCGGCTGCTCGGCGCCCCGTACTTCCCGGTCACCCCCACCTTCCCGTGGCTGGGCCCGCTGGGGCTGATCCCGCTGCCGAGCAAGTGGATGATCGAGTTCGGCGAGCCGATCCCCACCGAGGAGTACGTCGACTCCGCCGACGACCCGATGGTGGTCTTCAACCTCGCCGACCAGGTCCGCGAGACGATCCAGCAGACGCTGTACAAACTCCTCGAACGCCGGCCGGACGCCTTCTCCGCCTGATGACGGGCGTGTCGGCGGTCGTCACGGACTTGGACGGCACGGTCGTGCGCCGGGACGGCACGGTCAGCGAGGCCACCCTGCGCGCCGCGGCCCTGCTGTTCGAGCTCGGCATCCCGCTGGTCGCGGCGACCGCCCGGACACCGGCGGGCCTGCGCGCGCTGGAGCCCCTGCGCCCGTTGCTGTCCCTCAGCGTCTGCTGCGGCGGCGCGATCGGCGTCGGGCCGGACGGCGAGACGACGGCGTGGCGCGAGGACCTGCCCCCCGCGGCGATCGAGGCCCTCGCCGCCGTCGCGCTGGCCCGCTGGCCACAGATCGGCGTGGCGACCTACGACGGCGGCCGCTGGCGCATGACCGAGCGGTACCTCGCGACCCGCCACACCAGGCATTTCGGCCCGACCGAGGTGTGCGACCTGGACGCGGTGCTCGCCACGCCCGCCTGCGCGATGGCCCTGGTCCACCCGCGCCTCGAGGCGGTCGACCTCATGGCCGGCCTGGCCGGGGCCGCGGGCGTGTCGCTGACCAGGGCGAGCGCGCAGGCCGTCGAGGTGACGGCGGCCGGCGTCGACAAGGCCAGCGGCGTGCGCCGGGCGCTGCTCGAGCTCGGCGCGGCGCCGGAGCGGGCGATCGCGTTCGGCGACATGCCGATCGACGTCGCCATGTTCGGCGTCGTCGGCCGCTCGGTCGCGATGGCCGACGCGCCGCCCGAGGTCCTAGCCGCCGCGACCGACCGCACGTCGAGCGTCGAGCAGGACGGCTTCGCCGCGTTCCTGTCCCGCACGGGCCTGATCGGCCCTTTCCTGTAGTCGTGCGCCGACGGCTTCGCCGCGTTCCTGTCCGCACGGGCGGGACGACGGGGCCTTGGCGGTCGTCGATCTCGCCTACACTGCGCGGTGTGACGAGCCTGGTCGGCGACGAGTTGGTCCTGCGCCCGGACGGCGGGCGCCTGCTGCGGTTGCTGCTGCCGCTCGCGGTCGCCGCCGCGCTGATCGGCTACGCGCTGGTGCTCGGCGCCGAGGGCGCCCGGCTGGTCGCGCTCATCGTCATCGTGGCCGTGGTCGCGGCGGCGCCGGTCATCGCCGGCCTGATTGCGGCGCTCGGGCACCTGACCAGCGCGCCGGCGCGGCTGGACCGCAACGGCGTGCACCTGCGGCGGCGGCGGCGCCTGGTGACGGTGCCGTGGGACGAGATCCCGCTGATCTGGCTGGACGATGCCGGGCGACGCCTGTGCGTGTCGCCCGATCCGCGGGGCGCGAGCGCCGACGCGTGGGACCCGCACGGGACCCGGTGGACGCGGCGGTTCCGCCCGCTGTCGGCGCCGGTGCCCCGTTCGGTGCCGCCGGAGCATTTGCGCGCGGCGGTGGCCACGCTCAGCGGCGGCGCCGTGACGCTGGCCGACCGCGGCCCGGAGGCGCCGCCGCTGGACGACGACCCCGTCGCCGCCCTGCGCGTGTACCGCTCCGGCCGGACCCGCCCGGTGTGGTCGATGATCACCACGGCGGCGTCGGCGGTGGTGCTCGTGCCGCTGATAGCGGGTGTGGCGGTGCCGTGGAACCAGCCGTGGTGGCCCGGGGTGTCGACGGTGGACCGCCTGCCCGACGCCTGCCAGGTCTTCGCCGGGGAGTACGGCACCGCACTCGGTGCGACCCCGCGCGAGCACACCGAGGACGGGCGGTTGTCGCAGGAGTGCGTTTATGCGGTACCGCAGGGTGACCTGAAGGTGACGATGGAGGCCCGGCACGCCGTGCTCGGCTCGAGCTCGGCCGACGCCAGGTCGCGCGCCAAGGACCTCGCGTCCCAGATGCGCGGCCAGGGCCGCAGGGTCGACGACGTCGGCGAGCAGGCCTGGCTGGCCGGCAACCCACAAGGCACGACGACCTTGATGGACCGCGCGGTGGTGGTGCTCGTCGCGCAGCGCTCGAACGTGGTGCTCGTCATCCAGTACGGCGGTGAGCGCGACCCCGAAGCCGCCCAGCCCGCCGTGCTGGGAGCGGCCCGTTCCACGCTGGCCGCCCTGAACGTCCACTAGCGACGTCGCCCCGGCGTTTTCTTTCCACGATCATGCGTTTTCGGGCCTGCTGTGACCCCTTCGACAGGACCAAAAACGCATGATCGTGGAGACAAAAATGTCGTTCGCGCCGAGGTTTCCTGATCGCCGGTCTCTCGACACTCGCATTGCCCGTCGCCAACGTCCGGTGAGCTACCTTACGACGACTTATCTCCTGTCAGGGTATAAATCCGACATGTCGTGGCGCGGAGCGCCCGACATGTCGAAATGACCAGCGCGTTGCCGGGGCGCGCCCGGGGAGAAGCGGTGGCCTGGAGTGCGGGGGTGGGGCGGCAGAGCGGGGGAGAGGGAGGCGACGTCAGGTGGTGGGGGTGCGGCGGCGGCGTCGGCGCATTGCGGTGAAGGTGGCCACGCCGCCGATCACCACGCCGGTTGCCAGGGCGGCGGGGACGGCGATCTTCGCGGCCTTGCGGCCGGTGCGGAAGTCGCGGATCTCCCAGCCCCGCTTGCGGGCCTCGCGGCGCAGGGCCGGGTCCGGGTTGACCGCCACCGCGTAGCCGACCGTCGAGAGCATCGGGGCGTCGTTGATCGAGTCGCTGTAGGCGGCGCAGCGGGTCAGGTCCAGGCCCTCGGCCAGGGCCAGGGTGGTGATCGCCGAGGCCTTCTCCGGGCCGTGCATCAGGTCGCCGACGAGGCGGCCGGTGTAGACGCCGTCCTCGATCTCCGCCACCGTGCCGATCGCGCCCGTGAGGCCGAGGCGGGCGGCGATGATGCGGCCGAGCTCGACGGGGGCCGCGGTCACCAGCCAGACGCGCTGGCCGGCGTCGATGTGCAGCTGGGCGAGGGCGAGCGTGCCGGACCAGATGCGGTCGGCCATGAGCTCGTCGAAGATCTCCTCGCAGAGGCGCTCCATCTCCTCGACCTTCCAGCCCGCGATGAAAGCCAGGGCGGTGGACTTGGCGCTGGAGACGGTGCCGGCGTGCTCGGAGGCGAGCAGGCGGAAGCGGGCCTGCTGGTAGGCGAAGCGGGCGAGGTCGCGGCTGGTGAAGTACTTGCGCTTGGCCAGGCCGCGGGCGAAGTAGTAGATCGACGCGCCCTGCATCATCGTGTTGTCGACGTCGAAGAACGCGGCCGCCGCCGGGTCGGCGGGGATCTCCAAGGCGGCCTCGACCTCGGCCGCGGCCCAGCCGGCGGCGGACACCACGATGCGGCCGCTCGGGCGTCGGCGACGCAGCGCTGAGGGGCGGATCGGCATTCTGTGCTCCCTTCGGCTGGCGGAGTCGAGAAGACTGGTGGGGTCGAGAAGCGACGCCGGCAACGTGACGCGACTGACCAACCGTACCGGCATCGAACAGCAACAGGGCCCGGTGACGCTGACCGGGCCCTGTCATGTCGCGGACGTGTCGCGAGGTTGAATCAGTGCAGCAGTCAGTTCGGCAGGCCGCCCTGTTCGGTCGTCGAGGGTGCCGGGGTCGGCTCGCCGGCGCCGGCGCCGGCGTTCGGGGAGGCGGGAGCGGACTCGGCGGCCGAGGAGTCCACGGTCGCGCCGGACGGGGCAATGCCGTTCTGGCCGGTCGGCGTGCTCTGTACGGGGGCGCTGGGCACCGGGCTGCCGGTGGAGCCGGTGCCGCCGGACTTGTTCGGGATCTTGCAGGCGCCGCTGATCGGGACCGGGCCGTAGCGGTCGGGTGCCGTCACCGCCGTCGCGCCGCACCTGACCAGCGGACGCAGCGCCTTGGAGCGCCGCTCGATCTCCTCGAGCAGGGTCAGCGACCTCGTGGCGCGGCTGCGGGCGTCGCCGGCCGCGGAGGCCTTGAGCTTCTCGGCGGCGCCGCGCTGCTTGTGCACGAAGCCGTCGATCGCGTCGAGCGCCGCGGTGTCCCTGCGGGTCACGGCGCTGGCCGTGAGCAGCCGCACGCCCTCGAGGGTCTCGCCGTCCATGTCGTCGAGGACCGAGGAGAGGCTGGGAGGTTCCTTGACGGCCTGGGCCTCGTCGAGGCGGGTCCGGGCGAACTCGAGGTACAGCTGGCCCTTGCTGATGTCCGAGCCGGCCAGCGCGAGCTGGGCCTTCTCGGTGGACCGCTTGACGGAGTAGAGCGCGTCGCCGGGGACGGCGTCGCCGCTCGCGGCCGACATGCCGGACAGGGCCAGGGTGCCGGCGGCGAGGCCGACCAGGATCGCGCCGCGGGTGCGGGTGCGGCGGCTGACGGCGGGCCGGCTGCCCGCGGGGCGGCGCAGCGAGCGCAGGCTCAGCCGGCGCGGCGGGTCGGGCGCCGCCTCCTTCGCCGTCGTACCGATGCCCTCGCGCTCGATCGTGGCCATGAGCATGGCCCGCAGACCGTCGCGGAACTCCTGCTGTGCCTCCACCCTGATCGGCAGCTCACCGAGCCGCCGCCCGACCGACACCAGGTCGGCCAGGGAGTCGTCGAACGTGGTCCTCGTGCGGTGCCGTCTTGCCCCTGCGGCCTCGTCGAGAAGCTGGGCGAACCGCTCAGCCCGTCGACGGTGGAAGACGGAGCCAGTCACCTGAGGCACCCCCCTTCGCTGATCGCGTCACTCAGGCGCGGCAGGGCAGCGGGATGGTGGGCCACCGCGGCCGCCGTGCGCCATGCCGACGGTCGCACCAGGACCAACGGTGCATGGCGGCGGCTGGTTACGGCGCCCGCCGGGGCACTGCAACCGGGGGTGACAGCGGTCACGCCTGGAATCCGTCGGGCAGCAGCCGGGCGAGCGCGCGGACCGCACGGTACTGCAACGCTTTGATGGCTCCTTCGTTCTTGTTCATGGTCTGGGCGGTCTCCGCGACGGAGAAGCCGTGCAGGAACCGCAGCACGATGCACTCCTGCTGCTCGGGGTTGAGCTGCTTGACGGCCTTGAGCAGGTCCACGTTGGTGATGTGGTCGATGACCGCCGCCTCGGGGCTGCCTTCGGGCCCCCGGTCCGGGCGGTCGGCGTCCAGCACGTCGCCGGTGGTGACCTCCAGCCGGTACCGGCCGGACTTGAAGTGGTCGGCGACCAGGTTGCGGGCGATGGTGACCAGCCAGGCACCGAGGTCGCGGCCCTGCCAGGTGAAGCTGCCGATGCGCTTGAGCGCGCGCAGGAACGTGTCGGCGGTCAGGTCCTCGGCGAGCTGGCGGTTGCCGACCCGGAAGTACACGAACCGGAAGACCGTGTCGAAGTACCGGTCGTAGAGGAGCCCGAATGCCGAGCCGTCGCCGGCCTGGGCCCGCTCGATGAGCGCCCAGACCTCGGCGGCCGGGTCGCCGCGCTCGGGGCGCGTCGGCTGCGGCGGGGCCGGCTCGCGCGGGCCGGTCTCGGTCAGCGTGTCCGTGCGGGCGCCGCCGAGGATCTGGGTCGGGATCGGCACGGTCTCCTCGCCGAGCAGGCCCGCGCCGGCGCCGCCGAAGGGCTTGCCGTTCATCCCGGCGTTGGGTCGCACGTTCGGGGCCGGGCCCGGGCGCGCCGGTGCCTCGTTGGTGTGTGGGCGCCCGCGGGTGCGGGGCGTGCTCCCTGCCTCGCCGCGGATGACCGTGCTGAACATGTCGCGCAGCATCGACAGCCCACCGGCGAGTGCGTGCTCCGCCTCGAACACGTCCTGGTAACCGCTCATGCGTCGCAAACCACTACGAAGACGGCTATCGCGGGCACTTCGGCCTCCTCGGGGTGAGGGGTGTCGACTCGCAAAAAGGGGTGAGTCGACGTTCGGTCGTGACAGGTCCGGCGTCCCCCGCGTGCTGGCGGCTCTTGGCGTGAGGGCACATTCTTCCCACGGATCGATGCCCGTCGGCGCACATGCTGTCCGTCACGCCGCCGCGACACGCAGTACGGCATGCCGGAAAAACGGCGAAACGGGACGTAACCGCGGCGTTATTGCTGATGGGCTACTCGTGCCTCACACACGAACGGACGAAGGTTTACTCAGTCGGCGGGCCGGGGGTGCACGTCCCCGGCTCAACCGCAGGAGGCACCATGCCACGGGAGAGGGTGATTGGTGACGGGTGATGTTTCATCGCCGCGCGTCTCACCCTCACCACTGCGTGATCCGCCACCGGCTGTGCAAGACTCGTCGACCGTGCAGGACGTTACGAACTTCGCCGACCTGGTGCGGCGAGCCGCCTCCGCCGGCGGCACTCGACCCGCCCTGCGATCGCACGACGCCGTGCTCACCTGGTCCGAGCTGGACCGCCAGGTGGACGCGGTCGCCGGCGGCCTCGCCGCACTCGGCCTGGCCGCCGACGAGCGCGGACGGCCCCGCGTCGCGATCGCGCTGCCCAACGTGCCCGAGTTCGCCGCCGTGTTCTTCGGCGTGCTGCGGGCCGGACTCATCGCGGTGCCGGTCAACCCCGCCTACACCGCCCGTGAGCTGCGCCACGTGCTCGCCGACTCCGGCGCCGCCGTGCTGGTCGCGACCCGCCCGGTGCTCAGCGCGGTGGCCGACCAGGCGCCGCCCGTGCGGTACACCCTGGGCGGAAACCTCGCCGAGCTGCTCGCCGGCGGCAAGGCCGAGCCCGCGGTCGGCGGCGGCGAGGACCTCGCGGTGCTGCTCTACACGTCGGGGACCGCCGGCGCGCCGAAGGGCGCCATGCTGCCGCACCGCGCGCTGCTGGCCAACCACGAGCAGCTCGAGCGCATCGAGCCGCCGCCGGTGACCCCCGACGACGTGCTGCTGCTGGCCGTGCCCCTGTTCCACGCCTACGGGCTGAACTCCGGGCTCGGCGCGGTGGCCTACCACGGCGCGTGCGGCGTCCTCGTGGAGCGCTTCGACCCGGCCGACTCGCTCGAGGTGATCGAACGGCACGGCGTGACCGGCGTGGTCGGGGTGCCGCCGATGTACATCGCCTGGTCGCTCATGGGGGATCGCCTCGCGACGGCCTGGGCGGGCGTGCGGCTCGCGGTGTGCGGCGCCTCGCCGCTGGACCACGCCGCCGAACGGCGCTTCACCGAGGCGACCGGTCGTTCGGTACACCAGGGCTACGGCCTGACCGAGGGCGCACCGGTGCTCACCAGCACCCTGGCGAGCCCGTCGATCAAGCCGGGCTCGATCGGCCGGCCGATACCGGGCGTCGAGGTGCGCCTGGTCGACGCCGACGGCGAGGACGTGGAGCCCGACGAGGAGGACGGCACCACCGACCCCGGCGAGATCGTCGCCCGCGGCCGCAACTTCTTCCTGGGGTACTGGCCGGACGGCGCTGACGCGCCCGAGGAGGACGGCTGGTGGGCGACCGGCGACGTCGCCTACGCCGACGAGGACGGCGACCTGTTCATCGTGGACCGGCTCGGCGAGCTGATCCTGGTGAGCGGCTTCAACGTGTACCCGCACGAGGTCGAGTCGGTCCTCGCCGCGCACGAGGAGGTGGTGGAGGCGGCGGCGCTCGGCGTGCCGCACCCGTACACCGGCCAGACCGTCAAGGCCGTCGTGGTGCGCCGCCCGGGCTCGCAGGTGACCGCCGAGGAGCTGATCGCGCACTGCGAGCGCAACCTGGCCCGGTTCAAGTGCCCGACCGCGGTGGAGTTCGTCACCGAGCTGCCACACTCGGCTACGGGCAAGGTGCGTAAGGGGGTGCTGCGATGAGGCTCGTGCTGTACACGCGGCCGGGCTGCCACCTGTGCGAGGAGGCCAAGGCGGTGCTGGAGCGCGTCGGTGAGCCGTTCGCGGAGGTCGACATCGAGGGCGACGACGCGCTCGAGGAGGAGTACGGCTTCCGCATCCCGGTGCTGCTGCTGGACGGCAAGGAGCACGGCTACTGGCGGGTCGAGGAGGACCGGCTCCGCAACGACCTGGGGCTAACCTAACCCGGGTGAAGCACCTGGTTTGGGACTGGAACGGGACCCTCCTGGACGACCTGAAGCTTGTCGTCGACGCCACGAACGTCTGCCTGGCCACCGTCGGAGGTCCGGTGATCACCGCCGACGACCATCGACGCGACTTCCGGCGGCCGATCCTGGACTACTACGCCCACGTGCTGGAGCGCCCGGTCGAGCAGGTGGAGTTCCAGCTGCTCGACGACGCGTTCCACGACGCGTACCGGCAGCGCATCGACGAGGTGCGGCTGGTGCCGGACGCGCTGGAGGCGATGGAACGCTGGACCGGCACCCAGTCGCTGCTGTCCATGTTCTTCCACGACGAGCTGCTGGTGGAGGTCGAGCGGCACGGCATCGGCGCCCGGCTGGTGCGCGTCGACGGCCTGCCCGGCACGGTCGGCGGGCACAAGAAGGCGGAGTACCTGCGCCGCCACCTCGACGCGCTGGCGCTGGACCCGGCCGACGTGGTGCTGGTCGGCGACTCGGTCGACGACGGCGAGGCGGCGCGCACGGTCGGCGCGTCGGCGGTCCTCTACGCCGGCGGCTTCACCGACACCGCCCTGCTGCGGGCCACCGGGCTGCCGGTGGCGTTCTCGCTGGTCGAGGCGGTCGACCTAGCCCTGCAGATAGGTGAGCACCGCTAGCACCCGGCGGTGCTGCTCATCGTCGGGCGGCAGGTCGAGCTTGGTGAAGATGTTCTTCACGTGCTTCTCGACCGCGCCGTCGGTGACGACGAGCTTGCGGGCGATGGCGGTGTTGGAGCGCCCCTCCGCCATCAGCCCGAGAACCTCGCGCTCGCGCGGGGTGAGGCTGCGCAGCGGGTCGTCGCGCCGGCGGCGCACGAGCAGCTGGCCGACGACCTCGGGGTCCAGGACCGTGGCGCCGCCCGCGACCCGCTCCATCGCGTCGAGGAACTCGGCGACCTCGGAGACGCGGTCCTTCAGCAGGTACCCGACGGCGCCGGCCCGGTCGGCGAGCAGGTCGTCGGCGTAGGAGACCTCGACGTACTGCGACAGGACCAGGATCGGGGTCTTGGGCACCCGGGCCCGGGCCTCGACGGCGGCGCGCAGGCCCTCGTCGGTGTGCGACGGCGGCATCCGCACGTCCACGATGGCCACGTCGGGCCGGTGGGCGACGACCGCCTCCACCAGGCTCGGACCGTCCCCGACGGCGGCGAGGACCTCGTGGCCGCTCTCGGTGAGCAGGCGCACGAGGCCCTCGCGCAGCAGTACCGCATCATCAGCAACGACAACCCGCACCCGCCGATCGTAGGCGACGACGACAGGAACGCAGTGCCCGCGAAGCGGGCGTGGGGGGTCCGGGGTGGGAACCCCCCGGCGCGTCCGCGCCGGAGGCGCGCGCCAACGACGCTTTCAGATCGGGAGGATGGCGACCAGCTTGGTGCCCTGATCGACCGGGCTCGTGACGGTCAGCTCGCCGCCGGCCGCCCGGACGCGGTCGGCCAGGCCGTTGAGGCCATGGCCCTTGGCCAGGCTCGCGCCGCCGATGCCGTCGTCCTCGACGGTGACCAGCATCCCGTACGCCGAGCGCTGCAGTGTGACCTTGCACTCCGTCGCGTGGCTGTGCTTGGCGACGTTGGTGAGCGCCTCGGCGACGACGAAGTACGCGGTCGTCTCGACGTGGGTCTGCAGCCGCCCCACCTCGGGCAGCTCCAAGTCGACCGGGACGATCGAGCGGGCCGCCAGGGCCGTCAGCGCGGCGCGCAGGCCACGGTCGACCAGGATCGGCGGCGCGATGCCGCGCGACAGCGCCCGCAGCTCCTCGAGCGTCTCGCGGGTCTGTGCGAGCGCCTCGGCCACGGTGGCGCGGGCGGCCGTCGGGTCGTTGTCGAACTGCAGGTCGGCGCGGCCGAGGTCCATGGCGAGGCGGACCAGGCGCTGCTGCGGCCCGTCGTGGATGTCGCGCTCGAGCCGGCGCAGGGCGGTCGCCTCGGCCGACACCGCGGCGGTGGTCTGCGCGCGGGCCCGGTCGCGGCTGCGCTCGGCCTCGACGACCCGCTCGCGCAGCTCGTTGACGCCGCTGAGCAGTGCGCGGGCCGACCACGCCTCGAGCAGGGCGGAGGCGCGCACGACCGGGACGAGGGTGAGGGCGAAGACGAGGCCGATGCCGGTGTAGAAGGCGACCCGCAGGTCGGTGCCCGAGCCGAGGCCGAGCAGCTCCGGCAGGTCCTTGTTGTCCGGCGGGCGGGGGATGGACCAGTCCCACAGCACGGTGGTCAGCCCGCCCAGGGCGCCGGCCCACCAGGTCAACACGAACGAGAACGCGATCGTGCTGGGGATGAAGCGCAGCACGCCGTGCAGCAGGTCCAGCCACGACTGCCCGTCGCTGAGCGGCACGAACGTGCGCCGCCAGAAGCCGGCGCCGGGCTCGGCCCGCTTGTAGTACGGGTGTGGCAGGTGCCGGCGCAGGACCGGACCGACCCGGGCCCGTTCCAGGGTGGCGAAGCCGCGCGCCTGGAAGATCGTGGCGAACAGGATCGGGAATCCGACGACCGTCACCATGAGGCCCACGCCGACGGCGAAGCCGGTAATGCAGAGCACCAAGGTGATGAGGCCGAGGGGGAAGCCGAGCAGCACGTACTGCGTGTCGATGCCCAGCTGGCGGAAGATGCGGGAGAAGCGGCCCGGGCCGAGCGGGGTGATGGTCGTCGTCATGTCATCGACGCTAGGCATCAGGCCCCCTGCCTCCCATCCCGCGGTCCAGCCACTTGATGGTAGGGGCAACCCTACTGGGAAAACGTGTAGTCTGCCTACGTACGCGACGGACGGCGGCGCTGAACGACGCCGACCACGCTGGGGCGGCGAGGAAAATACAGCGTGTCGGGTGGGGCGAATGCCTGAATTGCGGTGATACTGGCCACAACGCTCGCTCGCTGCCGACCGCGTCGGAGAAAGGGGGCACGACGTGCCGTGGGGGCATTTCTCAGGCCCGCGATACACACGTGCAGGCGCTGACCTCTGCGTGGTGGGTGCTGAGTCTTCAAGATCGCGATTTGTGCACGGCTTCACAAGCGCCTACTCTGTTGCAACGACGAACCCCGCTAGCACAGGCGGTAACCGCGTTGGTCACCGGCCCGGCAAGCGGCCTTGCAACCAGTCGTCGTCTCGGAGACTCATGAGCCAGCAGCGCACCGGCCCAACGGACGGACCGGACTTTCCGGACCTGCCGGAGGCGACCGTCGCCAGGCTTCCGGAGTACCTGCGTGCCCTGCACCACCTCGCCGAGGACGGGCACGACACGGTCTCCTCGGAGGGTCTGGCCGCGGCCGCGGGCGTCAACTCCGCCAAGCTCCGCAAGGACCTGTCCCACCTGGGCCGCACCGGCACCCGCGGCGTCGGCTACGACGTCACGCTGCTGATCGACCAGATCGAGCAGGTGCTCGGCCTCACACAGCGGCGGGCCGTCGCGCTCGTCGGTGTGGGTAATCTCGGTCACGCCCTGGCCGGCTACGCCGGCTTCGGCAGCCGTGGCTTCCGCATCGCCGCGCTCTTCGACGCCGACCTCGGCCGGGTCGGGGAGCACATCAACGGCCTGGTCGTGCGGCACATCGACGACCTGCCCGAGGTCGTGGCCGAGGAGTCGATCTCCATCGCGGTGATCGCCACGCCGGCACACGCCGCCCAGCACGTGGCCGACCGCCTGGTGGCGGCCGGCGTCACGAGTGTCCTGAACTTCGCACCGTGCGTCTTGAACGTTCCCGACGGCGTCGACGTGCGTAAGGTCGATCTGGCGATCGAGTTGCAGATCCTGTCCTTCCACGAGCACCGCAAGTCAGCGCTCACCGCGCTGCCGACGGCGCAGAAGGCGGTGGGAACGTGAGCAAGAACGCGAACCTGCTGGTCGTGGGACTTTCCCACCGGACCGCAGGGGTTGCGCTGCTGGAGAAGCTCGCCCTCAACCCGGGCGAGATGTCCGGCGTGCTCGGCGAGATCGTCGGACAGCAGTACGTCGACGAGGCCGTGGTCCTGTCCACCTGCAACCGGGTGGAGATCTACGCCGCCGTCACCGCGTTCCACGGAGGCCTCGCCGACATCGGCGGCGCGCTCGCCGCCCGCGCCGGGATCGCCATGCACGAGCTCGCGCCCCGGCTCTACGTGCACTACGAGGTCGACGCCGTCCGGCACGCGTTCCGGGTCGCCGCCGGCCTCGACTCGATGGTCGTCGGCGAGGCGCAGATCCTCGGCCAGCTCCGCGACGCCTACGGCGCCGCCGGCGAGCAGGGCACCGCCGGCCGGCTGCTGCACGAACTGCTGCAGCAGGCGCTGCGCGTCGGCAAGCGGGTCCACGCCGAGACCGAGATCGACCGGGCCGGGCAGAGCGTCGTCAGCGCCGCCCTCGCCTACGGCCAGGGCGCCACCGCGCCGGTCGAGGGCCGCCCCGCGCTCGTGATCGGCGCCGGCGCCATGGGCGCGCTGTCGCTGGCGACGCTGCGGCGGGCCGGCGCTTCGCCGCTCTACGTGACCAACCGCAGCCACGCCCGGGCCGAGCGCCTGGCCGAGCTGCACGGCGCCGAGGCCGTGCCCTTCGCCGAGCTGCCGACGCTGCTCGAGCGCGTCGACGTCGTCGTGAGCGCCACCGCGTCGCCGGAGCCGGTGCTCGACGCGCCGCTGGTCTCGGGGGCCCTTGGCACGGCCGGCGAGCGCGACCTGCTGGTGCTGGACCTGGCGATGCCGCGCGACGTCGCGCCGGCCGTGCGCGACCTGGCCGGCGTGACGGTGGTCGACATCGAGCTGCTGTCCGAGTCGCTGTCGACGACCGCCGACGCCGAGGAGCGTGCCGGCGAGGAGATCGTCGCCGCCGAGGTCGAGGCGTTCCTGACCTGGCTGCGCGGCGCCGACGTGGCCCCGACAGTGGCCGCGCTGCGGGCCCGCGCTGACGAGGTCGTCGAGACCGAGCTGCGCCGGCTGGCCCAGCGCTGCCCCGAGCTGTCCGACGAGGCCCGCGCCGAGGTGTCGCACAGCATCCACCGGATCGTCCAGCGGCTGCTGCACCAACCGACCGTCCGTGTGCGCCAACTGGCGGCGGCACCGGGCGGCGAGGCTTATGCTCAGGCGCTGCGTGAGCTGTTCGATCTGCAGGTTCCGACTTCCGAGATCAATCCTTCCGAGGCTTCCGAGGTGCATCCGTGACGCTGAGGTTGGGCACCCGGGGCAGCGCGCTGGCCATGGCGCAGTCGACGACCGTCGCCGACGCCGTGCGCGAGCGCACCGGGCGCGACGTCGAGCTGGTCGAGATCGTGACGTCGGGCGACCGCTCGAGCGCGCCGATCCAGCAGCTCGGCGTGGGCGTGTTCGTCTCCGCCCTGCGTGACGCGCTGCTCGCCAACGAGATCGATTTCGCCGTACACTCGTACAAGGACCTGCCGACCGCGACCGCCAAGGGGCTCGTGGTGGCCGCCGTCCCGCAGCGGCAGGACCCGCGCGATGCGCTGGTCGCCCGCGGCGGGCTGACGCTCAACGAGCTGCCCGACGACGCCCGCATCGGCACCGGGGCGCTGCGGCGCATTGCGCAGATCAACGCGCTGGGGCGGCGCCTGCATGCGGTACCGCTGCGGGGCAACGTCGACACCCGCCTGCGCAAGCTCGCCGAGGGCGAGTTCGACGCCATTGTGCTGGCGCACGCCGGGCTCGCCCGGCTCGGGCGCGGCGCCGAGGCGACCGAGGTGCTCGATCCGCTGCTGATGCTGCCCGCACCGGCGCAGGGCGCGCTGGCGGTCGAGTGCCGTGAGGACGATGCCGAGCTGCGCGAGGTGCTCGCCGCGCTCGACGACGAATACACCCGCGCGGCGGTTGCCGCCGAGCGGGCGCTGTTGGCCGAGCTCGAGGCGGGCTGCTCCGCCCCGATCGCGGCGCTGGCCGAGGTCGCCGAGGGCGACGAAGGGCCGGAGATTTATCTGCGCGGTGCGGTGTTCAGCCCGGACGGCGGCTTCGCCCTCCGGCTCTCGCGCACCGGAACGCTCGCCGACGCCGCGGAGGTGGGCCGAGCCCTGGCCCGCGACCTACGCGAAGAAGGCGCCGACAACGCACTGGGAGTGCAGCATGACCCGCACCCGTAAGGGCACCGGCCGGATCGCCTTCGTCGGGGCCGGCCCCGGCGACCCCGGCCTGCTGACCCGTCGCGCCCATGAGGCGCTCGTGACCGCCGACCACGTCGTCTACGACCGCAACGTACCCGAGCCGCTGCTCGCCGCGATCCGCGCGGAGGCCGACCCGGAGGCGCAGTTCAGCCCGGCCGAGGGGGCCCCGGGCGACGTCGCCAAGGTGCTGTTGTCCGCGGCCCGTTCCGGCCTTCGTGCCATTCACCTCGTCGGCGGAGACCCGCTCGCGCACGAGACCGTGCTGAAAGAGGTGCAGGCCGTCGCCCGCACCGCGGTGCCGTTCGAGGTCGTGCCCGGTATCGGGCAGGCCGCCGGTGTCGCCACCTACGCCGGCGTGCCGCTGCCGGGCGTGCGCGTGACCGCCGACGTCGACGACGTGCAGTCCGTCGACTTCGAGTCCGTCGCCGCCGCAGTGTCCCGCGGCTCCTCCGCCCTCGCCGTCGACGCCGGCGACCTCGCCGGCGTCCGCGACGGGCTTTTGGCCGCCGGGGTCGACCCGGCGACGCCCGTGTCGATCACCGGCGACGGGACCGGCGAGACGCAGTACAGCTCCGCCTCCACCGTCGACAGCATGGTCGCCGCCGCGCTCGGCTTCGCCGGCCGCGTGGTGCTGTGCCTCGGCGCCGGTGTCGCGCAGCGCGAGAAGCTCGGCTGGTGGGAGAACCGCCCGCTGTACGGGTGGAAGGTCCTGGTGCCGCGCACCAAGGAGCAGGCCGGCGCGATGAGCGAGCGGCTGCGCGCCTACGGCGCCATCCCGTGCGAGGTGCCGACGATCGCCGTCGAGCCGCCGCGCACCCCGGCGCAGATGGAACGCGCCATCAAGGGCCTGGTCGACGGCCGGTACGCCTGGACCGTCTTCACCTCGGTCAACGCCGTGCGCGCCGTGTGGGAGAAGTTCGCCGAGCACGGCCTCGACGCTCGCCACTTCGGCGGCGTCAAGGTCGCCTGCATCGGCGAGGCGACCGCAGAGGCGGTCCGCGGCTTCGGCATCGTGCCCGAGCTGATCCCTTCCGGCGATCAGTCCTCCGAGGGCCTGCTGGCCGAGTTCTCGCCGCACGACGAGATCCTCGACCCGGTCGGGCGGGTGCTGCTGCCCCGCGCCGACATCGCCACCGAGACGCTCGCCGCCGGGCTCACCGAGCTCGGCTGGGAGGTCGACGACGTCACCGCGTACCGCACGGTCCGCGCGGCGCCGCCGCCGGCCGACATTCGCGACGCGATCAAGTCCGGCGGGTTCGACGCGGTGCTCTTCACGTCGTCGTCCACGGTGCGCAACCTGGTCGGCATCGCCGGCAAGCCGCACGCCCGCACGGTCGTCGCGGTCATCGGGCCGAAGACGGCCGACACCGCCGTCGAGTTCGGCCTGCGGGTCGACGTTCAGCCGCCGCACGCCTCCGTGCCCGACCTCGTCGAGGCGCTGGCGGGCTACGCTGTGGAGTTGCGCGAGAAGCTGGCCGCGATGCCCGCGAAGCAGCGTCGCGGTTCGAAGGTGCAGGGCCCGACCGCCCTGAGGTTTCGCTAGAGGGGATCACTCCCGTGGGTTTTCCTGAGGTCCGGCCGCGCCGGCTGCGTCGCACGCCCGCGATGCGCCGGCTCGTGGCCGAGACGCACGTGCAGCCGTCCAACCTGATCCTGCCGATGTTCGTGAAGGAAGGGCTGAGCGAGCCGCGGCCGATCAGATCCCTGCCCGGCGTCGTGCAGCACTCCCGCGAGTCGCTGCGCAAGGCCGCCGTCGAGGCGGTCGCCGAGGGCGTGGGCGGCCTCATGCTCTTCGGCGTGCCGGAGCGGCGCGACGAGACCGGCTCCGGCGGCATCGACCCCGACGGCATCCTCAACGTCGCCATCCGCGACGTGATCGCCGAGGTCGGCGACTCGACGGTGGTCATGGCCGACCTGTGCCTGGACGAGTTCACCTCGCACGGGCACTGCGGCGTGCTGGCCGCCGACGGTTCCGTCGACAACGACGCCACGCTGCGGCAGTACGAGCTGATGGCCCTCGCGCAGGCCGAGGCCGGCGCGCACGTGCTCGGCCCGTCCGGGATGATGGACGGCCAGGTCGGCGTCGTGCGCAGCGCCCTGGACCGGGCCGGGCACATCGACGTCTCGCTGCTCGCCTACGCCGTCAAGTACGCCAGCGCCTTCTTCGGCCCGTTCCGCGAGGCCGTCGAGTCCGCGCTGACCGGCGACCGCAAGGGCTACCAGCAGGACCCGGCCAACCTGCGCGAGGCCCTGCGCGAGGTCGCCCTCGACGTCGAGGAGGGCGCGGACATGGTCATGGTCAAGCCCGCCCTGCCGTACCTCGACGTGGTCGCCCGCGTCGCCGAGATGGTGGACGTGCCGGTTGCCGCTTACCAGGTCTCCGGCGAGTACGCGATGGTCGAGGCCGCCGTCGCCAACGGCTGGCTGGAGCGCGAGCGGGTCATCCTCGAGACGCTCACCTCGATCCGCCGGGCCGGCGCCCAGCTGATCCTCACCTACTGGGCCAGTGACGCGGCTCGCCTGCTGCGCAAGATCTGAATGCCTCCGCCGGTCCGGTCCGGTCCGCCGCCGACGACAACGTCCGGCAGGGACCGGACCGGCGTCAGTTCTCGCGGCCCTCGGCGCTGAGGCCGCTGCGCTCGGCCAGGGCATGCATCGCGCGCAGGATGCCGACGCGGTCCGGTGCCGGCTCGGCCGGGAGGTCGGCGGGGGCGCGCAGGCCCGCGAGCGTGTAGCCCAGCTGCCGCCGCCACGCCGTCGGGGCCGTCGTGCCGGTGCGCTCGACCAGGCCCGCGTTGGCCATCAGCATCGGGACCACGTCCTCGTGCTGGAAGTCGGAGCGCAGCACGCCCGCCGCGCGGGCGCGGTCGATCAAGGCGGTCAGGCCGCTGAACGCGCGGCCGCGCAGCTGCTCCAGCTCCGGAACGCCGGAGACGGTCGCCGTGAGCAGGTCGGCGAAGGCGCGGCTGCCGGCCTGGACCTCGCAGAGGAACGTCAGGTGCTCGGCGAACGCCGCCCAGGGGTCCTCGACCGCGAGTGCGCGCTCCGTCGCGGCCACGACCTCCTCCAGGGCGCCGGCGAAGACGGCGGCGACCAGGTGGCCGCGGCTGGGGAAGCGGCGGTACAGCGTGGCGTTGCCGACCTTGGCGCGGCGCGCGATCTCGTCCAGGGGCGCCTCCAGGCCGCGCTCGGCGAAGACGACCTTCGCGGTCTCCACGAGCTGCCGGCGGTTGCGCTCGGCGTCCCTGCGTAACTCCCCCTGCTGCGCCGCCATGGTCTACAGCATATGCAAATTTTCGTGTCCGGCTCGGCGGTCTGCCATCTGGCGGCTCGCCATGTCGCCATGCTAGGTGCGACGACAAATCCGTATAAATCCGTACGTCGGGCGCCTTTTGCCTGGCCAAGCAAAAGTTTCCGCTGTGACGACAGGAAGTATGGACAGTCGTAGCCAAAGACCCTAGTGTGTCCCCCACGACACCAGGGTGTTTCGTCGATGTATCCGGGCCGGCTTCGGACGCGACCGCACCCCGGCTCGGGCATCCGGCGCGGCGGCGCGCGCCCTGCCTGGCACCACAACGTCAGGAAGGGACACAGTGAACCAGCAGCCCTCACGTCATCGATGGCGGCCAATGGGTGCCGCCCTCGTGCTCGTCTCGGCGAGCCTCACCACCACGACGCTCGCCACCCTGCCGGCCACGCCGGCCGCGGCGGCGATCAACCCGGCCGACTTCCAGCAGGTCACCCTGGCCAAGGGGGAACCGGAGGTGGGCGAGCCGCTCACCATCTCCGTCCTGCCCGACCGCTCCGTGCTGCACACCGCCCGCGGCGGGGCGCTGCGGCGCACGGACGCGAGCGGCAACACGACCGTGATCGCGAACATCCCGGTGTACACGCACGACGAGGAGGGGCTGCAGGGCGTCGCGGCAGACCCGAACTTCGCCAGTAACCGGTACATCTACCTGTACTACGCCCCGCCCCTGAGCACTCCGGCCGGCGACGCCCCCGCCACGGGCACCGCCGCCACCTGGACCACCTGGACCGGGGTCAACCGCCTGTCCCGGTTCACGCTCAACGCCGACTACACCGTGAACATGGCCAGCCAGGTCAACATCCTGGACGTGCCGGCCAACCGGGGCATCTGCTGCCACGTCGGCGGCGACATCGACTTCGACGCGGCCGGCAACCTGTACCTGTCGACCGGCGACGACTCCAACCCGTTCGACTCCGCGGGCTACTCGCCGATCGACGAACGGACCGACCGCAACCCGGCGTACGACGCGCAGCGCTCCGCCGCCAACACCAACGACCTGCGGGGGAAGATCCTGCGGATCAAGGTCGCCGCCAACGGGACCTACTCGATCCCCTCCGGCAACCTCTTCGCGCCCGGGACCGCCAACACCCGGCCGGAGATCTACGCCATGGGCTTCCGCAACCCGTACCGCATGACCGTCGACAAGGCGACCGGCATCGTCTACGTCGGCGACTACGGCCCGGACGCGGGCACCTCCGACGCCAACCGCGGGCCGTCCGGGCAGGTCGAGTTCGACCGGATCACGGCGCCCGGCAACTACGGCTGGCCGTACTGCACCGGCACGAACACCACTGCCGAGACGTACAACGAGTGGAACTTCGCCACGAACAGCACCGGCGCGAAGTTCAACTGCGCCGGCGGCCCGACGAACAACTCGTTCCGCAACACCGGCCTGACCACGCTGCCGGCCGCCAAGCCGGCGTGGATCCGCTACGGCGGCGACGCCGGCAGCCCGCCCGAGTTCGGCGGGGGCTCCGAGTCGCCGATGGGCGGCCCGGTGTACCACTACGACGCCGCCAACCCGTCGACCACGAAGTTCCCGCAGTCGCTGGACGGCATGTTCTTCGCCGGCGAGTTCGGGCGCGGCTGGATCAAGCCGATCAAGATCAACGCCGACGGCTCGCCGGGCGCGATCGACAACTTCCAGTGGAACGGCAAGCAGGTCATGGACATGGCCTTCGGTCCGGACGGGTCGCTGTACGTGCTGGACTACGGCACCGGGTACTTCAACGGCGACGCCAACTCGGCGCTGTACCGCTACGACTACGTCGGCGCCGGCGGCAACCGCGCACCGACCGCCGTGGCCGGCGCCAACGTGACGTCGGGCGCCGCGCCGCTGGCCGTGAACTTCTCCTCGGCCGGCTCCTCCGACCCCGAGGGCGGCGCGCTCACGTACTCGTGGACGTTCGGCGACGGCGGCAGCTCGACCGCGGCCAACCCGTCGCACACGTACTCGGCGAACGGCAACTACTCGGTGACGCTGACCGCGAAGGACCCGCAGGGCGCCATCGGCACCGCCAACGTGCTGATCAGCGTCGGCAACACGGCCCCGACGGTCACGATCCAAGGCCCGAACCCGGGCCAGCTGGTGTCGTTCGGTGACTCGGTGCCGTGGAGCGTCACGGTGACCGACCCCGAGGACGGCGCGATCGACTGCACCAAGGTGACGATGACCTACGTGCTCGGCCACGACCAGCACGCGCACCAGATCACGTCGCAGAACGGCTGCGCCGGCACGATCACGATCCCGGTCGACGGCGAGCACGACTCGGCGTCGAACATCTTCCCGATCTTCGACGCGCAGTACACCGACAAGGGCGGGCTGACGGTCCACGCGCAGAGCATCATGGCGCCGCGATACCGCCAGGCCGAGTTCTACAAGACGTCCTCCGGCGTCGACCCGATCGTGAAGACGACGGCCGAGGGCGGCAAGACCGTCGGCAACATCAACAACGGCGACTGGATCGGGTTCGACCCGTACAAGCTCAACAACGCCACCTCGTTCACCGCCCGGGTCTCCTCCGGCGGCGCGGGCGGCACGCTGCAGCTGCGCACGGGCTCGCCGACGGGCACGATCATCGGCTCGGCGACGGTGCCGGTGACCGGCTCGTGGGAGACGTTCACGACGGTCGGCGGGCCGATCACCAACGCGCCGGCCGGTCCGACGTCGCTGTACCTGACCTTCGCCGGCAGCGCGACCGCCGCGCTGTTCGACGTCGACAGCTTCACGTTCACCACCGGGGTGGGCGGCAACGGCGTCGGGCCGGTCAAGGGGCTGGCGAGCAAGTGCCTGGACGTGCGGGCCGCGGCCACTGCCGACGGGACGCAGATGCAGCTGTACACCTGCAACGGCACCAACGCGCAGACGTTCGTGGTCGCGGGCCAGCAGCTGAAGGTGTTCGGCAAGTGCCTGGACATCTCCGGCGGCGCCACCGCCGACGGCACGAAGATCCAGCTGTGGACCTGCAACGGCACCGGGGCGCAGAACTGGGCGGCCCAGGCCGACGGCTCGCTGAAGAACCCGCAGTCGGGCAAGTGCCTCGACGTAGCCGGGGGTAACAGCGCCGACAGCACGGTCGTGCAGTTGTACACCTGTAACGGAAGCGCCGCGCAGAAGTGGACCCTGCCATGAGGATTCGCAGCATCTCCGCAGCGGTGACCCTGGCCGTGGTCGTGGCCGCGGTCCTGCCGGCCGCCGCGCCGGCGAGCGCCGCCGACGCGCCCTATGACGTGCTGGTCTTCAGCAAGACCGCCGGATTCCGGCACGACTCGATCCCGGCCGGCATCCAGGCCGTGCGCGACCTGGGCGCGGCGAACAGTTTCACCGTGACCGCCACCGAGGACGCGAACGCGTTCACGACGGCGAACCTGGCGCAGTACGAGGCGGTGGTGTTCATGAGCACCACCGGGGACGTGCTCAACGACACCCAGCAGGCGGCGTTCGAGAGCTACATCCGCGGCGGCGGCGGGTACGTCGGCGTGCACGCGGCCGCCGACACCGAGTACAGCTGGCCCTTCTACGGCACCCTGGTCGGCGCCTGGTTCGCCAGTCACCCGGCGATCCAGCAGGTCAACTCGCGCACGGAGGACCGGGCCAACCCGGCGACGTCGCACCTGCCGCAGACCTGGACGCGCACCGACGAGCTGTACAACTACCAGACCAACCCGCGCAGCACCGCACACGTGCTCGCCACGCTCGACGAGTCGTCGTACTCCGGCGGCACGATGGGCGCCGACCACCCGATCACCTGGTGCAAGACCATCGACTCCGGCCGCTCCTTCTACACCGGCTTCGGGCACACCCAGGAGTCGTACGCCGACGCCAACTTCCGCGGCGAGCTGCTCGGCGGCATCCGGTACGCGGCCAAGCGCGCCCAGGCCGACTGCCGGCCCGAGACGGGCTACACCGCGCTCTACAACGGCGCCACCACCGGCTGGTCGCAGGCGGGCCCGGGCGGCTTCACCAACTCCGACGCCACGCTGAGCTCCACCGGAGGCCTGGGACTGTTCTGGTACAGCGCGAAGCAGTACGGCACCTCGTACTCGCTCAAGACCGACTTCCGGATCACGGGCGACAGCAACTCCGGCGTCTACGTCGGGTTCCCCAACCCGGGCAACGACCCCAACATCGCGATCAACCAGGGGTACGAGATCCAGATCGACGCCACCGACACGCCCGACCACACGACGGGCGCGATCTACAACTTCCAGTCCGCGAACATCGCGGCGCGTGACGCGGCGCTGAACCCGCCCGGCGCGTGGAACACCTACGAGATCCTGGTCGAGGGGCAGCGGATCCGGGTGTACCTCAACGGCTCGCTGATCAACGACTTCACCAACACCGACCCGGCGCGCAACCTCGACGGGTACGTCGGCATCCAGAACCACGGATCCGGCGACCAGGTGTCGTTCCGCAACGTCCGGATCAAGGAGCTGGGCGGCGCCGTCACCGGCACCGTGCAGGCGGAGTCGTTCTCGTCGGCGAGCGGGGTCCAGCCGTTCAGCAAGCCCGGCGCCAACAACGGCCAGACGCTCGGCTACATCGAGCCGGGTGACTGGGCGGCGTACAACTCGATCGACGTTGGCGGCGCGACCAGCTTCCGCGCCCGGGTGGTGTCCGGCGGCCCCGGCGGGCAGATCCAGGTCCGCACGGGCTCGACGACCGGCCCGATCCTGGGCACGATGACGGTGCCGAACACCGGCTCGTGGGAGACGTTCGCCGACGTGTCGGCGCCGCTCACCGGCGTGCCGGCGGGCAGCGCGAACGTGTACCTGACGTTCACGGGGACGGGCACCGGCCTGTTCGACGTGGACGACTTCACGTTCGTCAAGCCGACCGGGACCCGGACGGGGCCGGTGAAGGGCCTGGCGGGCAAGTGCCTGGACGTGCGGGCCTCGGGCACCGCCGACGGGACGCAGATCCAGCTGTACACGTGCAACGGCTCCAGTGCGCAGAGCTGGACCGTCAACGGGCAGACGCTGCGGGCGCTGGGCAAGTGCCTGGACATCTCCGGCGGCGGCACCGGGGACGGCACCAAGATCCAGCTGTGGACGTGCAACGGCACGGGCGCGCAGAACTGGGCGGCACAGGCCGACGGCTCGCTGCGCAACCCGCAGTCGGGCAAGTGCCTGGACGTGGCCGGCGGCAACTCGGCCGACAGCACGGTCGTGCAGCTGTACACCTGCAACGGCAGTGCCGCGCAGAAGTGGACGCTGCCGGCCTAGCCCGGTGATGTTCGAAGACGGGGGCTGTACGCAGACGTGCGGCCCCCGTCGCGTGGTTGCGTCGCAGTGACCATTTCCATCGGGGGCAGCATCGGTTGCGCATTTCCCCTAGGCTCGGCCGAGTGCTGGGGACTCGGGTAGGGAGAATGCTGCTCGCCGCCGTGCTGCTCACGGGTGTGGCGGGGATGTCGGGGTGCGGCAAGAGCGCGGAGTCGTCGCCGCCGGGCGACGTTGCCGAGGCGCCCGCGAGCACCGATCCGTTCCCGGTCGCGGAGCTCGAGGGCGAGGACAGCGGGCTGGCCGCGGCGCCGTCCCCGACGCCGTCGAAGAAGCCCAGCCCGAAGCCGATCAGCACGGTCAAGGCCGGCGGCGACACCGGCGGCGGCAAGGTCAACACCAACGACGGCGTGCCCAACCTGGGCAGCGGCACGTTCACCAAGGCCGCGGGCGGCACCGGCGTCGTCGGCTCGGCGGACGCCGCCACGCTGGTGAAGTACCAGGTCGAGATGGAGAACGGCATCACCTGGGGCGCCAACCCCGTCTGGACGACCGGCTCGCTGGCCGACGAGGTGGACCGCGCGATCGCCTCGCCGCTGGGCTGGACGATGTCCGCCGCCCACCCGGTCACCTACAACCTGGGGCAGACCCACATCAACGGGGCGTCCTGGAAGTTCCAGCGGGTCAGCGACGGCAACTACAACGTGGTGCTGCGCCTGGCCACGCCCGGCACGGTCGACAAGCTGTGCAAGGCAGTGGGCGTGACCACGCAGGGCATCTACTCGTGCCGCTACGGCAAGACGATCCTGCTCAACCTGCGCCGCTGGCTCAAGGGCATCGACGGGCAGGCCGGAGTCGACTTCCACGCGGAGACCGTCCTGCACGAGATGGGCCACTTCCTGGGCTTCGACCACATGAAGTGCCCGGGGTCCGGCCAGGCCGCGCCGGTCATGCAGACGCAGACGATCGCGCTCAACGGCTGCAAGCCCAACGCGTTCCCGTTCGCCGAGGACGGGACCTTCGTGCAGGGGCCGTGGGCCTCGAGCTGAGCGCTACTTGAGGCGGCGCAGCAGGTCGACGACGTCGGCCTCGTACTCGCGCCACTCGCGGTCCGGCTTGAACCCCAGCTCGGCGTTGACCTGCAGCAGCGGCTCGTTCTCCAGCGCGTTCCAGGTCTGCACGTCCAGCAGGTCCGGCTCGGCGGCGCGCAGCTCGAACAGCATCCGGGCCTTGATCACGCGGCTGATGCCGTAGCCGCGGTGGGCGGGCACCTCGATGGTGTCGTACTGGTCGGCGCGGGTGGGCCGCTGCGCGGGCACGACGACCTCGGTGAGCCCGGCGATCGTCTCGGACTGCTCGTGCACCGCGAGGACGATGTACGGCTTCAGGCCGCGCGCGTGCAGGGTGCGCAGGCTCGCCGCGAGCCGCTCCGAGTCGTAGGAGCTCGGGCGCAGCTCCAGGTCCTCGACGACGGCGGCGCGGGCGGCCTCCTTCGCCGCGGCGTAGCCGGCGTACAGGTCCGGCGGGGGCCCGCCCGGGTAGTACTCGACGCGGTATCCGGCGCTGATGCCGGCGGCCATCTCGCCCAGCCGCAGCCAGTCCACGCCGCCGAGGTCGAGCAGGTTGCGCATCTCGATGAAGGCGCACTCGAAGCCGTGCGCCTCGAAGAACTCGATGCTCGGGGTGCCGCCGATGACCTCGACGCCGACGGACTCGAAGCCCTCCTCGGCGGCGCGGCGTGCGACGGCGGCCAGCAGCGCGGTGCCGACCCGGCCGCGGCGGGCGCTCGGCACCACCGACAGCTCGAGCACGCCGATCTCCTCGAGGGCGAGCAGGCTCGCGTGCCCGAGGATCTCACCCGAGTCGGAGGTTGCCAACCACGACGTGCGCCGCTCGCCCGGCATGGTGACCGCGAGGTACTCGCGGAACATCGTTTCGCGCCACGGCGGGTCCTCGGGCACATCGAACGTCACGATGTCGTTGAGCGCCCGCAGCACCGCCTCGATCTCGGCCGCGGACGCGGTCCCTGGGTCCCACTCGCGCACCTTCACGCCCTAAGCCTGCCCTTGTTTGTGGCTGAGCGGAAGTACCAGGGCGCAGAGCGTGGCATTGATCTACTCGCGGGGTGATGCGGGCTCAGCCCTGCCGGTCCCGGCGGCCGTAGTCGTTGGTGGCGTTGAAGACGGCGGCGCGGTACTCCTCCGGCACGTTGTACGAGTGGATGGCGGCGTTCCAGCCTTCCAATGTGGACAGGTCCCGGTCGCCGGCGCAGAGGTAGGCGGCGGCGGTGAGGGCGGCGTCGTCGATGTCGTTGATGTCGGACATGCCGTCGTTGTCGGCGTCGAGGCCGTACTGGCGCCAGGTGGAGGGCAGGAACTGCATCGGGCCGACGGCGCGGTCCCAGCTGCGGTCGTTGTCGAGGGCGCCCTGGTCGGTGTCGGCGACGGCCTGGCGGCCGTTCTGGCCGTCCAGCGGCGGGCCGACGATCGGCGGGGTCGAGCGGCCGTCGTCCTGGAGCACCGAATTGTTGGTGCGGCCGTGGTCGGACTCGATCTTGCCGATGCCGGCGAGGGTGGTCCAGGTCAGGTGGCAGCGCGGGGTCGTGCGGGCGGTGACCGCCTCGGCGTAGCCGTAGGCCTGCAGCGCCACGACCGGGATGTCCAGGCGCACCGAGCGGGTGGCGGCCCAGGCGCCGTAGACGTCGGCGGGGCGCACGCGGGTGCCGGCCGGCGGGCTGTAGGTGGGGGAGCCCGACGGGTTCTGCGGCTGGGGCGCCTCGCCGGTGGCGGGCGCGCCGGTGGCCACGGGCGGCTCGTTGGTGCCGTCGGGCGCCCGGGCGCTGCCCAGGGAGTCGGCCTTCGGCGGGATCACCTTGCCGCCGGCCAGGCCGGCCGCCCCGGCCACGCCGAGCATGACGGTGAGGAGCAGGCCGAGCACCAGGAAGCGGAACGCGGGCCGGGCGCGCAGGCGGGCGAAGCGCTCCCGCCGCTCGTCCATCGCGCGCCGCGGCGACTGCAGCACGTCACCCGCCGTGGGCTCGGGTGCCGCGTGTTTGGGCTGGTGGGATGGCTTGTCACCCGGCGCGGGCGAGGCCGCCGCGGGCTCCGGCGGGATGATGTCCACCGGCATCCAGCGATCACCGGACTGCTCCGGAACCGGCGGCCGGATCGCGACCGTCGGCGGAGTGTCCACAGTGGTCGATCGGTCGACCTCCGGCGCCTCGTCGTTGCTAGCCACGCTGTCGAGTATTTCGAATTCCCGGGCGCGTGTCACCTTGGCTTAGCCTGTGTGGATGCCTCGCTACGAGTACCGCTGCCGCGCCTGCGGCGACACCTTCGAAGTGCAACGCCCGATGAGTGAAGCCAACGTGAAGACTGCCTGCCCCGCGGGACACGACGACACCGTCAAGCTGCTGTCGACGATCGCGGTCGGCGGCTCCGCGCTCAATGCGCCGCGGGGTGCCGCGCCCGGTGGCGGCGGCGGATGCTGCGGCGGAGCGTGCGGTTGTTGAAACATTGTTACGGGTCGGTTTCGGACTCAATTGGCAAAACGGCTTTGATGTTGTGGCCTGTCGTGCCACAACCGCTACCGCAGCGTTGTCGTTACGTCACGCGAAACCCACTCGAGCTTCTCCCTCCATCGTTGCTGACCAGCACGGATCGCTCCGGACGACCGGTCCGGGATCGACCTTGAGGTCTACTGTTGGGGGCCGTTTCTACGATGTGCGCGCCCCCGGGGTGGGGAAATATGGGGCACGCCTGAAATAAGGAGGCGGAGGTTTCACGTGTCGGGGCGGACGCACCTGCCCAGCGGGCTGGTGACTTTCCTCTTCACTGACATCGAGGGCTCGACGCGCTTGGCCCAGATGCTCGGTGCGGGATACCGGCCGGTGCTCCACGAGCACCGGGACGTGATTCGCCGCGCGCTGTCCAGAGCGGACGGTGTGGAGCTGTTCACCGAGGGTGACTCGCTCTTCGTCGCCTTCTCCGACGCGACCGCCGCCCTCGCCGCCTGCGCCGAGGCCCAGCGGGAGCTCGCCGCACACGACTGGCCAGGCCCCGAGGCCCGTCCCCGGGTCCGGATGGGCCTGCACACCGGCTTCGCCGAGCCCTACGGCGGCGAGTACACCTCGCCCGAGGTGCACCGGGCCGCCCGCGTGGCCGCCGCGGCGCACGGCGGGCAGGTGCTGTGCTCCGCCGCCACCGCCGCCCAGGTCGGCCTGGCCGGCGGCCCGCTCGAGGACGACGCGTGGCTGCTCGACCTCGGCCTGCACCGGCTGCGCGGCTTCGACGGCTGCGAGCGCATCTTCCAGCTCGTCGCGCCCGGCCTCGACCGGCAGTTCCCACGCCCGCGCACCATCGACGCGCCCGCGCACAACCTGCCGGTGCAGACCACCCGGTTCATCGGCCGCGCCGCCGAGCGTGCCGCCGTGCGCGACCTCATCGGCCGGCACCGCCTCGTCACCGTCGTCGGCGCGGGCGGCGCCGGCAAGACCCGCGTCGCCGTCGAGGCGGCCGGCGAGATCGTCGAGCGCTTCCGCGACGGCGTCTGGTTCGCCGACCTGAGCGCCGTGGCCAACGGCGACCTCGTGGACGTGAGCGTCGCCGCCGCCCTCGGCCTGCGCCCCGAGCCCGGCCGCCCGGTCGCACAGACCATCGTCGACCATGTGCGCGACCGCCGCCTGCTCGTCGTGCTGGACACCTCCGACGCCCAGCTGCCCGCGGCCCGCCGGCTCGTCGCCCGGCTGCTCGCCGCCGGCCGCGAGGTCGCCGTCCTGGCCACCAGCCGCGAGCCCCTCGGCGTCGCCGGCGAGGTCGTCTGGCGCATCCCGCCGCTGTCGGTCGAGGCGGCCGGCGGCGGCGGCTTCAGCGACGCCGTGGCCCTGCTCGTCGACCGCGCTTCCGCGGCGCGGGGCGGCCGCCCGGTCGAGCCCGGCGACATCGCCCACCTCACGCGCGTGGCCTCCGCGCTGGAGGGCCTGCCGCTCGCGCTGGAGCTGGCCGCGGCCCGCCTGCGCCTGCTGTCCGCCGCCCAGCTCGCCGAGCGCATCGGCGACGTGCTCGGCACCCTCGACGCCGGTTCGCGCCTGGTCGACCTCGACGAGGTCCCCGCCTCCAACCGCCACCGCACGATGCAGGCGGCGGTCGACTGGTCGTACCGCACCCTCGACCCGCGCGCCTCCCGCCTGCTGCGCTGGCTGTCGGTCTTCGCCAGCCCCGTCGACCTGCCCGCGATCGAGTGGCTGCACGACGGCGACCCGCTCGACCCGCTGGCCACCCTCGTCGACAAGTCCCTGCTGCAGGCCGAGGCGGGCGCCACCAACGCGACCTACCGCATGCTCGACCCGATCCGCGCCTACGCCGCCCGCCTGCTCGTCGAGGCCGGCGAGGAGGAGTCGGCCCGCGAGCGGCACGTCGCCTGGTGCCGACAGGCCGCACACGACGCGTACGTCGACGCCGACGGCCGCCCCGTCACGCTCTCGCTCTACACCCTCGACCCGCTTGCCGACGAGCTGCGCGCCGCCCTGCACTGGACGGTGACCCGGGGCAGCGCCCGCCAGGGACTGGCCCTCGCCGGCGCGCTGGACCAGTGGTGGCGCGAGCGCGGCCTCGTGCGCGAGGGCCGGATGTGGCTTTTCCGCCTGTACGAGCGGATCAGCGCCACGGGCGAGCCCGTCCCCGACGCCGAGCTGGCCGCGGCCTACCACATGCACTCCCTGCACGCCGGCGCCGACGGCGAGACCGTCGAGGAGCTCCGTTTCTCGCAGCGCGCCGAGTCCGCCGCCCGCCGGGCCGGCGACCCCGGCCTCATCGCCCGCATCCTCGCCGCGCGCGGCGTGCCGCTGCTCGAGATGGGCCGCGCCGACGAGGCCGAGCGCCTGGCCCGCGACGTCATCACCTGGTCCGAGGACCAGGGAGTCGCCGGCGAGGCCATCTTCGCCGTCTACGCCCTGGCCCAGCTCCTGTGGCGCCGCGGCGAGCTCGACGAGGCCGCGAGCCTGCTCGCGAGCGCCCGCCCCTTGGAGAACAGCCGCCCCCTGGACCGCGGCCGCCGCACCGTCGACATGCTGCTCGGCATGGTCGCCCTGTCCCGCGGCGACCTGGTGGCCGCGCACGACCACCTCATCGTGGCGCTGCGCTCGCGCATGACACACGGCTTCCACCTGCGCGTCTGCGAGACCTTGAACGCCGTGGCCGTGCGCTGCGCCCTCGCCGGGGACGCGGAGACCGCCGCCCGCCTGTTCGGCGCCGCACAGGCCGCCCGCATCCGCCTGCGCTGCTCAACGGGCGCGTTCGGCGCCTTCTGGACCGAGCAGCAGGCAACGCTGCGCTCGACGATGGGCGACACGGCTTTCGACACCGCATATGCCGCAGGCGCCGCCCTGACCCTCGAGGAATCGGTGGCCCTGGCCCTGACGATCGAGCACCCGGACCTGATGGCCGGCTCGATCCGCTTCTCCGCGGTGGAGTAGCTGTGCTGTGTAACTAGCTCGCTGCGCTCGCCCGGGGGAGCTTCGCTCCACCCGAACCCCCTCAAAACCGCAGCGGCGTGGCCGGAGACGAGCAGGTGCTCTATTCGGTGGCAGGTGGACGCCGAGCGTTACTCGCGTTGCCGGGAGCCGGTCAGTCCTCTTCGGGGTCCTGGTTGGCCTCGGCGCCGAGGACGTACGCCTGCATGGCCAGCTCGTCTCCCGCCGGCCACACGAACGCGGGCAGCTCGGCCGGCCCGAGCTCGCGGACGTAGCTCCAGAACGCCCGCACCGCATCGCCGGGTGACGCGGCCTCGATGGGCATGTCGACGCTCACGAGCCAGGTGCGCCGCTCCCGCCCCGACTTGCTCTCATCCGCCACGGCCCGCCGAGCGATCGCCTGGTACGCCTCCTCGCCGAGCACCCACGCCCCGACCTGGGCGACGCCTTCGGCCTCCCCGGCCTCCTCGGTCTCCCTGGCCTTTCCGGGCTCCCCGGCCTCCCCGAGCCCCGTGGCCTCCCCGGTCTCCGCGGCGGCCGAGGACGGAGCAGCGGGGCGGGTGGGGATCGAGGCGAGCACGCCGCCGGCCGGCAGGGGCGCGTCGAGCCGGTTCACCGTGTATCGCAGCCGGTCACCGCCCTCGGCCCGGGCCAGGCCGAACACGACGGCCGGCGACACGGCGGCCACGAGCAGGGCCTCATCGCCGGCGGTGAACCGTCCCCCGGCGATCGAGAGCGCCTCGCCGCCGTACAACCGCTCGCTCTCGTACTGCTCCCCGGAGACGACCACCACCCACTTAGCCATACGGTCATTGCATCACGAAGCGGAGAGGCAGTGTCCCGGCCGGTCTCACAGGTCCACGAAGCACCCCTGCACGTGGTCGTTGACCATGCCAGTGGCCTGCATCAGCGCATAGGCCGTGGTCGGTCCCACGAAGCGGAAGCCGCGGCGCTTGAGGTCCTTCGCCATTGCGGTCGACTCGGCGGTGACGGCCGGGACGGCGGTGAAGTCGACCGGGCGGGGCCGGGCCTCGGGGGCGAACGACCACAGCAGCGCGGAGATCCCGCCGGGCAGCTCGGCCGCGGCGCGGGCGTTGGCGATGGCGGCCTCGATCTTCGAGCGGTTGCGCACGATGCCGGTGTCGGCCAGCAGGCGTTCGATGTCGGACTCGCCGAAGGCGGCGACCTTCTCGATCTCGAAGCCGGCGAACGCGGCCCGGAACGACGGGCGCTTGCGCAGGATGGTGATCCACGACAGGCCGGACTGGAACGCCTCGAGGGTCATGCGCTCATACAGCCCGTTGTCGTCGCGGACGGGCCGGCCCCACTCGTTGTCGTGGTAGTCCAGGTAATCGGGGGTCGAGGCGCCCCAGCCACACCTGGCGAGCCCGTCTTCGCCTATCACCACGTCGCTCATGGTCAGGAAGTTACTCCTGGGGTACGACAAAAATGGCTACTGCAGCCGCCCGGACTCCACCATGCGGGCGAAGCGGCGCAGCGCCCCGGTCAGGCCCGCCTTCGATCCCGGCCAGAGCAGCGGCCACGTCACCTTGCCCGCGGGACCGGCCGGCAGGTGGAACCACTCGTGCCACACCACCTGGGTGCGGTCGGTACCCAGTGGGGTGCAGCGCAGCACCCCGGGGCCGCGCAGCACCTTGCCGTAGTGCACGACCCGCACCTCGAACGGCGGGTCGACCTTCACCACGCGCATGAGGTCGCGCAGCGTCGCCGGGCCGACCTGGGTCACCGCCTCGATCTGGCTGCCCTCGCCGCCGTCGCCGGAGAGCACCCGGACCGTGGTGAAGGGGATCCACTCGCCCTGCCGCGACCAGTCGGTGAGCGCGGAGAAGACCCGGGCGGCCGGTGCGGCCACGATGACCGTGGCCGTCACCTCGCCCGGGCCGGGCCGTTCCGCCTCGGCGAAGTCCTCGGCGGTCACTTCACCACCGGTGACGGGCGACCCCACGTGTCGTCTGCGGAGGTGCCCCAGCTGGTGTCCGACGAGGGCTTCTCCTCGTCGAGGTCGATCTCGGAATCCGCGTCGGCGACGGGCGCGGGGGCACTCGGCGGGGTGTCGGCGATCGCGGACGCGCCGGATGCGGCCGCCTGGCGGGCGTCGCGCAGGGCGTCGGCGTCCTCCTGCCGCCCCTCGCGGAGGGCCTTGATCTCGGCTTCGAGGACCTGGATCAGCTCCTCCTTGTAGCCGATGTCGTAGCCGGCACGCCGCAGCGCGGTGTCGACCTGGTTCATCCGGTACCCCCGGACGACCGTGTCGAACCGCAGCTGGTTCACGTCACCCTCGACCAACGGGCGCGACGACGGCAGCGGTACGGAGCGTCCGTCGGGCTCATGTCCTTCGATCCCCGGGTCGTCACCGGTGATCAACAGGGACACGCCGAACCCGATGGCCCCGACGACCACAGCGGCGATCAACACCAGGAGGAACTCAGCCATAGGGGGAATCGTGGCACGCTGAGTACGCCTGGGCGAGCCCGGCACACCCAAATGAAGGAAACACGGAGGTCACGCAATGTTCCGTCTGGGCGCCCGGCGCTTCGCCGACGGCGAGTACGCAGTGATGGCGATCATTAACCGGACCCCGGACTCCTTTTTCGACAAGGGCGCAACGTTCGCGGAGGACGCCGCGCTGCGCGCCGTGGAGGCCGCCGTCGCCGAGGGAGCGGACATCATCGACATCGGCGGGGTCAAGGCCGGCCCCGGCGAGACGGTCGACGCCGCCGAGGAGTTGCGCCGCACGCTGCCGACGATCGAGAAGATCCGGTCCATGTTCCCCGAGGTCGTGATCTCGATCGACACCTGGCGGGCCGAGGTGGCCCGGGAGGTCGTCGCGGCGGGCGCGGACCTGATCAACGACACGTGGGCCGGCGCCGATCCGGCCCTGGCCGAGGTCGCCGCCGAGACCGGCGCGGGCCTGGTCTGCTCGCACGCCGGGGGCCTGACCCCGCGCACCCGGCCGCACCGGGTGGCTTTCCAAGATCCGGTGACGGATGTGGTACGGACAGTCACCGCTCTAGCCGAAAGAGCCCTCGCCCTGGGTGTACGCCGGGACGGCATCCTCATCGACCCCGCACACGACTTCGGCAAGAACACCCGCCACTCCCTCGCCATCACCAACCGCCTCGGCGAGCTGGTCGAGACGGGCTGGCCGGTCCTCGTCGCCCTGTCGAACAAGGACTTCATCGGCGAGACCCTCGACCTGCCGGTGCCTGACCGGCTGGAGGGCACGCTGGCGGCGACGGCGGTCTCGGCCTGGCTGGGCGCCCGGGTGTTCCGCGCACACCAGGTGCGCGCCACCCGCCGCGTGCTCGACACCATCGCCGCGATCCGCGGAGAACGTCAGCCCGCCGTGGCCCGCCGCGGCCTGGCCTGATCGATTCGGGCCCCGGGCTCCCTGCTCGGGGCCGGCCGCGGTGCTGTGCGGCGATGGAACCGGGCATATACGAAATGTCGGATAAATCTGGCGCGCCAGCGCCGGATTTATCCGCGCAAAACCTCACGTCCAGCGCAGGATGTTCTTGCGCCACGCGTACAAGATGCCGAGGAACAGCACGGCCACGAACACGCCCATCTCGACGACGACCGAGACGCCGTACCCGGGCAGGTCGTACACGACGGCCCAGGGAAAGAGGAACACGCTCTCCACGGCGAACAACACGTACAGGTAGGCGTACACGTAGTAGCGAATCTGTGCCTGCGCCCAGTCGCCGCCGACCGGGTCGAGGCCGCACTCGTAGGTCTCGTACTTCGCGCCCCTGGCGAGCTTCCAGTCGGCCGAACGGCGTGGCCCCAACAGCCGGTTGGCCGTAAACGCGGCGACGAACACGCCGGCTCCGACCAGCAGAAGGAGGCCGAGCGTCGCATATCCGCCCAGATATCCGTTCATCGTACGCACCGTACACGCATCATCACGATCTCCGACATGCCGAAAACGCGAGTCCGTCTCCATAATGAGCGACAGTTCTTGCCGGAGTGCAACCAAGTCACGCCCGGCCTGCCGTTGAGACGAGACTAGAAGGACACCCCCTCATGGAAGCACCCACGGGCCGCCCAACCAGGTGGCTGCGTGCCGGCTCCTTCGTGCTCTTGGCCGCCGTCTGCTCGATGCTGCTCGCCTCGCCCGCGTGCGCCGATCCCGGGGTCGAGGAGACCAGCCCACCGCCCGTCGAGGTGCCCACCACCGAAGCACCGACGCAGGGCCCCACCACCGAAGTGCCCACCCAGGAGCCGACCACCGAGGCGCCTCCGCCGCCGACCACCACCGAGGCGCCGCCGGCCCCCACGCCCGTGCACCGGTTCAAGATGACCGTGAGCACGGTGTCGGTGGGCGACGGGTACTGGCAGGGCAACGGCTCGGCCGAGCTGGTCATCTCGCTCAAGAACATCGGCGAGCACGTCGGGCGCGACACGATCACCGGCTACTACGCGTTCCCGAGCGGGGCGCAGGCGACTGGTGCGTACGGCACCGGCGGCTGCCGCGTCGACAACGGCGTGCTGAGCTTCAGCTGCCCGCTCGGCGAGCAGGCCCTCGGCCAGGTCGTCGTCAAGGTCAACGTCGATCCGGGCGCGTGGAAGACCATCGGGGCCGGGCTGGTCACCGCCTCGATCGGGCCGGTGCAGCGCACGGCGCCGATCTCCTTCGCGTTCACCACGCCGCCGACGCCGGGCATCGACCTGAGCACCACCGAGCCGCAGCTGCCGGCCGCCACCTCGCCGCAGGACGAGGCGACCCAGCTGTCGGTCCGGCTGCGCAACACGGGCGGGACGAAGGCCGCCGGCGCGCTCGAGGTGGTCACCCCGCCCGGTGTCGACCTGGTCGGCTTCCCGTCGGCCTGCCGCTCGCACCGGCGCATCTCCGCCGACCGGGACCGCTGCGAGCTCGGCGACCTCGGAGCCGGCAAGGAGGTGACGGCGGTGTTCGGCCTCACCGTCAGCGCCGCCGCCCGGGCCGAGCTGCCGCTGACCGGGGCCGTGCACGCGTACCTGACCCCGCTGGGCCTCGACGCGATCGAGAGCCGCTCGGACTTCAAGATCAGCGCTCCGCCGCTGGCCGGCACGGACGCCCCGCTGCCCACCCAGGCGCCCGTGTCCCCGGCCGCGCAGCCCAGCATCGGCGAGCTCAGCCTGCGCAAACAGGCCAGCGACAGCCAGCAGTTGTCCAGCCTGCCGTACATCGGCGGCATCGTCGGCCTGGTCGCCATCGCCGGCGGTCTGGTCGTGTTCTCGCTGCGCCGCCGCGGCCGGGACGAGGACGCCCTGGCCCCGGACGAGGTCGAGGACGTGGTCCTGGTGCCGGCGCCGCGGGCAGGCGACACGCCGCCCTTCACCACCATCCCGCGCTCGCCGATCCCGCGGGCGCTGACCCTGCCCAGGCTGCCCAACGGCCCGGTCGCCGGATCGGGCTTCCGTGAGCCCACCGACGCGGACGGTGACGAGTAGGGGTTTGCTAGGGGTGGCCGCCCGGTGACGATACGGGCCAGAATTGTTCGGATTCGCGATCCGCGCACAACGGCGCGCGCGGCGCAATGACGAAAGTCGCAGCTTCGGGTTCACGGAAGGGATATGCGCCGCAGGTTCGGCCTGCCCTCCGACGTACCCTCAGGGGTGTAGGGACAACACGATCGCCGCAATAGGAGGTCAGCTCACGTGACCAAGCAGGTCCGCCAGCTGGATCGGGTGGTCATCAGGTTCGCTGGCGATTCCGGCGACGGCATGCAGCTCACCGGTGACCGCTTCACATCCGAGACCGCTCAGCTCGGGAACGACATATCCACCCTGCCGAACTTCCCCGCCGAGATCCGTGCCCCCGCCGGCACGCTCCCGGGTGTGTCGAGCTTCCAGGTGCATTTCGCCGACTTCGACATCCTCACGCCCGGTGACGCCCCCAACGTGCTGGTCGCGATGAACCCTGCCGCCCTGAAGGCCAACCTGGCCGATCTGCCCAAGGGTGCCTCGATCATCGTCAACACCGACGAGTTCACCAACCGCAACCTCGCCAAGGTGGGGTATTCGGCGAACCCGCTCGAAGACGGCTCGCTGGACGGCTGGAACGTCGCACCGGTCGGCCTGACCTCGATGACGGTCAAGGCCCTCGCGTCGTTCGAGATCTCCAAGAAGGACGCCGAGCGGGCGAAGAACATGTTCGCGCTCGGCCTGCTGTCGTGGATGTACTCCCGCCCGCACGAGTCCACGATCGCCTTCCTCGAGCGCAAGTTCGCCTCGCGCCCCGAGCTCGTCGCCGCGAACATCGCCGCCTTCAAGGCCGGCTGGAACTTCGGCGAGACGACCGAGAACTTCGCGGTGCGCTACGAGGTCAAGCCGGCCCGCATGGTCGCCGGCAACTACCGCAACATCACCGGCAACGCCGCGCTCGCCCTCGGCATCGTCGCCGCCGGCGTGCGCTCCGAGCTGCCGGTCTTCCTCGGTGCGTATCCGATCACCCCGGCCTCGGACATCCTGCACGAGCTGAGCAAGCACAAGAAGTTCGGCGTGACGACGGTGCAGGCCGAGGACGAGATCGCCGCGATCGGCGTGGCCCTGGGCGCCTCCTACGGCGGCGCGCTCGGCGTGACCACCACCTCCGGCCCGGGCGTCGCGCTCAAGGGCGAGACAATCTCGCTCGCCGTCGCGCTCGAGCTGCCGCTGCTGATCATCGACGTGCAGCGGGCCGGCCCGTCGACCGGCCTGCCGACCAAGACCGAGCAGGCCGACCTCAACATGGCGCTGTTCGGCCGGCACGGCGAGGCCCCGGTCGCGGTGCTCGCGCCGCGCTCGCCCGCGGACTGCTTCACCACGGCGCTGGAGGCGGCGCGCATCGCGCTGACCTACCGCACCCCGGTGATCCTGCTCTCCGACGGGTACATCGCGAACGGCTCCGAGCCGTGGCGCCTGCCCGAGATCGCCGAGCTGCCCGACCTGCGCGTGCAGTTCGCCACCGAGCCCAACGGCGAGGACGGCAAGACCTTCCTGCCGTACCTGCGCGACCCGCAGACGCTCGCCCGGCCGTGGGCCGTGCCGGGCACCCCGGGCCTGGAGCACCGCATCGGCGGCCTGGAGAAGGCCGACCGCACCGGCGACATCTCCTACGACCCGGCCAACCACGACTTCATGGTCCGCACCCGGGCCGCGCGCATCGAGGGCATCGAGGTGCCCGACGTCGAGGTCGAGGACCCCGACGGCACCGCCCGCGTCCTGGTGCTGGGCTGGGGTTCGACGTACGGGCCGATCGGCGCCGCCGCCCGCGCGCTGCGCCAGCGCGGCCTGGCGATCGCCCAGGCCCACCTGCGGCACCTCTCGCCGATGCCGAAGAACCTCGGCGAGGTGCTGAAGTCCTACGACAAGGTGGTCATCCCGGAGATGAACCTCGGCCAGCTCGCCGGGGTCATCCGGTCGCGCTACCTGGTCGACGCCATCGCCTACAACCAGGTCCGCGGCCTGCCGTTCACCGCGGCCGAGCTGGAAGGTGTGCTCGAGGAAGTGGTCAAGAATGCCTGAGCCTCTGAAGCTGACGACGAAGGACTTCAAGTCCGACCAGGAGGTGCGCTGGTGCCCGGGCTGCGGGGACTACGCGATCCTGGCGGCGGTCCAGTCGTTCATGCCCGAGCTCAACATCCCGAAGGAGCGGATCGTCTTCGTCTCGGGGATCGGCTGCTCCTCGCGGTTCCCGTACTACATGAACACCTACGGCATGCACTCGATCCACGGCCGCGCGCCGGCGATCGCGTCCGGCCTGTCGGTGTCCCGCCCCGACCTGTCGGTCTGGGTCGTCACGGGCGACGGTGACGCGCTGTCCATCGGCGGCAACCACCTGATCCATGCGCTGCGCCGCAACGTCAACCTCAAGATCCTGCTGTTCAACAACAAGATCTACGGCCTGACGAAGGGGCAGTACTCGCCGACGTCGGAGATCGGCAAGATCACGAAGTCGACGCCGGCCGGCTCCGCGGACTCGCCGTTCAACCCGATCTCCCTGGCGCTGGGCGCGGAGGCGAGCTTCGTCGCGCGCACCATCGACTCGGACCGCAAGCACCTGCAGTCGGTCCTGCGCGCCGCCGCCGAGCACCGCGGCTCCGCGTTCGTGGAGATCTACCAGAACTGCAACATCTTCAACGACGGCGCGTTCGACGCGCTCAAGGAGCCCGCCACCCGCGACGACTTCCTGATCCGGCTGGAGCACGGGCAGCCGATCACGTTCGGCAAGGACGGCGAGTGGGCGGTCACGCACCCGCCCGGCGGCTTCGGCCTCTCCGTCGTGCCGACCGCCTCGGTGAGCGCCGAGGAGATCGTCGTGCACGACCAGACGGTCGCCGAGCCGGCGTATGCGTTCGCGCTGTCCCGGCTGCCGGGCCTCGACCTGCGCAACACGCCGATCGGCGTGTTCCGCGCCGTCGGCCGCCCGGCCTACGACGACATCGTGCGCGACCAGCTCGTCGCCGCGAAGGCCAAGGCGAACGGCACCCCGGACGAGGAGCTCGCCGCCCTGCTCAACAGCGGCGACACCTGGACCATCCTGTAACTGCCGTGATCGGGGGCCATCGCCGTCTCAGGCGACGGTGGCCTCCAGCCAGCGGGTCAGGGTGCGCACGCCCCAGCCGGTCGCGCCCTTGGTGAGCTCGCCGTCGTTGGAGTCCGACCAGGCGGGCGAGGACATGTCGACGTGCGCCCAGTTGCCGCGCATGGCGCCGGTGAACTCGCGCAGGTACAGCGCGGCGAGCACCGACCCGGCCCCGATGTCGGTGGAGTTGACGACGTCGGTCAGGTCGCCGTCGATCTCCTCGGCGTAGTCCTCGTTCAGCGGCATCCGCCACACCGACTCGCCGGAGGCGGCCGCGGCCGTGGCCAGCGCGCCCGCCAGGGTGTCGCTGTGGCTGTACAGCGCCGCCGTCCGCTTGCCCAGCGCCACGCCCTGCGCCCCGGTGAGGGTGGCGAGGTCGATCATCACGTCGGGCCGCAGCCGGCGCACGGCGTAGGCCATCGCGTCGCCGAGCACCAGGCGGCCCTCGGCGTCGGTGTTGAGGATCTCGGTGGTGATCCCGCCGTAGTGCGTGACGACGTCGCCCGGGCGCATCGCGTCGGCGCCGACCGCGTTCTCGGCCAGCGGTGCCAGCGCGGTGATCCGCACCGGCAGGCGCATCTCGGCCGCGGCGAGGGTCGCGCCGATCACCGCGGCGGCGCCGCCCATGTCCTTGCGCATGAGCTTCATGCCGCTCAGCGGCTTGATGCAGATACCGCCGGTGTCGAACGTGATGCCCTTGCCGACCAGCACGACGTGCCGCTTCGCGCCCCTCGGGCGCCACGACAGCTCGACCAGCCGCGGGCCGCGCTCGCTCGCCGCACCCCGGCCCACGGCCAGGATCGCGTTGAAGCCCTGCGCGGCCAGGTAGGCGGGCTCGCGCACCTCGACCGTCAGCCCCGGCACGCCGGTGGCGGCCTTGACCACCTGACGGGCGAACCAGGCCGGCGTCTTGCGATCGCTGGGCATGTTGGTCAGGTCGCGGGCGAGCAGCGTGGCGGTGACGACCGCCCGGGCCTGGTCGAGCGCGGCCGTCAGCGCATCAGGGGCCGGAGCGTTGCCCGGTAGTGCGATCGTGACGCGGCGCAGCGGATCGGGCTCGGCGTCGGTGAGGCGGAACCGGTAGGAAGCCAGCCAGAGGCCCTCGGCCAGGCCGCGGACCGCGTCGGCGGCCGTGTCCTGCGGTACCAACACTCGTAACGATGTCTCGGAGCGAGCCGAACGGGCCAAGGCCGCGCCAGCGGCCCGCCATCCGGCCTCATCCGCCTCGCCGATGCCGACGAACAGCAGCCGCGACGGCTTGCGCGCCGGTCGCGGCAGGGTGTGCACGGTCCCGGCCGACCCGGAGTGCTCGACGTCCTCGAGGAACGCCTCACATTCGGCCAGGTCGGCCGGACCGAGCTTCAGCAGGTCCAGAGCGCCGGAGGGGGCGCCGGACGGGACGACGACAGCGACCGCACCGGAGGCGCTGCGGGCTGCGGCGAACCTGATGTCCAGCACGGGGACCCTCCTCTATTTCTGTTTTCCTGCGCACACCGATGGGAGCGACCACAGATGGCCACCCCAGTCAACCCGAAAGCAAAGCTGAATGCAGGAAGACTCAGCCAGTGGCGGTCTTCAGCGCCTCGCTGAGCTCGTTGGCCTCGTCCTTGGTCATCTCGACGACGAGCCGCCCACCACCCTCGAGCGGGACGCGCATGACGATGCCGCGGCCCTCCTTGGTGACCTCCAGCGGACCGTCGCCTGTCCGCGGCTTCATGGCCGCCATGTTGTCTCCCTTCGCTTCCTGATGTCCCAGACACCAGGTGGCACAGCCGTCCCCGCATGCCCGGCGCGCCTGCTCACGGGGCCTCGACCGGACCCGCCGGCCCCGTGATGTACGCACCAACCGATGATTTTCCCTGATGATGGCCCCAAGACCCAAACCGGGACGCGAACCTTGTGACAACTCGTGGCGCGAAATGCCGGACAGCTGTCACAATAAGCGGCCATGCAGGCCCGGTCCGCCCTCTTTGATCTCTATGGCGACCATCTTCGCCCGCGCGGTGGGCGGGCCGCGGTCGCGGCTCTCGTGCGCCTGCTCGCTCCCCTCGGCATCACTGCCCCCGCCGTCCGTACCGCGGTGTCGCGGATGGTCCGGCAGGGATGGCTGCATCCTCTACGTTTGCCGACTGGCCCCGGCTACGGCATCACCCCGAAGGCGGCACGCCGACTCGACGCCGCCGGCGCCCGGATCTATCGAACCCAGCGCTCCGGCGGCCCCGCAAACGCCTGGACCGGCCGCTTCGATCTCATCACGCTCGAACCGCCCGCGCACCGCGGCGCGCGGGCGAGACTGGTGGCGAACCTCGGATTCCTCGGGTACGGGTCGATCGACGCCTCCACGTGGATCGCCCCGCGCCCCGGCGAGGGCGTCGACGCCCTGCTCACGGAGGCCGGGGTGCGCTACGACCGATTCTCGGCGGAGCATTCCGGTGGCACCGAGGGAGCCGTGAAACTGGTGGCCAGAGCGTGGGACCTGGAGGCGATCGCCGCCGCGTACGGCGAGTTCGTCGAGCGCCTCAACCCGCTCGTGTCCGGCGTCGGCCCGGCCACCCCCGACGAGCGCGCCTACGCCGTGCGGTTCACGCTCGTGCACGCCTGGCGCGCGTTCCTGTTCCGCGACCCGCAGCTGCCGCCCGCCCTGCTGCCCGCGCGCTGGGCCGGCACCGCGGCCGCCGCCTTCTTCGACCACCACGCCCTACGGCTGCGCCCGGCGGCGGACCGTTTCGTCGACGCGTGCCTGACCTTGAACTGATTTGGAAATGGAGTACCGATGGAGCTGCTCGTCGAACGCACCGAATCCGGCGTCGCGATCCTCACGCTCAACCGGCCGGAGGCCCTGAACTCGCTGGACACCGCGCTGAAGGTGGCCCTGCGGGACACGTTGCAAGAGATTCAGGGCGATGATTCGGTACGCGCTGTGGTCCTCGCCGGCGCCGGCCGCGCGTTCTGCGGTGGCCAGGACCTGCGCGAGCACGTCGAGTCGCTGGAGGCCGGCACGGGTTCGTCGCTGTCGACCGTGACCGAGCACTACAACCCGATCGCCACGCTGATCGGCGGCATGCCCAAGCCCGTCGTCGCCGCGGTGCGGGGCATGGCCGCCGGCGCCGGCGCCTCCCTCGCCCTGCTCGCCGACTTCCGCATCGGCGGCCCGAAGACCGCGTTCCTCATGGCCTTCGCGAACGTCGGCCTGGCCGGCGACACCGGTATCTCCTGGTCGCTGCCCCGCATCGTCGGCCACGCCAAGGCCGTCGAGCTGCTCCTGCTGGCCGAGCCCGTCCCCGCGGCGACCGCCTTCGAGCTGGGCATGCTCACCCGCCTGACCGAGGACGACGAGGACGTGCTGCCCACCGCCCTCGAGCTCGCCGACCGCCTCGCCGCCGGCCCGACGATCGCCTACGGCCAGATCAAGCGCGAGCTCGCCACCGGCGGCTCCGGCTCGCTCGCCGACGCGCTCGCGGTCGAGGCCGAGGCCCAGGCGACCTGCGGGCACACCGCCGATCACCACAACGCGACGGCCGCGTTCGTGCAGAAGCAGCGCCCGGTCTTCAAGGGAGCCTGAGCCCCTCTTAACAAGTTTCGTACAAAACCGGCATAGCCTGGGGTCCATGGCCGATCGTGAGAAGGTTGCGCATGTGTTGCGCCGGGCGACGTTCGGGCCCACGGCGGAGGAGGTCGACGCGGCCGAGTCCAAGGGCCCGGCCGCGACCCTCGACGCCCTGTTCAACCCCGCCGCACCCGACGCCGGTGCGGCCAGGACCCCGCCGCCGAAGCTCGGCATGGTCGTCAACGAGAAGAGCGACCGCGCCGAGCAGATCCGCACGGTCGGCGCCTGGTGGCTCGACCGCATGGTCCAGGCCGAGCACCAGGTGCACGAGAAGCTGACGTTCTTCTGGCACGGCCACTGGGCCACGTCCGCCGACAAGGTCAAGTCCGGCCCGATGATGCTCGCCCAGCAGCAGACGCTCTACAGGACCGCACTCGGCGACTTCGCCACCCAGGCCCACACGATGCTGCGCGACCCGGCCCTCATCGTCTGGCTCGACGGCCAGAAGAACACGGTCAAGGCCCCCAACGAGAACCTGGCCCGCGAGCTCATGGAGCTCTTCACGCTCGGCGTCGGCAACTACACCGAACACGACGTCCGCGAGGGCGCCCGCGCCTTGACCGGCTGGACGGTGGACGCCAAGTCCGGCACCGCGACGTTCAACGCGAAGCGCCACGACGACAAGCCGAAGACCATCCTGGGCAAGACCGGCAACTTCGACGCCGACGACTTCGCCGACATCCTGCTTGCCCAGCCCGTCAGCCCCGAGTTCATCGCCCGGCGGCTCTGGCTGCGGTACTGCAGCGACGCCCCGATCCCGCAACCCGCCCTGGACCGCGCCAAGACCCAGCCGACCAGCTCCGCCATGCTGCGCGAGCTCCTGACCGCGGACGGCCACACCGAGCTCGTCAAGCAGCCCGTCGAGTGGCTGGTCGGCGCCCTGCGGCAGCTGCAGATCCGCCCCGGCGACCTCAACGACAACCAGCGCAAGCAGCTTGCCTCGGGCCTCACCCAGCTGGGCCAGGTCCCCCTGCGCCCCCCGAGCGTCGGCGGCTGGCCGGCCGGCGCCGCATGGCTGACCACCTCGGCCACCCAGGCCCGCATCAGGTTGGCCCAGACGTTGGGCGCGCGGGCACCGCAGCCGGTGATCGACCGCCTCACCGCCGTCCCACCGCCCCAACGCCCCGCGGCCTTGGCCCGCCTGCTGGTCGTGGACAAGTTCACGGACCGCACGCTGGCAGCGCTGACCCCGGCCGCGAACGACGCCCGCCGCCTGCTGACGCTGGGCCTGGCCAGCCCCGAGTACGCCGTCAACTGACCATGCCTCGCTCCAATCGTTCACACCGTTGAAGGAGGCGGCATGGACGCCCTCACCCGCAGGAAGTTCCTGATCGCCAGCGGCGTGGTCGGTGGCGCGGCCCTCGCCGCCGGCGGCGCCTGGACGCTGCGCGACGTCTTCGACACCGCCGCCTGGGACGACCGGCCCGGCGACGCCAAGACGCTCGTGCTCGTCACCCTCTACGGGGGCAACGACGGGCTGGCCAACGTCATCCCGTACGCCGACAAGGCCTACGCACCGGCCCGCAACGAGCTCGCGTACAAGCCCGAGGAGGTCCTCAAGCTCGACGGATACCTCGGCCTCAATCCCGGGCTGGCCGGCCTCAAGCGCATGTTCGACGCCAAGAAGCTGGCCATCGTCCGCGGCGTCGGCTACCCGAAGCCCGACCACAGTCACTTCCGTTCGATGGACATCTGGCAGACCGCGCAGCCGGACCGGCCCGGCAACACCGGCTGGCTCGGCCGGTGGCTGGACGCCTTCGGCGGCGACCCGCGCCACGCCGTCTCCTTCGAACCCGTCCTCCCTCCGTTGCTCGCCGGCGAAACCACGGCCGGCGCCGCCATCCCCGTCAGCGGCCTGACCCTGCCGAATGGGCTCAAACCCGAGGTGCTGACCGCGTTCGGCAAGCCCTCCGACGGCGAACCCGCGCTGCAGGCCCGCGCCGCTCGCGCCTTCGCCGACCTCGTCGAGGTCGACGCCCTCATCCACAGCGTCGACGAGGCCGACGGCGACGAGGGCGCCTCGTCGTCGTCCGGCACCGCGACCGGCGGCCGCTCCGACCTCAAGACGCAGCTGGACCTCGTGGCCCGCTGCGTCGAGGCCGGCGTCGCGACCCGCGTGTTCTCCGTCTCGCTCGGCGGCTTCGACCTGCACGCCGAGGAGCGCAACTCGCAGGAGGTCCTGCTCAAGCTCCTCGACACCGCGCTGACCGGGTTCGCCGACCGCATGGCGAAGACCGAGGCGGGCCGCAAGGTCGTCGTGGCCGTCTACTCCGAGTTCGGCCGCCGCGTCGCCGCGAACGGCTCCGACGGCACCGACCACGGCACGGCGTCGAACATGTTCATCCTGGGCAGCCCGGTGAAGGGCGGCCTCTACGGCGAACAGCCCAGCCTCTCCGACCTCGACAACGGCGACCTGAAGTTCACGACCGACTTCCGATCCGTATACGCCACCCTCCTACGCGACGTCCTCGGCGCCGACCCCGAGCGGATCCTCGGCTACAAGTCCCAGCTCGAGGGCATCCTCTAGGGCCCGGCCGACCGCACCCGCTCCGGCGAGCGGATGCGGTCCCCGGCCCGCGCCGCGCCGGTCAGCCGCCCACGAACTCGGCGGCCGGCGCGGCCTTCTCAACGGCACCCGGCGCGACCTGCCCCGCGCCTGTCCGCGCCGCCTGCCCCGCGGCGGCCATCGCCGCCTGCCCAGCGCCTGTCAGGGCGGCCTGCTCCGCGGCGGCGAGCGTCGTCGTCCGCACGGCAATCCCCGCGGCAGCCGGCGTGGCTTGGTCCACGGCGGCCAGCGCGACCTTGCCGGCGGCGGCTGTTGTGTCGTGCGCCTCGAGCTCGACGGCGCCCGGGCCCGGGTCCGAGGGGCTCCACGGCGCCGCCGTGCGGCCGCGGCCCGTGGCGCGCGGACGGGTGCTGCCGCCGGGCGTGCGCGGCCTGCGGGTCGACCCGGCGCGCTGCCGCTGGCGTTCGGCGCGCTCGCGGGCCTTGCGGTCCTGTTCGAGCCAGCCCACGGCGGTCCGGCACGTATACGCCCACCAGCCAACCCACGGCCCATACCGCTCCCGCAGCTCGGCCGGCGTCGGCGGCGGGTCGCCGTAGACGGAGACGGCCGTGCTCACGAACCGGTTCATCTCCAGCGGCGCGGCGTCGGGCCGGCCGAGGGCCCGCATCAGCAGCGCGTGCGCGGTGTACTCCCCGACGCCGCGCACCGACAGCAGCGCGGCCCTCGCGTCCTCGTAGGGCCCGTGGCGCAGCAGCTCCTCGTCGAGTGCCGCGACCCCGGCGATCACCTCGGCAAGGCGCGTCGCCTTGCTCATCATCCCCACGAACGGCGCGAGATGTTCGGGCGTCAGCCGCGTCAGCAGCGCGAACTCGGGGAAGGCGGTGTAGTCCTCACCCGCGACCCGCCCGGTCGGTCCGAGGTGGACGGTGAGCCGGCGCTTGCGCAGCGCGGCATACCACTCGGTGGAGTTCTGCACCAGCGTGAAGTACACGACGGCCTCGGGCAGGCTCGAGAACCTCGGCTGGTGCAGGCCCGCCGCAACCTCGAGCAGTGGGCGGACGCGCTCGTCGCCCTCGGCGATGCGCAGGAACTCCGCCCGCTCGTCGTCGAGCCCCAGCCAGGAGGAGACCCGCGCGCCGACCGCCTCCAGGTCGCGCTCGCCGAGCGGCGACTCGCTGAACACGGTGAGCCTGACGCCCGGCGCCCCGTCGTCGCGCTCGGTGACCTGGGTCACGACCGCGGACTGCGGGTCGGACGGGTGCGTGAACGCGCGCCGGACCATGCCGTCGAGCAGCCCTACGTCGTGCAGGCCGGGCCGGAAGCCGGCGATCGCCCGCAGCGAGCACTCCAGGTCGTAGGGGGCCGTCGCGGAGAGAAGGATTTGGGTGGTGGTGTGCAGTTCGGTCATGGGTGCATGGTCGAACGCGGGTACGACAGTTTTGGCGGGGGGCGTGAGATGGTTACTGCGCGCGAGCGGCGAGTAGCAGACCGTCGTCGAGGGGGAGTAGCGCGGGGACCCACGCGTCGCTGTCGCGCAGCGATTTGACGGCTTCACGAAGCAGTACCGTCTCCGCATCCCTCATCGTGGGATCACTGACCCGCCCGCCGGCGAGCGCGTCGGCCAGCGCGAGCGTGCCGCCGGGCCGCAGCAGCCGCTCGGCCGCGGTCACCACCGGCCCGTACTCGCTGGGGTCGTGGTCGACGAAGATGAGGTCGTACGCGCGGTCGGCGAGCCGCGGCAGCACGTCCAGCGCCCGGCCGGTGATGATCCGCGTGCGGGAGGGCGGGTTACCCGCGGCCGAGAAGACGCGCCGGGCGACACGCTGGTGCTCCGCCTCGAGGTCGATCGTGGTCAGCACGCCGTCGCGGCGCATGCCGCGCAGCAGCCACCCGCCGCTCACCCCGGTGCCGGTGCCGACCTCGACCACGGCTTTTGCGTTGCTGACCGCGGCGATAACCCGCAGCGCCGCGCCGCAGCCCCGGCTCACCGCGCTGATGCCGAGCTCGAACGCCTGCTCCCGGGCGGCCGTCAGCATCGGATCCTCGGTGACGTACCCGTCGATGAAATCAGCGGTCCGAGCGGAAGCGGTAATGGGGCACCCCTCTACATGAGTCGATGGCCGCAAGCCTAGGAGACCTCGCCCCCGCATGCTCGAAGCCGGGTCGTGTAATGCTGGATGCGAAACGGACGGAGGAGCCGATCGTGACAGACGGTTCGGCCTGGCGTCAGCCGGGCCCCGGCGCGCCGGCCAGCAACAGCGGCTGGGGGGCGCGCCCGACGTGGGCCGCACCCAACGCGCCCCAGTCGGCAGCGCCGCAGCCGGCGCCCAACAGCTGGTGGTCCGACGCGCTCGCCGACCCGTGGCGCGACCCCGACGCACCCGTCGTGGTGGTCAAGACCCCTCCGGACGAGGCTCCGGAACTGGAGAAACCGCCGCCGCCGTCCCCCGGCCCGCGCGTGGGCATTGGTCTGGTACTCGTCGTGTCGATCGTCACGGCCCTGCTCGCCGGCGCTCTCGGCGGCACGCTCGGCTACGTCTTCGCGGTCGGCGGGGGCGGCGGCCAGCTCGGCAGCGGCCAGGTCGGCAACGCCCCGCTGAACAACCGCGCGCCCGAGTCGCTCGCGACCCTGGTCAAGAAGGTGCTCCCGAGCGTCGTCACGATCAGCATGCGCGTCGGCAACGGCACGTCGCTCGGCTCCGGGTTCGTCGTCTCCGCCGACGGCCACGTCATCACCAACAACCACGTCGTCGAGGGCGGTAACAACACCGCTACCGTGCGTTTCAGTGACGCCACCGTCGCCACGGCCAAGGTCATCGGCAGCGACCCCGAGTCCGACATCGCCGTGCTGAAGATCGACACCAACGGCCTGCCTGAGGGCAAGCTCGTGCCCGTCGAGTTCGGCAACTCCGACCAGGTGCAGGTCGGCGACCCCGTCGTCGCCGTCGGCGCGCCGCTGGGCCTGACCAGCACGGTGACGTACGGCGTGGTCAGCTACCTCGACCGCCCCATCCGCACCAGCGAGGGCGGCGCCGCGCGGTACTACTCGGCAATCCAGACCGACGCCGCCGTCAACCAGGGCAACTCCGGCGGCCCGCTCTTCGACGCCGGCGGCCGTGTGATCGGCATCAACTCCGTCATCGGCACCCTGTCCGAGGACCAGTCCAGCGCAGGCAACGTCGGCCTCGCGTTCGCAATCCCGATCAACCACGCCCGCCGCATCGCCACCGACATCATCAACACCGGCAAGGCCCGCCGCACCGTGATGGGTGTGACGGTCGACACGTCGTACCAGAACCCGCTCGGCGGCGCTCGCCTGTCGCAGGTCGAGGCCGGCGGACCGGCCGAGGCCGGCGGGCTCAAGGCCGGCGACGTGGTCATGGCCGTGAACGGCAAGCCGATCGAGGAGTCGTGGGACCTCACGGCGCTCGTGCGCAAATACGCGCCCGGAGACACCGTGGAAATTCAATACCTCCGCGGTACCACAAGAGCCAAAGCATCCGTAACCCTGGTCGCCGACGCGAAGTGACCTGACAGCCACTCCCGGAACCGCCCCTGGAGTGCGTAGTCTTGCGGCTGGAGCGCGAGGGGGAGGGCCGGTACATGGGCTTGGAGAACATCGGCGGCTGGGAGTTCATCGTGATCATCCTGGTCGGGCTGTTCATCTTCGGCCCCGACCGGCTGCCGAAGGCGATCAGCGACGGCGTGAAGATGCTGCGTCAGCTCCGCCAGATGGCACGCAACGCGACCGGCGACCTCAGCAAGGAGCTGGGCACCGACATCCAGCTCGAGGACCTGCACCCGAAGACCTTCCTGCGCAAGCACCTGCTGAGCGAGGAGGACGAGGCCGCGCTGCGCAAGCCGCTGCAGGGCATCTACGACGACGTGCGCGGCGTCGCCGACCAGGTCAAGCGCGACGCCGAGTCCGCCGCGTCGGCCGCCAAGTCGGTCACGTCGCCGTCCGCCGCGACGCCGGCCCCGGCACAGCAGCCCGCGATCCGCGCCTCCTGGGACGACGTCACCTGACCCGCGCCCTGGGCCGCGTGCCCAGGCACCTGCTCGGCTCAGCATCTCTGCCCCCGCCCCTGGCTCCGGCCCAGAAGCTCCGGGCCAGCGGCACTCTCCCGCAGCCCCGGCCTAGCACCTCCGGCTCGGTCCCCCGGCTCCGGCCCAGCGGCTCTCTGCCCTCCGGCCCCGGCCAGCGGTCCCAGCGCCGCAATCCCGCCTCCCGGGAACCCATCGGCCAGGCTTTCGCGGCGCAGGGAGAACTCGTTGGCCGCCGAGGCCACCCGAGGCCACCGAGGACGCCGAGACCAGTGCGGGCCGCGTCCGGGGCGCACTCCAGCCGAGCCCGGTGCCGGCGGCGATCTTGGCTCGCGCAGGCGGCCGTGAGGAGCGCGACCCGTCAGCGGCCGGCGGGCTTCAGGCCCAGGGGCTTGCCGACCAGGCTCTCGCGGCGCAGGGCGAGCTTGTCCGCAACCGACGTCAGCGCGGCCGCGGCCGGGGCCTCCGGGGTGGCCAGGACGAGCGGCAGGCCCGTGTCGCCGGCCTCGCGCAGGCGGGTGTCGAGCGGGATCTGGCCCAGCAGCGGTACCTTCGCGCCGACGAGGCGGGTCAGGGAGTCCGCCACCGTCTGGCCGCCGCCCGCGCCGAAGACCTCCATGCGCGTGCCGTCGGGCAGTTCGAGCCAGGACATGTTCTCCACGACGCCGACGATGCGCTGGTGGGTCTGCAGGGCGATCGAGCCGGCCCGCTCCGCGACCTCGGCGGCGGCGGCCTGCGGGGTGGTCACGACCAGGATCTCGGCCGACGGCAGGAGCTGGGCCAGGGAGATGGCCACGTCGCCGGTGCCGGGCGGGAGGTCGAGCAGCAGGACGTCGAGCTCGCCCCAGTACACGTCGGCGAGGAACTGCTGCAGAGCGCGGTGGAGCATCGGGCCGCGCCAGACGACGGCGGTGTTGCCCGGGGTGAACATGCCGATCGAGATGACCTTCACGCCGTGGGCGGAGGGGGGCATGATCATGGACTCGACCTGGGTGGGGCGGCCGTCGGCGCCGAGCATGCGGGGGACCGAGTGGCCGTAGATGTCGGCGTCGACCACGCCGACCGACAGGCCGCGGGCGGCCAGGGCCGCCGCCAGGTTGACCGTGACGCTCGACTTGCCGACGCCGCCCTTGCCGCTGGCCACGGCGTAGACGCGGGTGCGCGAGCCGGGCTGGGAGAACGGGATGACCGGCTCCTGCACGTCGCCGCGCAGGCTGGTCTGCAGGGTCTTGCGCTGCTCGGGGGTCATGACGCCGAAGTCGATCTCGACGCCGGTGACACCCGTGACGGCGCCGACCGCGCGCGTGATGTCGGTGCGCAACTTGTCCTTCAGCGGGCAGCCGGCCACCGTGAGCAGGATGCCGATCGCGGCGACCCCGTCCGGGCGCAGGGTGATGTCGCGGACCATCCCCAGCTCGGTGATGGGGCGGCGGATCTCGGGGTCGTCGACGGTCGCGAGCGCGGCGGTGATCGCGTCCTCAACGGTGGTGGCCGGGGCTGACATGTGTGCCATGCTACTGCGGATCTAGCCCCTTCCCGCGTGATGGCGAAACGCGGGAGGAGCACGTCACAATCGACAGCAGACGCCGCGCGCCCCGCCCCTTGGGGCACGCGGCGCAATCACCTGCGGCGCCGCGGCGGCTCGTCCGTGTCGACCGTATCGTCCGGTTCGTCCAGCGACGTTCCCAGCGGATCGGACAGCGAGCCGAGCGCCTTGCGGACCTTCTTGCGCTCCGCCTTCGCCCGCCGGTCGGCGGCCTCGTCGAGCTCCTCCGCCACCCGCGCCAGCTCCGAGCGCAGGAAGTCGCGCGTGGCCACCTCGCCGAGGGCGATGCGCAGGGCGGCGATCTCCCGCGCCAGGTACTCCGTGTCGGCCTTCTGCGCCGCCGCCCGCCGCCGGTCCTCCTCGGACGCCAGGCGGTCCCGGTCGGCCTGCCGGTTCTGCGCGAGCAGGATCAGCGGCGCCGCGTAGGAGGCCTGCAGGGAGAGGATGAGCGTGAGGAACGTGAAGGTGTACGGGTCGAACTGCCAGCTTCTCGGCGTGAGCGTGTTCCAGGCGATCCAGGCCAGGATCACGATCGTCATGTAGACGAGGAACTTCGCCGTGCCCATGAAGCGCGCGATGCCCTCCGACCACTGGCCGAAGGCCTCCGGGTCGAACCGGGGCAGCGTGATGCGGCTGTCCCGCGGCTGGTCCAGGCCCCGCCGCCGCTCAGCCACGGTCGCCGCCGTTGCCGGGCGTGGTGGCCGGCGCCGGCGCACCGGCGACGCCGGGCATCGCGATGGTCAGCGGCTCGGCGTGGTCGCGGTCGCGCCAGTCCTCGGGCAGCAGGTGGTCGAGCACGTCGTCGACGGTGACGGCGCCGACCAGCTTGTCGTTGTCGTCGACCACGGGCATCACCACCAGGTTGTAGGTCGCCATCCGGCGAGTGATCTCGGCGAGCGTGGTGTCGGGGTCGAGCGGGTCGATGCCGTTGTCGACGACCCCGCCGAGCAGCGCCGACGGGGGCTCGCGCAGCAGGCGCTGGAAGTGCACGACGCCGAGGTACCGCCCGGTGGGGGTGGCCATCGGCGGCCGCGTGACGAAGACGCCGGCGGCGACCGCGGGGGACAGCTGCGGCTCGCGGATGCGGGCGAGGGCCTCCGCCACCGTGGCGTCGGGCGCCATGACGATCGGCTCGGAGGTCATGACGGAGCCGGCGGTCCCCGGCGCGTACTCCAACAGGGCCCGCACCGGCGAAGCCTCGTCCGGCTCCATCAGGTCCAGCAGCACCTCCTGCTCCGGCTTGGGCATCTCGGCCAGCAGGTCGGCGGCGTCGTCCGGGTCCATCTCCTCCAGGATGTCGGCGGCGCGCTGTGGCTCCAGCGCCGTGATGATCTCGATCTGGTCGTGCTCGGGCAGCTCCTCCAGGACGTCGGCGAGGCGCTCGTCGTCCAGCGCCGCGGCGACCTCGACGCGCCGGGCCTCGGACAGGTCCTGCAGCACGTTGGCGAGGTCGGCCGGGCGCATGTTGTCCAGCACGGCGAGCAGCCCGGCGGTGCCCTGCGTCTGCGGCTCGCCGGCCAGGCCAGACACCTCGTTCCACTCGAGCTGGTTGAGGTGGCCGCGGCGGGTGAGGCGGCCGGTGAACTCGCGCACCGCGACCCGCGACAGCGCCCACTCGCCGGTGCGGTCGGCGTCCATGGCCACATCGACGACGGCGCCGGTACGACCGGTCGCCACCACGGTGACGTGCCGGTCCATGAAGTCCTCGAGCACCAGCAGCTCGCCCGGGCGCTTCTCGAAGCGGCGCAGGTTGAGCGTGCCGGTGTTGAGCACCACGGCGTCGGGCTCGATCGCGGTGATGCGCCCGATCGGCAGGAAGATGCGCCGGCGCATCACCATCTCGGCGACCAGCCCGACCACGCGGGGCGGCTGGTTGCCGGTGCGGGCCCGCGCGACAGCATCGCGCACCCGCCCGACCTGGTCGCCGTTCGGATCGAACACGCTCAGGCCCGCGAGGCGCGCGATGTAGACCCGCGGCGCAGTGCTCACAAGAATCAAGCCTACTTAAGGAATCCACCGCGTTGCGGTTGGACCGAACCTGCCGGGCCCGCGCGGCCTAGGCTGCCAACTATGAGCCTCCTGCGGTACAGCATCGTCGACGTCTTCACCGACCGCCCGTTCACCGGCAACGCCCTGGCGATCGTCTTCGACGCGCAGGACCTCGCCCGGGAGCAGATGCAGGCGATCGCGCGCGAGTTCAACCTCAGCGAGACGATCTTCGTGCTGCCGCCGTCGAGCCCGGAAGCGACGTACCGTGTGCGGATCTTCACACCGGGCACCGAGCTGCCCTTCGCCGGCCATCCGAGCGTCGGCTGCGCGGTGACGCTGCTGCGCAACGGGATCGTCAAGGGCCCCGACGTGGTACAGGAGTGCGGCGCCGGCCTCATCCCGATCCACATCGACGAGGTACACGGCGCGGCGACCGTCACCGGCGGCAAGCCGACCGTCGGCCACGCGCTCGACCACGTGCCGCTCCTGTCCGCGATCGGGCTCACCGAGGCCGACTTCGCCGGCCCCGCGCCGCGCAGCGCCGGCTGCGGCCTGGAGTTCACGTTCCTCTCCGTCACCGAGGACGCCGTCGCCCGCGTGCGCCCCGGCTCGCTCGTGGACAACCTGAGCGTGTTCCACTGGGACGCCGAGCGGCGCTTCGCGCACGTGCGGGTGCTCGTGCCCGAGGTGGGCGTGGCCGAGGACCCGGCGACGGGATCGGCGGCGCTGGGGTTGGGGGTCTGGCTGGTGTCCAGCGGCTTGTTGCCGGGCGACGGCGTCTCGGAGTACGAGATCGCCCAGGGTTTGGAAATCCATCGGCCCTCGGCGCTGCACTGCTCGGTGACCGCAAGCGGCGGCTCGGCCGTGTCAGCCACCGTCTCGGGTCACGTCGTGCCGATCGCGTCGGGCGAGATGGTGGTCCCGCCGTTCGTGGGCTGACGGCGCCGTCACGGCATGCCGATGGCCTCGGGCGTGATCGCCACCTCACGCTCGGTGCGCGAACGGCGCCGGCCGCCGAGCACGACCACGGCCACGCCGGCCAGCAGCACCGCGATGCCCGGCAGCGTGCGCGCAGGCGGCAGCTGGTCCAGCCACAGCCACGCGATGCACAGCGCGCCCGGCACCTCCAGCAGAAGCAGCACCGCGACGGTCGTGGCACTCACCCGGTGTAGCGCGTAGTTGACCAGCGTGTGGCCGAGCAGCTGGGGCCCGGCCACCATGGCGGCGATGGCGAGCACGGTCCTTCCGTCGTACCCCCAGAGCTTCGTCGTGTCCGCCGCGCACACGATCGCGAGCAGGGCGGCGCAGACGGAGTAGCAGATCGTGGCGTACGTCGTCGTGGCGAGCTCCGTGCGGGCGCGCTCGCCGAGCAGCGTGTACCCGGCGGCGGCGATCCCGCCGGCCAGCGCCAGCGCGTCGCCCAGCAGGGCCCGCCCCGACAGCTGCGGGTCGGCGCCGGTGGCCAGCGCCACCCCGGCGACCGCGACCGCGATGCCGGCCCAGGTGCGCCCGGGGACCCGCACGCCGCGGGCCGCCGAGATCAGCGCCGTCCAGACCGGGGTGGTGCTGACCAGCGCCACCGACATCGCCACGCTGGTCAGCTTCGCGCTGGGCACCCACGTGCCGAAGTGCACCGCCAGGCAGACTCCGGACAGCGCGGTGACCCCCAACGTCCGCCGCCCGCCCGGCCGCAGCAGGTCGCGCAGCTGCCCTCGGCGGCGGATGAGCGCCGCCGGCGCGAGCACGGCCGCGCCCGCCGCGTTGCGCCAGAACGCGATCGCCAGCGCCGGCGCCGCCGCGAACGCAATCAGCGGCGCCGATGCCGAGACGGCGACGATCGCGATGGCGAGCGCAATGAACGTGGTGAGTCCGACCTGGCGCATGGTGCGAATTGTCGTTGATCCGACACCGGGTGCTCGCACGGCCAGGTAGACCGTTCGGAGGATGTGATGGGGGCCGAACGGTCGTTCGGCGTCGACCTGGCCGACCGGTTGCCGCTGCCGGTACGCCGGCGACGGCGGAGGCCGGGAGCTCACCGGCGCGTCCCGCTTCGGCCTGACCGCCGTTTAGCTGCGCCCCCGACGCCGAGACGGACCGGCGGGGCGCGGTGATCGAATCGCTTGACGAGGTACCGGACCTCGTGGGTGCGCCTATGCTGGTGCCGTGACCGTGACGGCGGCGCTGTCGCTGACGGATGGCCATTTTCTCGCCCGCCTGGCGGCGGACGCGGTCCACGCGCGGCTCACCGGCAAACGCCTCAGCGCGCGCATCCCGCCCGACAGCCCGCTCCACGACGACGGCGCCACGTTCGTAACCCTCGAACGCAACGGCGCCCTGCGCGGCTGCGTCGGCAGCCTGGAGCCGGTCCGCCCGTTGCACCGCGACGTGGTCCAAAACGCGATGCGCGCGATGAACGACCCGCGGCTGCCGCCGGTCACGCCCCTGGACTGGCCGTCGCTGGACGTCAAGGTCTCCGTGCTGGACCGCCCCGAGCCGATCGCCTCCGAATCCCGCGACGACCTGCTCGCCGCGCTGCGCCCCGGAGTGGACGGCCTGATCCTGCTCACCGACGACGGCCGCCGCGCGACGTTCCTGCCGTCGGTGTGGGCGAAGGTGACCGACCCGGAGCTGTTCTTGGCGGCGTTGCTGCGCAAGGGCGGCTGGCCCGAGGTCGGCTGGCCGGCGGGGCTTCGGGCGTCGCGGTACGGCTCGACGGAGTTCCACAACCACGCCCCGCGGGCGGCGCTGCCCCTGGTTGCGACGGCCGTGACCAGCAGCCCGGCCACGATCGACGGCGTCGCGCCCGACCCTGACGCCGCCGCAGGCGGCCCTGGTGGCGTCGCGTCCGGCCCTGACGGCGCGGCGTCCGGCCCTGACGGCGCGGCGGGCGGGCCCGGCGGCGCCTCGGGCGAGCCTGGTGGCGTGGCAGGCGGGCCTGGTGGCGTGGCAGGCGGTCCTGGCGGTCTTGCGTCCGGGCCTGGCGACGCTGCGGGTGGGATCGGCGGCGCGGCGGACGGTCCTGGCCTCGGGGCCGGTGGGCACGAAGCGTGACGACAGCGCTGCCGGCGGCGCCTGCGGCGTGATTGGATGAAGAGCGTGGACGCGCTCGTGGAGGAGGCGGCGAAGAAGGCCGCGGTCGCCTGGGTCGCCGTCGGCGGCCGCCCGGCGAAGCTGGTGTGGTGCGCCTGGCTCGGCGGCGCGCTGCTGGTCGTGACCGGCGAGGGCGAGCAGTCGGTGCCCGGCCTAGCAGAGGCCGCGGGCGTGCCAAGCGCAGCGATCGCGGACGGCCCGCGCACGGCAGGCGCCGCGACTGCGGACGGTGCGCGTGCAGCGACCGCAGGCGGGGCGCGCGCGGCCGTGGCAGGCAGGGCAGGCGCGGAGGCCGCCGCGATCGCGGACGCGGCGCGAGCGGACGCCGCGCGAGCAGGGGCGGCCGTCGAGGTGAGCCTGCGCGGCGACCACGGCGGGCGCATCGTGACGTTCCCCGCCGAGGTGAGCCGGATCGCGCCCGACGACGAGGCGTGGGCCGAACTCGTCCCGCAGCTGGCCGGCAAGCGGCTCAACGGCGCCGGCGGGGCCGAGGACCTCGCCCGGGCGTGGGCGGAGCGCTGCGTCGTCTGCCGGCTGACGCCGGTCGGCGGCACCGCGCCGATGCCGGACGACAGCCAGGCCGCGCCGCCGCGGCCGACGCCGGCGACGCGCATCCCGCGGCGGCCGTTCCGGCTTCACAAGGTGCGCGGCGCCACCCGCAACCCACGCCGCTAAAGCTGCCCGCCAACCCACGCTAAAGCTGCCCGCAATCCACGCCGCTAAAGCTGCCCGTGAACCGGCCGCCAAAGCTGCCCGTGAACCGAATGCCGACCGCAATCCACAAAGACGTCAATGACGAAGACGCGAGTGGAGAGCGATAGACGGCCTCGCGCGCCCCGGACCTTTCTGCTTGCAATGCTAGCACCCGCCGAAAAACTGATCTCGAAGGCGATTACGAGAAGTCACATCACGTTACGTTAAGTTGCCCAACGGTAGATGCCGCCGGTCACGCACCCGCGGAGTACGACGGCGCCTGCAGGGTGCGCTCCGGGCCAGCGCGGCATTATGTTTCCGCGATCATGCGTTTCTGCCCTGCTTTCGGGCCAGATTTTCATGATCGCGGAAACATAATGCCGTCGAGGGCCTGGAAACGCCGCGCTAAGCGAGGCCGACCGCGGCGAGGCTCTCGTCCCACAGGCGCGCCGCCAAAGTGGGGGAGGAGGTCTCGCGGTTCGGGCGGGAGAGCTTGCGGTCCACGTAGTAGCCGCCCGACGTGAGCTGAACCGGCGGCGTTGCCGCCAGCCACACCAGCGTGTCGGCGCCGCGCTCCGGGGTACGGGCGAACGGGGCCAGGCGCGCCATCCAAGGGATGCCGATCGTCGAGCCGAAACGGCTGCGGACGAAGCCGGGGTGGTACGACGCTGACATGATGTCCGGCCAGCGGCGGGCGGCCTCGGCGGCGAAGAGGATGTTGGCCTGCTTCGCCGAACCGTACTGGCGCCACAGGCCGTGGCGGTGGGTGCCGCGCAGGTCGGACGGGTCCAGGGCGCCCATCGCGTGCGCGCCGGAGGCGGTGCTGATGATCCGGCCGCCGCGGAGCTGCTCGCGCAGGAGGTTACTCAACAGGAAAGCGGCTAGATGGTTGGTTTGGAGGGTTGCGTCGAAGCCGTCGGAGGTCACCTGGTGGCCGCGCACGACGCCGCCCGCGTTGTTGGCGAGCACGTCGATGCGCTCGTACCGCTGGCGCAGGTGGTCGACGAGCACGTGCACGTCGTCGAGGTGGGCGAAGTCGCTGCGGTACGCCGGGACGGTGCGCCCGCCCGCGGCCTCCCGCACGGTGGCCGCCGCAGCCTCGAGGCGGTCGGGGTTGCGGCCCACGAGGACCGTGTTGGCGCCGCGGCGCGCCATGTCAATGGCGGCGGCGAGGCCGATTCCGGAGGAGGCACCGGTGATGACCACCGTACGCCCGGTGAGATCTCCCACAGGGGCATTCTGCGTACTCACGCGTCGAGGTTACCGTCTGGTATCCGCCCTTAACCCTTGCTAAGGAGCCTCGCCATGGCCGCCCTCGGACGTCCGCGCCGCTCGTGTCTCGCCGTGCCCGGATCGAGCGTGAAGATGCTCGGCAAGGCGCAGGGGTTGCCCGCCGACCAGGTGTTCCTCGACCTGGAGGACGCCGTCGCGCCGCTGGCCAAGCCCGACGCGCGCAAGAACATCGTGGCCGCACTCAACGACGGGGACTGGGGCGGCAAGGCCCGGGTCGTGCGGGTCAACGACCTGACCACGCCGTGGACGTACCGCGACGTCATCGAGGTCGTCGAGGGCGCCGGCGAGAACCTCGACTGCATCATGCTGCCGAAGGTGCAGAACGCCGGGCAGGTGCAGTGGCTCGACCTGACGCTGACCCAGATCGAGAAGACCATCGGGCTGCCGGTCGGCAAGATCGGCATCGAGGCACAGATCGAGAACGCGGCCGGGCTGGTCGACGTCGACGCGATCGCCGCGGCCAGCCCGCGCATCGAGACCATCATCTTCGGGCCGGCCGACTTCATGGCCTCGATCAACATGAAGTCGCTGGTCGTCGGGGCGCTCATCCCCGGGTACCCGGGCGACCCGTACCACTACATCCTCATGCGCATCCTGATGGCCGCCCGCATGCACGACCTGCAGGCCATCGACGGGCCGTTCCTGCAGATCCGCGACGTGGACGCGTTCCGGGAGGTCGCCGGGCGCAGCGCCGCACTCGGGTTCGACGGCAAGTGGGTGCTGCACCCGGGGCAGATCGACGCGGCGAACGAGGTCTACTCACCCGCGCAGGAGGACTACGACCACGCCGAGCTGATCCTCGACGCCTACGACTACTCCACGTCCGAGCAGGGCGGCCGCCTCGGCGCGGTCATGCTCGGCGACGAGATGATCGACGAGGCGTCACGCAAGATGGCGCTGGTCGTGTCGGCGAAGGGGCGGGCTGCGGGGATGAAACGCACCTCCGCGTTCACCCCGCCGAACTGAGAAACGCGCGTCGCATTGCCCGGCAGTGTGTCCGGCAGGCAGGATTTGCCCTATGGCACCCGACCTACGTTCCAGCGGCCCCGCCGGTAAGAGCGGCCGGCGCGACGCGAGCCGGCCGTCCTCCGCGCGGCGCACCCTGCGAGCCGTACCGTCCAGTGGCGGACCGGAGCTCGCTGGCGAGCCCGTCGGTGAGGAGACCCCGACCGCCGTCGACCGGCTCGACGGGCGGATCGCCCTGGTCACCGGCGCGGGCAGCCCCGACGGCATCGGCTACGCGACCGCCCGCCGGCTCAAGCAGATGGGTGCCGCGGTCGCGATCGTGTCCACCACGCGGCGCATCCACGACCGGGCCAGCGAGCTCGGCGTCATCGGCTTCGTCGCCGACCTCACCGTCGAGGCCGAGGTCGGCGCGCTGGCCGACGCCATCACCGACCAGCTCGGCCCGGTCGACGTCCTGGTCAACAACGCCGGCCTGGCCAGCAAGGCGAGCCCGGAGGTGCTGCGCCCGGTCGCGCAGCTGACCTACGAGGAGTGGCGCGCCGAGATCGACCGCAACCTCACCACCGCGTTCCTGGTCAGCCGCGCCTTCGTGGGCGGCATGGCCGAGCACGGCTGGGGCCGGATCGTCAACCTCGCCGCGACCGCCGGGCCGGTCAACGCGCTGCCCGCCGAGGCCGGCTACGCGGCCGCGAAGGCCGGCGTGGTCGGGCTGACCCGGGCGCTGGCGATGGAGCTCGTCGCCGACGGCATCACGGTCAACGCGGTCGCGCCCGGCATCATCCACACCGGCGCGTCCACGCTGGTCGAGCTGAAGCAGGGCTTCGGCACGCCGATGGGGCGCCCGGGCACGCCGGAGGAGGTGGCCTCGACGATCGCGTTCCTGTGCTCGCCGGGCGCGTCCTACATCACCGGCCAGATGCTCGTCGTGGACGGCGGCAACTCCGTGCGCGAGGCGCAGTACCGTTAATCGCCCCACAGCTCGGCGGTCAGCCAATCATCAGGTTGGCTGGCTAGGCTCGGCGGCATGGGGGCACGTGCCGGGGATTACGTGGTGCTGCTCGGCCCGCCGGTCGCCGTCGGGTCGGCGGTCGGCGTCGTGCTGCTCGCCGGCGAGCCCGAGGCGTTCCTGCCGCTGGTCCTGGTGCTGCAGCCGCTGACGACGCTCGGCATCGTCGTCGGGCTGGTGCAGCTCACCCGGACCACCCGCGGCCCCCAGACCTTTCGCCTGGTCGTGTACGACGGGACGGTCGTCTTCGGCGCCCGTCCCGCCTTCCGCCGCCAGTGCGTCTTCAACGGCCTGCTCAGCTCCGCGCTGCTGCTCATGGCGCTCAACGGCCTGCGGGTGCCCGGCCGGGTCGTGCCGACACTGTCCTGGGCCATCCTGGCGCTCAACGCCTGCGCGGTCGGCCTGCTGCTCATCCGCATGGTCCGCAGCGGGCCGCTGCTGATCACGCCCGACGGCGTCGCGATCGACGGCGGGCGCACGTTCGTGCCGTGGACGGCGCTGGAGGCCGGGCCGGACCGTCCGCAGTGGACGCTGGTACACCCGGAGCAGGTGCGCGGCCGGCCGATCAAGCGCTTCCAGCCGGGGCAGATCGTCCCGCTCGACGTGTCGCTGTGGTTCCTGTTCCGCTCGATCCACGCCTACCTCGACCACCCCGAGCGGCGGGCGGCGATCGGCACGCCGGAGGAGCTGGAGCGGCTGCGGGGCACGCTAGCCCGCCAGGCCACCTGATCGCCTGACGCGGCCGGGCCGGTGCCGTTCCTACTATCGAGGCATGCGCTGGCCCTGGGTCGTGATCCCCCCGCTGCTGGTGCTCGGCGCCGCCGCGCTGGTGCACGCGCTCGACCCCGGCGGGTACGTCCTCTTCGGCCTGGCCGGGCTCGCCGGTTTCGTCCTGAACCAGCTGCTCACCGACCTGCGCCGGCGCGATGAGCCCCCGGCCCGCCCCGGCTGGCAGTTCCACCCGCCGGCCAAGCTGGCCTCGGCGCGCGCCGGCCGCGCGTTCGCGGTCGCGATCATGGTCGTCGTCGTCGCGGTGCTGGCGGACGCGCGCCCGTTCGACCTGGGCGCCGCCGCCGTGCTCGCGACCGTGTCGTTCGTCACCGGCGCCCAGCTGCTCGTCCGGCTGGTCCGGCGCACGCCGGTGCTGCAACTGCAGGAATCCGGGGTGCGGTTGCGCGGCCGGGTGTACCCGTGGGAGGCCATCGCCGGCGTCGAGCTCAACGGCGACCGTGACAACCCGCGCCTCGACCTGCTGGTCGCCGGCCGCCGCCATCCGGTGGCCCTGCGCCCGGACGGCGTCGACGCGAACCTGCTCTTCCTCGTGGACCTGCTCGGGTACTACGCCTCGCACCCCCACCTGCGCTCCGCGATCGGCGACGAGGCCGAGGCGCGCCGCGTCCATGCCCTGCTGCTGGACGCCCGGATCGCGGCCGGGTTGCGCGGCGGCCCGCAGCCGATCCTGATCGCGCCGGCCGCATCCGTGGCGAGCTAACGTCGATGCATGCGCACCGCTGAGCAGATCCTGCGCGAGGCCCGGACGATCGCCGTCGTGGGTGCCTCACGGGATCGTTTCAAGACCGCCCATTCGGTACCGCTGCAGATCCAGCGCCACGGCTGGCGCATCGTGCCCGTCAACCCGCTCGCCGACGAGATCTTCGGCGAGCGCGCCTACGCGACGCTCGCCGACATCCCGTTCCCGGTCGACCTGGTCAACGTCTTCCGCCCGTCCGCCGACGCGACCCAGGTCGTCAAGGACGCGCTCGCGATCGGCGCCCCCGCGATCTGGCTGCAGCAGGACATCTACTCCCCGGAGGGCCGCGCCCTGGCCGAGGCGGCGGGCGTGGACTACGTCGAGAACTCCTGCATCGCCGTGATCCGCGCGGTGCACGCCATCAACGCACCCCGTATTCCTTGAGCAGCCCGCGGCTGATGATGGTCTTCTGGATCTCCGAGGTGCCCTCGCCGATGAGCAGGAAGGGCGCCTCGCGCATCAGCCGCTCGATCTCGTACTCCTTGGAGTAGCCGTAGCCGCCGTGGATGCGGAACGCCTCCTGCACCACCTCGGCGCAATACTCGCTGGCCAGCAGCTTCGCCATGCCGGCCTCGACGTCGTTGCGCTGCCCCGCGTCCTTCAGCCGCGCCGCGTTGACCATCAGCCCGTGCGACGCCTCGATCTTGGTGGCCATCTCGGCGAGCTTGAACGCGATCGCCTGGTGCTTGACCAGCGGCGCGCCGAACGTCTGGCGCTGCTGCGCGTAGGCGATCGCCAGCTCGAAGGCTCGGATGGAGATCCCGCAGGCCCGCGCGGCCACGTTGACCCGCCCGACCTCGATGCCGTCCATCATCTGGTAGAAGCCACGCCCGGCCTGGTCGGCGCCGCCGAGCACCGCGGAGGAGGGCACCCGGACTCCTTCGAGCACCATCTCGGTGGTCTCGACGCCCTTGTACCCCATCTTCTCGATCTTGCCCGGGATCGTGAGCCCCGGCAGCTGCTCGTTGAGCCCGAACCCGGGCTCCTTCTCCAACAGGAACGTCGTCATGTTCCCGTACACCGACGGCGCCCCGAGCTCGGTCTTGACCAGCGTCGCAACGACGGAGGAGTAGGCGCCGTTGGTCAGCCACATCTTCTGCCCGTCGAGCACCCACTCGTCGCCGTCGGCGACGGCCTTGCTGCGGATGGCGGCGACGTCGGACCCGGTGCCGGGCTCCGACATCGAGAACGCCCCGCGCACCTCGCCGGTGGCCATCCGCGGCAGGAGCCGGCGCTTCTGCTCCTCCGACCCGTGCTGCGACACCAGGTAGGCCACGATGAAGTGGGTGTTGACGATCCCGGACACCGACATCCAGCCGCGCGAGAGCTGCTCGACGACGAGCGCGTAGGTCAGCAGCGACTCGCCGAGCCCGCCGAACTCCTCGGCGATCGTGAGCCCGAACAACCCCATCTCGCGCATCCCGGCGACGATGTCGGCCGGGTAGACGTCGTCGTGCTCCAGCCGCTGCGCGTGCGGGATGATCTCCTTGTCGACGAACTCGCGGACGGTCTCGAGCATCGCCTGCTGTACGTCGGTAAGCCCGGGAGTCTGAGCAAGACGAGCCATACGAGAGACCTCCGTTGGTCAGCACAAAGTTACCCGCTGGTACTACCCCCCGAAGTATCGGAGCTTTCGCAGCCAGGGCCAATGTGAGCACCCCACGCAACCTTGTGAAATGGTTCTCAGGTGCGCCTGCATCCCCTCTCGATAGCCGCCCTGGCCTGCGCCATCATCCTCCCCCCGTTCGGCATCCTGATGGGCCACATAGCCTGGTCCCAGTGCCGCCGCGACCACCGCCCCGGCGCCGGCCTGGCCTTGGCCGCCATGATCGTCGGCTACACGGAGCTACTGATCTTCTGCGGCGTCCCAATCGTCATGGCCGGTTTCTAGAACGTCTTCCACGACCGCGCCCAGCGCCGGACGCCGAGCACGCATCCACGGACGCCGCCACAGCGCCCACCCACGGCCGCGAGCACGTCAGGGGGTTTAGAGGGCACACATCCCCCCGGCCCCCCGGAAGAGAAGGTTTTTGAAGCCCTCAGCCGGAGGACGACACAGCCTCCCAAGGCGCCCGAGCCGAGAACTCCTTCCCAGCCGGACAAACCCCCCGATAATCGCACCACGAACACTGAGCCCCAGCCGCCGTCGGGAACTCCGTGGACTCCTCCGCGGCAACGATGTCCGCCGCCGTCTCCTCAGCCCGCCGCAGGTGCCGCGCCAGCGACTCGTCGGTGTGCTCGAACGCCGCCACGCTCCCGGTCGGCAGGTGGTGCAGCTCCACCCGCCGGCAGGCCTTCCGGAACTGCCGGGCGGCGGCGATGGCATACAACGCCAGGGCCCGCGACCCACGGGCATCGTCTTCCGACGGCCGCCAGCGACCGGTCTTGTAGTCGACGATCACGAGCTCGTCGCCGCGCTGGTCGATCCGGTCCACCCGCCCCGACAGCGCCAGCGTCTCGGTCCGGGTCGCCACCGTCCGCTCCACCCCGAGCGGCTCCTCGTGCGGGTCGAGCCCGTCCACGTAGGACTCCAGCCACGCTAGGGCCCGCCGGTAGACCTCCCGCTCCTGCTCCTCGTCCCGGTAGCCCTCGCGGACCCAGGTCGCCTTGAGCAGCTTGGGCAGGGCCGCCGTCGTGCGCCGCTCGGGCTCCAGCGCATACCAGTTCTTCAGGGCGGTGTGCACCGAGGCGCCGAGGGAGTTGTGCGCCCACGGCGGCCCCTTCGGCGGGGCCGGGCGGTCGACGTAGGTGAATCGGTAGCGGCGCGGACAGTCCTCGTAGCTGCCGAGCTTGCTGGGCGTGCAGGTGAACAGCCGCCGCGGTGTTGCGAATAGTCCCAACTGCTCCACGCTCAGCATCCTGCCACCGGGGTACGACAAAACCGCATTCAGTGAGGTGAGTGCAGGTACGTGGTGACGAAGGCGCCGATCGCGTCGGCGAGCAGCTGCACGGCGATCGCGGCGACCAGCAGGCCGGCGATGCGCGTGACGACCTCGATGCCGCTCGGCCGCAGGATGCGCACCAGGACGCCGGAGAAGCGCAGCACGAGGTACACGATGATCATCACGGCGAGGATGCCGACGGCGACGGCGAGGTACCCCGAGAAATGGTCCGCCCGCCGCACGAACAGCATCGTGGCCACGATCGCGCCCGGGCCGGCCAGCAGCGGCGTGCCCAGCGGCACCAGCGCGACGTTCGTGGTGACCTGGTCGCGCGGGTCGTTCGTCTTGCCGGTCAGCAGCTCCAGCGCGACGAGGAGCAGCAGCAGGCCGCCGGCGCCCTGCAGCGCCGGCAGGTCGATGTGCAGGTAGCTCAGGATCTGCCGGCCCACCACCGCGAACGCCACCACCACGCCGCAGGCCAGGGCCACCGCCTGCAGGGCCGCCCGGTGGCGGTGCCGGCGCTCCATCTGGCCGGTGAGCGCGAGGAAGATCGGCACCGCGCCCGGCGGGTCCAAAATGACCAACAGTGTCACGAACACTTCCCCGAACAGCTTCAAATCCACGACCGGATTGTCGTGGCCGCCCTATATCGAGCGGAAACCAGGGTCTTGACGCCATCGATCACTGGCCCCTAATTTGCCTGGAGAACAGCAAACTTTCCTAACAGATGGAGAGTGTTATATGGGCAAACGCAGAGTCCTGGCCGGGCTCGCGGCCGCGCTCGCGGCCACGTCGCTGGCCCTCGCGCCAGGTACCGCGGCGGGCGCCCACGGCGCCCCGCATCAGGACCAGTTCAAGCGCGTCGGGTACTTCATCCAGTGGGGCATCTACGGCCGTCAGTACTACGTCAAGAACCTCGAGACGAGCGGGCAGGCCGCCCGGCTGACGCACATCAACTACGCCTTCGGCAACGTCGACGCCACCGGCAAGTGCGCCTCCGCCGACCCCTGGGCCGACTACCAGCGCCCGGTCTCGGCCGAGGAGAGCGTCGACGGCGTCGCCGACGCGCCGGGTCAGGCCCTCAACGGCAACTTCAACCAGCTCCGCAAGCTCAAGCTCATGCACCCCGGCCTCAAGGTCCTCCTGTCGCTGGGCGGCTGGACCCTCTCGGCCAACTTCTCCAACGCCGCGCTGACCGACGCGTCGCGCAAGGCCCTGGTGCAGTCCTGCATCGACACGTTCATGTCGACCGGCGTCTTCGACGGCTTCGACTTCGACTGGGAGTGGCCGGGCTCCGAGGGCAACCCCGGCAACGTGATCCGCCCGGAGGACAAGCAGAACTTCACGCTGCTCGTCGCCGAGTTCCGCAAGCAGCTGGGCAAGAACGCGACGCTGACCGCGTTCCTCCCGGCCGCCCCCGCCAAGATCGACGCCGGCTTCGAGGCGAACAAGATCTTCAAGTACCTCGACTTCGGCTCGGTGCAGGGCTATGACTTCCACGGCACGTGGGAGACGACGACCAACCAGCAGTCCGCGCTGTTCGTACCGCGCAACAACCCGACCAACCCGGACTTCAGCGGCGCCACCTCGCTGAAGGCCTGGACCGACCGTGGCGCGCCCAAGAAGCAGCTCGTGCTCGGCGTGCCCTACTACGGGCAGGGCTGGACCGGCGTCACCAACGCCAACCACGGCCTGTTCCAGCCGGCGACCGGCCCGGCGGCCGGCACCTGGGGCCCCGGCACCGAGGACTACAAGGTCCTCGCGACGCTGCCGCAGCAGGGCTACAAGGTGTACCACGACGTGCTGTCCGGCCACGCCTGGCTGTTCAACGGCACGACGTTCTGGACCTTCGACGACCCGGTCGTCGTGGCCCAGAAGGGCCTGTTCGTGCGCCTGTCCGGCTACGGCGGCGCGATGATCTGGTCGCTCGACGGTGACGACGCCAACGGCACCCTGACCAAGACGATCTACACGACTCTGCACTAAGAGCCGTGCACTAACGACGATCGCGTGGGCGACCCACGAACAGCTCGATCCCGTCGAGCACGCGCTGCAGCCCGAAGGCGAAGGCGCGCTGTGGGTCGCCCGCGCCGTACTCCTCGCCGGCGGCCGCCCCGATCCGCGCCGCGGTCGGGAACCGCGCCGGGTCGAGCACCTCGCCCAGCAGCGGCGCCCAGTCGGCCCACCACTGCGCGTCGCTGCGCCCCGTGCGCTGCTCGGCCTGGCCGGCCAGCACCGCGGCCCGCACCGCGCCGGTGACGTAGTCCAGCAGCAGGCCCAGCAGCTGGTCGGTGGCCACGTCGGGCACTCCGGCCCCCTCGAAGGCCCGCAGCTCGAAGTCGTACTTCGCGATGGCGTTCGGCCCCAGCACCGGCCGGCTGGTGGCCACCTGCAGCAGCCATGGGTGCGCCCGGTACAGCCGCCAGTTGCACTCGGCGACCTCCTGCAGCCGCTCCCGCAGCGTCGCGCCCGAGTGCTCGTCGAGGACCGCCTCGCCGCACACCGCGTCGACCATGACGTCGAGCAGCTCGGCCTTGCTGGGCACGTACGTGTACAACGACATGGCCGTGACGCCCAGCCGTTCGGCGACCCGGCGCATCGAGACGGCCGCGAGGCCCTCGGCGTCGGCCAGCTCGACGGCGACGGCGACGATCCCCGGCACCGTGAACTTGGGCCGCGGCCCGCGCCGGGAGACCGAGGTCGGCACCCGCCCCCACAGCAGGTCGATACTGCGGCGGGGGTCGCCGGCGCCGCTGTACTCCGTGGTCACTCCACCACGCCGCTTCCGCTCCCGGCGGCAACGATGCGCTCCAGCGTCTCCGGCGCGGTCGTGCACGCGCCGAGCCGGACGGTCTTGTTGGTGCCGTGGTAGTCGCTGCTGCCGGTGGTGACGAGGCCGAGCCGGGCCGCCAGCTGCCGCACGTGCGCCCGCTCGTCGGGGCTGTGGTCGGTGTGGTCGGCCTCCAGCCCGAAGAGCCCCGCGGCCGCCATCTCGGCGATGAGCGCGTCGGGCACGATCGGTCCGCGCACGCTGGCGCGTGGATGGGCGAAGACCGGCACCCCGCCGGCGCCGAGCACCAGGCGCAGCGCGAGGAAGACGTCGAGGTCGTCCTTCGGCACCCGGTAGCGCCGGCCCAGCCACTGCGGCTCGAACGCCTCCGACACCGTGCCGACGAGGCCCCGGCGGATGAGCGCCTGGGCGAGGTGCGGCCGGCCGACGGTCCCGCCCGCCGCGTCCTGCAGGACCTCGTCCCAGGTGACGTCGATGCCGTCGGCGTACATCATCTCGACCATCCGCTCGGCCCGCGTCTCCCGCGACAGCCGCACCCGCGCCAGCTCCGTGGACAGCGCGGCGTCGGACGGGTCGAACAGATACGCCAGCAGGTGCAGCGAGATCGGCCACGCGCCGCCGTGCCACCGGCACGACAGCTCGGCGCCCGGCACCAGGGTGAGCCCGGCCGGGCGGGCGGCGATCGCGACCGGCCAGCCCGCCGTGGTGTCGTGATCGGTCAGGGCGACGACGTCGAGCCCGGCCGCGGCCGCCTCCGCCACCAGCTCCGCCGGGGTCGAGGTGCCGTCGCTGGCGGTGGAGTGGGCGTGAAGATCGATCCGCACGCCCACCAGCCTATAGAGGCGCCGCCCGCGCTACTGGCCGTCGAGCAGTTCGATGAGGACGACCTGGTCGCTCTCCGGCGCCTGGTCGTCGTCCAGCGGATCGTACTCCGTGGTCTTCGCCGTCGGGTTGAGCTTGAGGAACTTCTTGCCGTTGTCGACCACGAACGTCGTCGCGTTGAGCCAGACGGTCTTGGCGGTCACCGAGAGGCTCCACAGCTTCGCCTTGGTGCCGGTGAACACCGTGGTGAGGTCGAGGATCGCGACCGACTTGTAGCCATCGACCGGGTAGGCGAGCCAGTGGCCGTCGGGGGAGATGCGCCCGCCGGCCTTGGCCGCCACCGGCAGGCCGCAGATCTTGCTCTTGATCGTGAACGGCTGGTCGAACTGCAGCTGGGCCAGGCACATCGGGGTGTCGGCGGAGGCCGCCTTCACCTCGGCGTAGACGCCGCTGTTGTCGGCCGTGCCACCGAAGACGCGAACCACCGTCTTGTCCCACGACGGGTTGTACCCCCGGTCGGTGTGCCAGACGTCGAAGCCCCGGCTCTCGCTGCTGATCACGAGGTTGTCCCCGACGAACGTGACCGGCTGGGTGTCCTGCGGCACGTCGGTGGAGGTCTGCTTGGTGATCTTCTTGTTGTCGTCCTTCTTGTTGCCGGCGCCGCCGTCGCCGCTGTTGCGGGAGCCGACGTTCATCTGCCCCTGCGCGGCCCACGCCACCGTCTTGCCGTCCTTGGCCACCGCGATGTTGCTCGCGTCGTCGACGAGCACCTGCTGCTGATCGCTGTTGTCCTGCAGGACCAGCTGCTTGTCGCCGTCGGGCTGGGTGTTGATCACCAGGTAGCCGTCCTTGGCCTGGTAGGCCGCGGTGACCGTGCTCGCCGCCGGCAGCTGGAAGCGCACGCGGGTGGCGACCTGATTGCTGGGCCCGATCGCCTCGACCTCGCGCGTGCCGCCCGGCGCGGTCGGCGTGACGGACGCCCGCCCAGCGGACGGGCGCTGCGCGGTGCTGGGCCGCTGGGAGCCCTCGGCCGACGTGCCACCGACGGCGCCCCCGGCCGTCAGCGTGTGCATGACGGCCACGGAGGCCGTGGCCACGGCGACGAACCCGGACAGCCCGGTGACCGCCAGGCGCCGCCGTCGGCGCACCCGGGCGGCGCCCAGCAGGGCGGCGTCGGCGACCCCGTGCAAGGACGCGAGCGGCCCTGACGGGACGTCGCCCGCCTTGGCCGCGAACGTCTCGCGGAGTTCGTCTTCCAGCATCGTCGTCACGTCCCCAGTCAGACTTCCACCGGCTCTTCGACCGGCTCTTCCACCAAGGTCTCCGCGGGTAGAAGCGCCTCAACCTCGTCGAAAGGTTGTTCGGGCTCCTCAACTGAGGCGATTTCCTCAGCCACGGGCGGGACGCCGGGCGGACGGGCGGGCTCGGTGGGCTGCTGCTGCTGGGTGCGTGTGGCGGGGCGGACACCCTCGGCGCTGAGCTTGTCGCGCAGCGTCGCCAGGGCGCGGGAGGTCTGGCTCTTGACGGTGCCGACGGACACGCCGAGCAGGCGGGCGGTCTCGGCCTCGGACTGGTCCTCGTAGTACCGCAGGACGAGCACGGCCCGCTGCCGGTTGGGCAGGGCGCGCACGTGCCGCCACATGGCGTCGCGCTCGAGGCTCTCCTCGAGCTGGTCGGCGGCCGCGCTCTCGGGCAGCACCTCGGTCGGGCGCTCGCCGTGCCAGCGGCGCCGCCACCAGCTGGTCGAGGTGTTCACGAGGACCCGCCGGGCGTAGGGCTCGACGGCCTCGATGTGCCCGAGCCGCTTCCACGCCAGGAAGGTCTTGGTCAGCGCGATCTGGAGCAGGTCCTCCGCGGTCGCCCAGTCGCCGGCGAGGAGGTAGGCGGTCCGCAGGAGCGCCTTGGAGCGAAGCGCGACGAACTCACGGAAGTCTTCCTCACGGAACCCTGCGTCGTCCGGCACCGGCCGCCCCTCCCCCTCCGCCCACGTACGAAGACGCAACGAACGGGTGCTGGGGTTGCATCCCCCCGGCGATTCTCAGCGAACTCTCAGGTGCCGTCGTCGTCGCCGCTGGCGGCTCGCCCGAGGCGGGCCTCCACGGCCTCCGGCTCGTACATCTCCTCGACGATGCGCAGGTAAAGCTCATTGGGGTTGGGCAGGTTGCGGATATTGCGCAGCGCCTGATCCTGACCCGCGGACTCGAGCTCGAAATGGCCGTAGCCGAACATGCGGCCCGTCAATGACTGCACGTATTTCATGTCGGTGACCCGCAGCAGCGGCATCATTGCGACATTGCGGGTAAAGATCCCCGAGACGACCATCACCCGCTTGTTGGTGAGGATGAAGCGGTCGTACCACCAGTCCGCGACCCGCCAGGCGCACCAGAGGATCACCAACGCCCAGATGATCAGCACGGCGGTGCGCAGCTGTGTCTGGTTGTGCTTGGTCAGCCAGCCCGCGATATAGCCCATCGCGATCGTCGCGAAAATCGCGATCAGGCCCTCTTTCGCCAGCTGAATCCAGTGCCGCTTCCATTCACCGCGGAATTTCTCCGTCGGGAACAAATAGCGCGCCGCGTGCCGGCTGGCCTCGTCCTCCAGGGGCGCCACGCGGCTGCCGGGCGGCACCGACGGTCCGGTGTCGCCGCCCTGGAGCCGGGCGAACTCGTCCTGCGAGAACGTGGGCGGTGCGTCGCCATACTGCCGGCCGGAACCGCCGCGCGCGTAGGCACCGTCGGTGAGCGGGTCGGCATAGGCGTCGGAGACGAAATCGTCGCCGTCCGCGCTGTAATCCGCCGACGCCGAGTAGGCGCCGGCCTCACCGGGCGCATCGAAGGGGTCCGAGAGCGGCTCGGGTCGTGCCTCGGGTCGGGCGCGTGGAATCGGCTCCGTGTCCCGGTCCTGGTTTCGACGGGCGTTCGGGTCGTCCTCGGGAGGCTCGGCGCCGGTGGACATCGACGTCAGGCAACCAGGCTAGAGAAGAAGTCGCCAAACCCGGTGGCGATGTCCATGATGCCCCCGCCGATGGACTTGAACACCTCGGCGGCCGACTGCGGCCGATATGCCACGAAGAAGATGAGGAAGGCAATGCTTCCCCAGGTGAGGACCTTCTTGACCATTGCCGTCAATCCCCTCCCCGAGGCGTTGCGAACCAACGTCCCGGCGAACTCAGCGTATCAGCTGCGCGGCTCAGGGTGCAGTTGCGCCGCGCCGAGCATCGACTCGGAGCTTGATCCTAGTCGCGGCTGTCTACGCCTTGCCGAGAAGATAGGGCGACGGCGCGCCGTACACGAGTTGGGGTGGCACGACATCGGAAAGATCGTGCAGGTCAAGCCCTTCTTCGAGGAGATATCCGGCCGCGGCGGGCCACGTGATGACATAGATCCACATTCCGGCCGCCTCGCCGATGTACGCGCACCGGTCCTCGGGCGATTTCGCCATCCACAGCGGGGTCGGCCAGCCGGAGGTCCGGACCTTTGCATGCGCGGTGGTGGTGGCGAGGTCCCCGTCGAAGAACGGCCCCGGATCGGTCCCCGGGATGCCGGCGAAGCGGGTGCCGAGCCCGATGCCGGGCTCCTCGGCGACGATCACGCAGTCGGCCGGCCCGTGCTCGACGGGCCCCGGCCCGCTGCAGGCCACCACGGTCGCGCGGACCCCGGAGCGCTCGTCGCCGACCCAGCCGACCCCGGTCACCGTCCAGCCGGTGGGCAGCGGCCACGGACACCACAGCGGCGTCGGCCGCTTGGTCCCGGCCCGCTGCGCGGCCGCGATCAGCCGGCTTCTCGCCGCGTCGACGATCTCGGGCCCGATGTGTTGCGCGACGTGCAGCGGCAGCACCGCGCCGTCACCGTCGCATCGCCACTCGGAGTGCATGAGGTCCGGCGGTCGCACCGGACCACCACAGCGGGGACAGCTGACTGCGACGCCCATATACCCACCGTAAGGCCGGTCAGGGGTTTGCGACCCCGTACTGACGGATCCAGGTATGCATGGCGATGCCGCTGGCCACGCCCGCGTTGATCGACCGGGTCGATCCGAACTGCGCGATCGAGTACACCGCGCTGCACGCCAGCCGGGCCTCCTCCGACAGGCCGGGCCCCTCCTGGCCGAAGAGCAGCACGCAGCGCTCCGGCAGGACGGCCCGCTCCAGCGGCCGCGCCCCCGGCAGGTTGTCGATCCCGATCAGCGACAGGTCCCGCTCCCGCGTCCACGCGAGGAAGCCCTCCACGTCCGGGTGGTGCCGCACGTGCTGGTAGCGGTCGGTGACCATGGCCCCGCGCCGGTTCCACCGCCGCCGCCCGACGATGTGCACCTCGGCGGCCAGGAACGCGTTCGCATTGCGAACCACCGTGCCGATGTTGAGGTCGTGCCGCCAGTTCTCGATCGCCACGTGGAACGGGTGCCGCCGCGTGTCGAGGTCGGCGACGATCGCCTCGAGCCGCCAGTAGCGGTAGCGGTCCACGACGTTTCGCCGGTCGCCGTCCGCGAGCAGCTGCGGGTCGTAGTGTGGCGCGGCGGGCCACGGACCCTCCCAGGGCCCGACCCCGACCTCGAGGTCCGTATCCGGTTCCATTTCCCCGCGACGGTACCTCAAGAGTCTCGTTCGATCCCGGCGGTATTTCACCCCGTATTTCCCCAGCGCCGCTCGCGGCCTCCCACAGCCGGCTTCTGGGCTTTTCCCGGCTCAGCTCTCGGCGGCGCGGGCGAAGAACCGGATAAGTTGGGCGCTCCGCGCCATGACTTATCCGACATTTCACGATTTTCTGCGCCGAGCCTGCTTTGTCGGAACTTCTGGAGCAGGGTTGGAGGCCGGCCGGGTGAGAAGGTTTGCTCAGCCCACCCGACCGGCGCTCGTCGGCGCCGCGCCCTCCGCTCAGCGGTGCAGGGCGCGCGCCAGCTCTCGGGCGATCCCGTTGACGAAGCGCCGCTCCGCCAGTGGGACCTCCACGCCGCCGAGCCGGATCCGCCCGGCCTGCCAGGCGGTCCGCCCGACGCTCGACGCGATGTCGATCAGCCACTCGCCGTAGGCGAGCGCGATGTCGGACCCGAGGCGCTCGGCCAGCAGCCGCGCCGCGTACCCGCAGTCGGCGAGCACCGTGGCCGGCGAGACGGCCTCGGCGTCGATGTCGTTGTCGGTGAGCTGCTCGGCGAAGATGGCCGCGACCACCCCGCGCACGAGCAGCGCTCGGGAACGCTGCCCCGCGGCGATGGCCTCGACCCCGGCGACGGCGTCCACCCGGTCGTCACCGGCGCAGGCCGCGACGAGCACGGTGCGGGGCAGCCGGACGAGCAGATCCCACTCCCGCCGCCGCAGCGGCAGGTCGAGCGCCACGGCCGGACGGCCGGACGGGCCGGATGCGGGCTGGCTCGGCATAGCAACCTCCCACTGCCGAGCGTATGCCGAAAAATCCGCCGATTACGGGTTTTCTCCCGCGCCTGACACGCCTTTTTGACCTTGGCCGTCCGGTTGCGTCGACCTTGGCCGTCCGGGCTCGGTCGCGGCCTTGGTCACTCGGCCCTGGACCCGCGCCGATCCGGCCGTGCGGGGCTGCTCCGCGCGGAAACCTGGCATCCGCCCGATGGCTCAGGCCTCGGTCGCGGTCGGCGTGCTCGCCGCCGGGGGAGCGGTGGCCGGGGGCTCCGGCTCCTCCGCGTGGAAACCCCGCATCCGCCCGATGCCTCAGGCCTCGGTGGCGGCCGGCGTGCTCGCCGCCGGGGAAGCCGTGGCCGGGCGCTCCGGCTCCTCGTCCGCGCTCCCGCGCCGGAGCCGCTTCAGCCAGCGGATCGGGGTCACCTTCTCCAGCGGCAGGAAGGCGGCCATCGCGATCTGGTGCGGGACGAAGGAGATCGTGATGAGGCTGAAGGTCAACAGGTGGAAGAGGTAGAAGCCGGCGACGATGAGGTACCGATGACGGGGCTTCAGGAAGAAAACGATCGGGCTGAACAGCTCGAAGCCCACGATGCCGAACTGCGAGACCGTCGTGAACCCGGGAATCTTGAGCAGCCACTGGGCCAGCAAGGTCCCGCGCCGGATGAACGACCTTGTCAGCGTCGCCCCGGTGAGCCACTCCAGGCCGCCGTAGCGCAGCTTGGCGATCGAGGCGAGGAAGTAGGTGCAGATCACCGCGATCTGGGTGGCGCGCAGGGCGAAGCCGCCGGCCTCGGACGGGGTCTGGTCGCCGTGGCGCGCGCGGCCGGCGGTGGGCAGGACGGCGAGGGCGACCAGGATGGCGTACCGATCATGGTCGATCTTGCCGTAGCTCATCGCGATGATCATCCACTCGAAGTAGAGGGCGAACACCGTCCAGCCGAGCAGGCGATGGGCGCGGCCGGTCGCGGCCAGCAGCGACAGCGCAATGAGCGCGTAGTAGATCGAGTCGACGATCAGGTGGGTCGGCGTCGGCAGGTGCAGCAGGCGGCCCACGACCAGCGGCTGGTAGAGGTTGCCGGGCAGGTTGCCGTGGCTCTTGATCCAGGCGCTGAAGAAGACCAGATCGAGCGGGACGAAGAGGTACACCAGCGTCCGGAACGCCGCGATCCGCGCCTTCGGCACGGGGGAGAACAGCCAGGTCACGGGCGGTACCTCGCGAGCACGACCTCGGTGATCTCGCCGGTCGGCTGTGCGTGGCGCAGGTGGTGCTGCACCTCGACGATGTCGACCTCGACGAGCGGGGGCTTGCCGGGGTTGCGGGCGGCGTACGACTCCTGGACCGAGTGCAGCAGGGACGGGTCGGCCTTGAAGCGCTCGATCTGCGCCTCGATCTCGGCCCGGCGCACCCCGGCGTTGCGCTCGTTGAGCTCCATCCGCCGCCCCGTGTTGTCGATGCCGTCGGTGCGCAGCACCAGCACCGGCTCGTCGGGCTTGTCGGCGGTGGAGAACATGCGGAAGGGCGCGAACGGGAACACCGTGTCGTCGCCCCAAAATGTCCCCGCGAGGGTGAGGGCGCCGAAGAGCAGCGTCGCCGCGACCCGCAGCACACGCCCCCGAGTGCTCAACCGTTCCATCGGCGCCAGACTTTACCGTACGGCAAACACATCACTCTCCGTAGTGAGAGGCCCATCACAATGCGTAGTGGACACGCTCAATTACCCGATTGTGTGACGCGCGTCTCTATACGGAGCGTTGCGATTGGGCGGGCTGCGGTACCAAGATACTCACCACAGAGCGTGGGCGGCGGGCTGCCAGGGAGAGCCCCGCCGCTCACTGCGTTTTGTCACACTTGCCCGCCTCCTCTATCGATTCGCCGGTCACGGCCTGCATGCTCCCAAACACATGACAGAGCTGTCAGAGCTGTTCACGAGGAGTGCGAGATGCAGTTCGGCCGATACTTCGAGGAGTTCGAGATCGGTGCCGTCTACCGGCACTGGCCCGGCAAGACGGTCACCGAGTCCGACGACCACCTCTTCTGCCTGCTGACCATGAACCACCACCCACTTCACCTCGACGCGCACTACGCGGAGACGTCGACGCACTTCAAGCGCAACGTGGTGGTCGGCAACTACGTGTACTCCATCCTGCTCGGCATGTCGGTCCCCGACGTGTCCGGCAAGGCCATCGCCAACCTCGAGGTCGAGTCGCTGCGCCACACCGCACCGACCTTCCACGGCGACACCATCTACGGCGAGACTGTCGTGCTGGACAAGCGCGAGTCGGAGTCGAAGGAAGACCGCGGTGTCGTGACCGTGGAGACCAAGGGCTACAAGCAGGACGGCACCCTCGTCTGCGTGTTCAAGCGCCGGGTGATGGTGCCGAAGAAGTCGCACGCGGGCCCGGAGGCGCCCAGCTTCCCGGAGCCGAAGTCGTAGGAGCGTCAAGGAGGACGGCGTGGGTTTGCTCCGCAGGCTGCTGGGGCGGGAACAGGCGTGGGTCGAGCGCTGGGCTGTCTACCCTGGCGAGGTCGGCGGCCGGCTCGCGATGTACAACATCGATCTCGGCGCGGTCGAGGCCGCCCCGGTGGCAAGGTTCCCGCAGCGCTACGACGTCGAGTTCGCCTACTCCGGCGACGGCGCGAGCGGCATGCCGGCGGCCGCGGAGCTGACCGCGATCCACGCCCTCGACGAGGCGGTACGCCAGGTCCTCCGCTCCGCCGGCGGCGCCGTGGTGGGCCGTGTCCTCTCCGACAACGCGGGCCGCATCACCGGTTATCTCCCTCCCGACGCCACCCCACCCCCGTTGGCCTCGATCGACGGCCTCGCTCCCACGACCGCCGTCAACTCCGACCCCGGCTGGACGAGGGTCCGCGAGGAGCTCACCCCCGATGCCTGGCAGCGCAACATCATGGACGACAACCAGGTCGTCCAGGAGCTCGAGGCCCACGGCGACCGCCTGAGCGCCCCGCGCGCCGTGGAGTTCCTCGCCTACTTCCCTGACCCGGACCGAGCAGAACTGTCGGCGCAAGATCTCCGCGAGGACGGCTTCGCCGTAACGGTGGAGCGCGGCGACGAGGGCGATTTCGTCCTACAGGCCATCCGCCGCGACTCGGTGGAGCCCCCCGCCCTGCACGAGGTCACCTGGAAGGTCCGCGGCATCGTAGAGAGCCACGACGGCATCTACGACGGCTGGGGCTGCATGGTCCAGACCTGACCCGTCACAGGGCGCAACGGCCCGCTACTCTCCGGTGACCTCGACGACTATTTGAAGATCGGACTTTTTCGAGTCCTGTAGCGTAGAAGGAGATCGGACGCCCGCCGCTCGCGGCATCACGAGTGCTCTATCGCGGCGTCGCCCGTGCGTACCAACGACATCGCCTTGCCCGGCCTGCTCGCCGCGCCACGAGCCCACGCGCGTCGCGCCCGCGCCCTGCGCGCGTTGCACGCGGCACCCGCGGCGCGTTACGCCGGGTCGGCCGTGCCGGCCCGGATGGTGCGCCGCCCTGGGTTGCGCAACGGTTGCCTGGGTTGCGTGCCCGGGTCGCGCATTGCCCGGGTCGCGCATTGCCCGGGTCGCGCATTGCCTGGGTCGCGCATTGCTTGGGCCGCGCATTGCTTGGGCCGCGTGCCCGGCTCGCTCGGTGCCTGGGCCGCCCGTTGGCCGGGTCGCGTGTGTGGGTGCGCGCTGACTGGGTCTCGTGTCGGCCTAGTCACGTGCTTCGGCGATGCGAACGGTGCGTGCCGGGCGAAGCCGCAGGGCCCGTATGTCGCGGCGCCGCAGGCTCGTCAGAGCAGCGTCAGCTGCTCGCCGACGACCTGCACGTTCCGCCGAGCCGCCGCGGACCCTTCGGCCGGTCGGGCCTTCTCGGCCGGCCCGGAAGTCCCGGCCGACTTGGAGGCCGCGGCCGTCCGTGACGCCTCCGGCCCAGACGCCGGCGGTGCCGACGAGGGCGACAGGTCGAGTTCGGACGGACCGAGCTGCGACGGGTCGGAGGGACGCGAATCGGGGGACGACGGATCGGAGGAGAGCGCGCGAGTCGAGCCGGTGCCGCCGAGGTGCAGGCCGTGGCGGCGGGCGGCCAGGCGGACGCGGGCGGCGATCTCGCGCTGGTAGGACTGCGGGGCGTAGGAGCCGCGCGCGTAGAGGTCGCGGTAGAGGGGGAGCAGCGCCGGGTGCTCGCGGGTCAGCCAGGTGCGGTACCACTGCCGGGCGCCGTGGCGGAGGTGGAGCACGATCGGGACGATGCTGGTCGCGCCCGCTGCCGACAAGGCCGCGACGGTGGCGTCGATCGACGAGTCGTCGTCGGTCAGTCCGGGCAGGATCGGGGCCATCAGGACGCCGACCGGGAAGCCGGCGTCGCTCAGGCGGCGGATGGCGTCCAGGCGGCGGCGTGGGCTGGGGGTGCCGGGTTCCACCGAGCGCCACAGCGTCTCGTCGACGAAGCCGATCGACATCGACAGGCCTACCGATGTCACCGCGGCGGCCTGGCGGAGCAGGTCCAGGTCGCGCAGGATCAGGGTGCCCTTCGTCAGGATCGAGAACGGGTTGGCGTGGTCGCGCAGGGCGGCCAGGATGTCGGGCATCAGGCGGTAGCGGCCCTCGGCGCGCTGGTAGCAGTCGACGTTGGTGCCCATGGCGAGGTGGGCGCCGGGCCAGCTGCGGGCGGAGAGCTCGCGGCGGAGGACCTCGGCGGCGTTGACCTTCACGACGATCTGGGAGTCGAAGTCGTGGCCGGGGTCGAGCTCCAGGTAGGTGTGGGTGTGGCGGGCGAAGCAGTTGTGGCTGACCACGCCGTTGGCGATGAAGTCGCCGGTGCCCGTTGTGATGTCGTACATGGGCAGGGTGATGCCGAGATCGTCCACGGCGGTCACGCGCAGGGTTTCGTCGCCGCGCACCAGGTCGCCGGCGATGCCGGGGGACAGGGCGGGGCGAGTTGCGCCGAACATCAGGGCGAAGCGGACGCGCTCGCGGACGCCGCCGAGCACGCGGACGCCGTTCCCGCCGAGGGAGGCGGTAGCCCCGTAAAAATCAGAAAAATCGGAAATGTTCGAAAAATCAGACACGTGACGAAACATTGAGGTCGTGCACGGGTCGTCGATCGTCGTTGCGAAGCCCAAGGCGGACAGGGACTCCACCAGGCAGTCGAGCACCGCCTTGTCGGAGGGCGCGAAGAACGGGAGACCGGCCGAAAGGGAGCCCGCCGCGTCGAAGAGGCCGGCCACGAAGCCCAGGCGCCACGAACGGGACGGGTGGTCCGGCCAGTCGAGCACGGCGCTGGCGTCGCGGACGCTGGCGCCGGCGAACTCGCGGTCCGTCGAGCCGGGAGCTGTGGTCAGGGCGTGCAGGCCGCCGAAGGACTCGGCGTAGTCGTGTGCGCGCTGCAAGGCCGCCGGTGGGACCGGGGACGCGTGGCCGTCGCCGTTGACGAAGCCGCACAAGTAGCCGCGGCGATAGTCGGGGGAGGACAGCGGCGGCGGCGCGGGGAGGGCGCCGATGCCGGCCAGGCGGTTCGCCGTCGTGAGGTGGGGGCGGCGGCTGCGGCCGTGGCGCGCGCCGGTCACGTGCTTCCAGCCGCGGTCGGTCAGGAAGCGGTGCTCGCCCGACGCGACCAGCGTCGTGCCGTCGGCGAGCGTGATGCGGTGGGCGGGCTTCGACGTGGACCAGTGCGCGAGGACCTTGGTGGTCGTGTAGCGGCGCTGGCGGCCGTCGCGGACGGTGCCGATGATCTCGTCGCCCACGCGCAGGTCGGCCAAGGGGCGTGTGGTGCCGTCGGCCATCAGGATGGCCGTGTCGCCGGTCAGGCAGTAGACGCAGGCGTGTGTGCAGCCGCGATACGGGTTCAGCGTCCACTCGAAGGGGACCCGCGCGCCGCCGGAGACGCGGTTGATGAGGGACTTCGCGCGGATCTCGTAGAAGGTGACGCCGCGGAACTCGGGGGTGTCGAAGGTGCGCACGACGGCGCCGGGCAGCGCGAGCGGTAGCGCCCGCGGCTGCCCGGTGTCACCGGTGCCAGGACCGCCAGTCGCCTTCAGGTTGTCCCATCGCACGCACCCATTCGAACACGCGTACGAACCAAAGACAAGGCGACCCGCGGACCGTTACGCCGTCTGAGCCTTCGCCTGGGCCTCGGCCTCGGCGACCTTCGCGCGGATCTCGGCCATATCGAGGTCGCGAGCCTGCTGGATCAGGGACTCGAGGGCCTGCTGCGGCAGCGCGCCGGGCTCGGAGTACAGGGCCACGCCGTCGCGGACGATCATGAGGGTCGGGATCGACCGGATGTTGAACTCGGCCGCGAGGGCCTGCTGCGCCTCGGTGTCGACCTTGCCGAACACGATGTCCGGGTTGGCGTCGGAGACCCGCTCGTAGACCGGCGCGAACATCCGGCACGGGCCGCACCATTCCGCCCAGAAGTCCACCAGGGTGATGCCATCACCCTGGACCTTCTCGGCGAAGTTCTCCGCGGTCAGCTCTACGGTTGCCATGCTTTTCAGCTCCGATCGTTCATGGCGTCGTATCGTGTATGCACCGTCATAACCACATACCCCTTACCGGCATTCCCAACCGGTGTCGGGGCTCACCCTCTCGCATGCACCCATGTGCGCGATGATGGATGGGTGGAACGCCCGACCTTCGTGTTCGACGGTGACTGCGCCTTCTGTTCATCATGCGCCCGGTTCATCGAGCGCCGCATCCGGCCCGACGCCGAGGTCCTGGCCTGGCAGTTCGCCGACCTCGACGCGCTGGGGCTGACCGAGGAGCAGGTGAGCTCGGCGGTGTACTACGTGGCGCCCGGCCGTGCGACCGGCGGCCCGGTGGCGATCGCCGACCTGCTCCAGCGGGCGCGGCAGCCGTGGCGCCTCGCCGGCGCCGTCCTCGGGTTGCGGCCGATCTCCGCGCTGGCCTGGCCGGTGTACCGCTGGGTGGCCCGCAACCGCCACCGCATGCCCGGCGGCACGGCGGCGTGTGCGCTGCCGCCCAACCATCCCGCACGAGCCGCGTAGACGTGCAACTTTCAGTGCCCGACCTGCGGCGATAGCCGCGAAGAGAGCGCTTCCCTCGTAAGCCGGTGCGACGGCGGGTTCAATCCGACCAGCCGCCGCAGGGAGGGAAGTCGATGCCCAAAAGCAGAATCGCGATACTGAGCGCCGTCGTGGCCGCCGCCGCCGCGCTCGTCGTGGCGATACAGCAGCCCGCCGCACACGCGGCGCCCGCGTTCAACTACGCCGAGGCGCTGCAGAAGTCGATCTGGTTCTACGAGGCGCAGCAGTCGGGGCCGAAGCCGTCCTGGAACCGCGTCGGCTGGCGCGGCAACTCCGCCATGAACGACGGCTCGGACGTCGGGGTGAACCTCACTGGCGGCTGGTTCGACGCCGGCGACCACGTCAAGTTCGGGTTCCCGATGGCGTTCTCCACCACGATGCTGGCGTGGGGCGCGGTGGAGTACCGCGCCGCCTACACCAACTCGGGCCAGCTGACGAACCTGGTCAACAACCTCAAGTTCGTCAACGACTACTTCATCAGGGCCCACCCGAGCGCCAACGTCCTCTACGGCCAGGTCGGCAACGGCAACGCCGACCATGCCTGGTGGGGTCCGGCCGAGGTGATGCCGATGGCGCGCCCGGCGTACAAGATCGATGCCACCTGTGGCGGCTCGGACCTGGCCGGCGAGACCGCCGCCGCGATGGCCGCCTCCTCGATCGTGATCCGCCCGACGGACCCGACTTACGCCGACACCCTCGTCACGCACGCGAAGCAGCTGTACTCCTTCGCCGATGCGGTCCGCAAGAAGTACACGGACTGCATCACCGATGCCGCGAGCTACTACAACTCGTGGAGCGGCTACAACGACGAGCTCGTCTGGGGCGCGATCTGGCTGTACCGCGCCACGAACGACGCCTCGTACCTGGCCAAGGCCGAGGCCGGCTACGACAACCTCAGCAACGAGAACCAGACGACGACGAAGTCCTACCGCTGGACGATCGCCTGGGACGACAAGTCGTACGGCTGCTACGTCCTGCTGGCCAAGCTCACCGGCAAGCAGCGCTACATCGACGACGCCAACCGCTGGCTGGACTACTGGACCGTCGGCGTCAACGGCCAGAAGGTGCCCACGTCGCCCGGCGGGGAGGCTGTCCTCGACAGCTGGGGTTCGCTGCGGTACGCCGCCAACACCTCCTTCGTCGCGTTCGTCTACAGCGACTACCTCACGGACGCGACCCGCAAGGCGCGGTACCACGACTTCGGCGTCCGCCAGATCAACTACATCCTCGGCGACAACCCGCGCAGCTCGAGTTACATGATCGGCTTCGGGGCCAACCCGCCGAAGAACCCGCACCACCGCACCGCGCACGGCTCGTGGACGGACAACATCCAGGAACCGGCGCAGTCCCGGCACACGCTCTACGGCGCGCTCGTCGGCGGCCCGTCGTCGCCGAACGACGCCTACACCGACAGCCGCCAGGACTACGTGATGAACGAGGTCGCCACCGACTACAACGCCGGGTTCACCAGCGCGCTGGCCCGCATGTACAGCGAGTTCGGCGGCACGGCCCTGACCAACTTCCCGGTCGCGGAGAGCCCGGACGGGCCGGAGATGTACATCGAGTCCTCGATCAACGCATCCGGCCCGGGCTTCACCGAGGTCAAGGCGCTGGTCTACAACAAGTCGGCGTGGCCGGCCCGGGCGCTGACCCAGGGCTCGTTCCGCTACTACTTCACCCTCGACGGCACCACCACCCCGAGCCAGATCACGCTGTCCAGCGCCTACAACCAGTGCTCGGCGCCGACCGGGCCGACCCTGGTGTCCGGCAGCACCTACTACGTCACCGTGAGCTGTGCCGGGCAGACGATCGCGCCCGCCGGGCAGTCCGCGTGGCGGCGCGAGGTGCAGTTCCGCATCACCTCGGCCGGCACCTGGGACCCGTCCAACGACTGGTCGCTGCCGGGCGGCACGACCCAGGCCGCGAACAGCCGCATGACGCTGTTCGACGGCTCGACCAAGGTGTGGGGCGACGCGCCGGGCAGCGGCCCGGTCGACTCCACGCCGCCGAGCACGCCGGGGAAGCCCTCGTTCACCAACGTCACCGCGACCGGGGTCACCGCGACCTGGACGGCGTCGACGGACAACGTGGCGGTGGCGAGCTACAACGTGTACTCCGGCAGCACCCTGGTCGGCACGAGCGCGACGAACTCGCTGGCGATCTCCGGGCTGACCCCGTCGACCGCGTACTCGTTCACCGTCGTCGCGCTCGACACCTCCGGCAACGCCTCGGCCGCCTCGGCCGCCGGCACCGTCACCACGTCGGCGCAGACCGGGGACGTGACGCCGCCGAGCAAGCCCGGCACGCCGGTCGCCTCGGCGATCACCTCCAGCGGCGTCACGCTCTCGTGGGCCGCGTCGACGGACACGGTCGGCGTCACGGGGTACGACGTGCTGCGCCTCGGCGGCACCGCCGGCCCGGTGGTCGTGGCCACCGCGACCGGCACGTCGGCGAACGTCACGGGGCTCAGCGCGAGCACGGCGTACCAGTTCGCGGTGCGGGCCAAGGACGCCGCCGGGAACCTCTCGGTGCTGTCCGACCCGGTGTCGGTGACCACGACCGGCGGCTCGACGACGCCGTCGTGCTCGGCGACGTACAAGGTCACCAACCAGTGGGGCGACGGCTTCAACGGTGAGGTGACGGTGACCAACAACGGCGCCTCGGCCATCGCCGGCTGGACGGTGACGTTCACGTTCCCGGGCAACCAGAAGGTGACCAACGGCTGGTCGGGCGTGTGGAGCCAGACGGGCGCGGCGGTGACGGTGAAGAACGCCGACTGGAACGGCTCGCTCGCGCCGTCGGCCTCGGTGGCCCCCGGCTTCGGCGCCAGCTACTCGGGCGCCAACACGGCACCGGCCACGGTGACCTGCACGGCCCGCTGAGCCTGCGGCGCAGACGGCGGACCAGGCGCACGTCGCCTGGTCCGCCAGACGCGGCGAATCGCGACATAGGTGATAGACACGGTGACATCCGAAATATCGGTACCCCGCGTAACAGGCGTTACCGTAACGGCTGTTCCGGCCGGTGGGCGCGGGCAGCGGCCGGGCCCCGGGTCAGTCACGCAGGCCGAGGCGCTCCATCGCGCGCTTGCGGGCCGGCGACTCGATCCACTCCACCGGCACCGCCCGCAGCAGCCGGCCGAGGACGAAGCTGTTCACCGCGGTCAGGCCGTCGGCGCCGGGCAGGGGCGGCAGCCCGTAGAGCCGGCGCGCCCACGACGGCAGCAGCCCGATCGCCAGCGCCGAGATGCCCAGCGACGCGCCGCGGACCGGGGTGAGCCCCAGGCCGTAGGGCAGCGGCGGCACCGTCAGGAACACGCCGGTCGCCGCCGAGTCGACGGTGAGCTCCAGCGACGGCTGCATCGCGGCGTAGTACTCCACGACCTCGGCCACCGACGCCGGCACCGTGGCCGGGTCCAGCCCGACGAGCGCGGCCGTGCGGGTCTGCTCCGCGTAGTAGGCGTCGGCCTCCGCCGTGGTGAGCCGCAGCCCGCCCCGGCGCACCGCGGTCAGGAACGACTCCACCTCGGTGACGTGCACCCAGCGCAGCAGCTCCGGGTCGTCGATGCGGAAGCGCTCTCCGGTGCGCCGGTCGACGGCGGTCATCCGGGCGTGCAGGGCGCGGACCCGCCGGCCGGCGCGCTCCGCCTCCTCGGTGGTGCCGTAGATCACGGTGGTCACGTACGTCGAGGTGCGGGCCAGCCGGCCCCAGGGGTCCTTGCGGTAGCGGCTGTTCTGCTCGACGCCGGCCACCGCCCGCGGGTGCAGGGCCTGCAGGTAGAGGCTGCGCAGCCCGCCGACGGAGACGAACGGCTCACGGTGCACGCGCCAGGTGATCGAGTCCGGGCCGAACAGCCCAACGTCGGTCACTGCAGGTCTTGGTCGCGTTTGGCCTGGCAGGCCGGGCACAGGCCCCAGAATGTGACCTCGGCCTCGTCCAGGATGAAGCCGTGCGCCTGCGACGGGGTCAGGCAGGGCGCGTCGCCGACCGCGCAGTCGACGTCGGCGATCTCGCCGCAGCCCCGGCAGACCACGTGGTGGTGGTTGTCGCCGACCCGCGACTCGTACCGCGCCGGGCTGCCGGCCGGCTCGATCCGGCGGGCCAGCCCGGCCCGGGACAGCGCGTTGAGCACGTCATACACCGCCTGGGTCGAGACCGTGTCCAGGCGCTGGCGCACCCGGGCCGCGATCTGCTCGACGTCGAGATGGCCGCGGGACTGCTCGAGGACCTCCAGCACGGCCAGCCGGGGTCGCGTGACTCGCAGACCCCGGGCGCGCAGCAGATCTTCACCCGACACGCTTCCATCAGACCACGCAGGCTGGAACCGTTCAAATGTTTCCGGACTCTTGAACCTTGGATCTTTTGGACGGGTACGCACCCCCGGGGGAGGATCGCAACCGAAAAGGAGGCACCGTGTTCGATCGTGTCCTAGGCATCCCGGCACACCCGCTGTACATCCACGCGGCGGTGGTGCTGGTGCCCCTGCTGGCGCTGACCGCGGTGCTGTACGCGGTCTGGCCGGCAAGCCGTCGGCACATTCGCTGGCCGCTCGTGGTGTTCGCGCTGGCCGCCCCGGGAGCCGTGTTCTTCGCGAAGGAGTCCGGCGAGCAGTTCAGCGCCAACCGCGCGTTCCAGTCGCCGGACATGAAGAAGCTGATCACGGACCACGAGGGCTACGCCGACAAGCTGTTCTGGTTCATCCTCGGCCTGGCCGTGGTGGCGCTGATCATGGCGTTCATGATCGCGGCCAAGGGCGGGCGCGCGCAGATCAAGGCGCCGTCGGCGGCGCATTGGGTCGCGTCCGGGCTCGCGGTGGTGCTGGCGGTCGTGTCGGGCTACTACGTGTACAAGACCGGTGACTCCGGCGCCCACATGGTCTGGTCCGGGTTCTAGAAGAGCACCCGGCCGCAGAGGATCAGCAGCAGGACGAGCGCGACGGCCCCGGCGAAGATGCCCATGCCCTTGGTCAGGATCGTCGCGGCCTGTTCCTCGCGCTCGATCCGCTCGACGTCCTGCGCCGGCAGGCGGCGCGGCGGAGCCGGGTTCTCGACCACGGGGGGTCGCCAGCCGGGCGGTGGCGGGGTGCTGCGTGGCGCACCGGTGTAGGGGACGCTCGGCGGGGCGGCGGGCGCGGGAGGGGGCGCCTCGGCGCCCTCCGCCGGGCGCCGCCAGTACGCGTCGTCGCTCACAGCACTGAGATTACCCACCTGACCCGCTCACCCTTGGCTCGGTAAGCGGGTCAGGCGCCGTGTGAGCGGCTCAGTCGAGGTTGAGCTCGCGCAGCTCGGCCAGCGACATCGGGCGGGTGGAGTCGGGGTCCTGCTGGTCCAGGCGCTGGGTCTCCTGGTCGTCCGCGGGCGCCTCGCCGAGGGGGAGGTCCGGCGCCGTCTCCGGGGTGGGTTGTGTCATGCCGCCGAGTGTGACCGGTGTACCGCAGAGGCGACTGTCGTCATTCGGCCACTTTCTCGCAAACTGCCAGGAGTAGTCTCGCTGCCGTGGCAGGTACGAACGGGTGGGCTCCCACCGATGAACAGCGTGAAGTGTCCTTCGAGGACTTCGCAGACGAGCTGGTCGTGCTCCCGGACCACACGACCGACGACACGGACGCGGGGTGGGGCGAGCGCGCGTCGACCAACGACGACCGGCTGCTCTCCGACCGCCCGCCGCACTGGGACTGATCTCACACACATGTCAAAAAGCGCCCGGTCTCCCGGGCGCTTTTTCGTGTGATCCAGGCCTCAGGCCGCGGGCGTCGAGCTCGTCGTGGCCGGCTTCGAGTCGGTCTTGGTCTCGCTCTTGGTCTCCGTCTTCGTCGACTCGCTCTTCGTCTCCGTCTTGGTGGACGACGAGCTCGACGACTTCGCGGCGGAGCGCGAGTCGGTGCGATAGAAGCCGGAGCCCTTGAACACCACGCCCACCGCCGAGAACTGCTTGCGCAGCCGGCCCTGGCACTCGGGGCAGACGGTCAGCGCGTCGTCGGTGAACGACTGGACAGCTTCCAGCTGGTGGCCGCACTCCGTGCAGGCGTACTGGTAGGTCGGCACCGCTCAGCCTCCATCATTGGCACTCCGATACTTCGAGTGCCAATGTTGCGTCATTGAGCACCCCTTCGTCCAGTGGACGTGCGCGGTTTCATAACGCTCCGCGCTCGCCTCGATCGCGCCGCAGACGTGCTGGTCGTGCGGCTCGGAGGGGACGTCGGCCAGGAATTCCCCGGGGTACAGCAGAACGACCGTCGGCGCCTCCACCCTTTGCAGTACCCGGTCGTAGGAGCCGCCGCCCTGCCCCAGCCGTGTCCCGTCAGGCGAGACGGCCAGCCCGGGCAGCAGGACGAGATCGGCGCCGGCGACCGCCTCGCGGCCCAGCCGCGGGCCGGTCGGCTGGAGCAGGCCGAAGCGGCCGGGCGCGAACGAACCGTCGTGCTCGGCCCAGTCCAGGTCGTTGTCGTCCAGCAGGACGGGCAGCAGGAGGCGCTCGGCCGCCCCGGCGAGGGCCGGCACCAGCTCCCCGCCGCCGGGCTCCCCGGCCAGCGGCACGTAGGCGGACACGGTGCGGGCGCCGGCCTGACGTACCAGATCGGAGGCTGCGGCGGCCAGGGAGCGGTCCGCGGTCGTCCGTTCGAGGTCCGGCATGGCGCGGCGCACGGAGCGGATATGCGCTCTGAGCTCGGATTTGGGGGACACCCTTGGTGGGACCACTCGATTCCTCCTGAATTTGTGACAGCATCGCATCAACCGATGTGTTGGAGGACGGGACGTGACGCTGCGTGCGCGGCTCACCGCCGCCTTTCTCGCGGTCGTCCTCGGGCCGGTCCTGCTCGGCGCGGTGTTCGTCGGGATCGCCGTGGCGGCCGTGAGCGACCAGCGTGCCTCCGAGCGGCTCGAGTCCGGCGCCGAGAACCTGCGCGCCGCCCTCGCCCTCACCTGCCAGCGGCTTCGGCTGGCCGCCGAGACCGCGGCGCTGCCGGGCGAGCGGCCCGACGCGGCGCAGGCGGCGATCTCCCGTGGCCTGGCCCGCGCGGTCGAGGTGACCCGGGCCGACGGGACCGTGCTCACCTCCGCGGGCGACCTGCCGGCCCGGCCGTGGGCCGACTGCGCGGCGCCCACCACCTCGGTGTTCGCGGCCGTGTCCGCCTCCGTCGACGTCCTCGACGCGCAAGGGCGGCGGGTCGGGTGGTCCTACGCGGTCGAGCCCGTCGACGCCGACCTGCTCGGCTGGCTCGCCTCGGCCAGCGGCGTGCGGATCAACTCCCTCGCCGGCGGCGCGCAGCCCACCGCCGAGGATGCCGGCCTCGTCGCCCTGGCCCGCGCCCTGGTGCCCGGCGCGACCGGCACGACCGACGACGGGCGGCTGGTGCGCCGGCTCGACCCGCAGCCGGGCCAGCCGCTCACCCTGGCCATCAGCGTGCCCGCGCCCGACACGCAGGGACTCTATGGGGTGCTCGTGGCCGTCGTGGTCTGCGCCGGGCTGGTCGCGATCAGCGTCGCCTGGTGGCTGGCCCGCTCCACGACGCAGCCGCTGACCGAGCTCGCGCAGGCGGTCGAGCGCGTCGCCGCGGGCGATCTCGGGGCGCGGGTGCCGGTGCGCAGCCAGGACGAGGTCGGGCGGCTCGGGCAGACGTTCAACCGCATGACGCGGGAGATGCAGGGGTACGTCCAGGCGCTCACGGCCAGCCGGGACCAGCTGCGCGGCCAGCTCGGCGTGCTCGGCGACACCCTGGCGGGCACACACGACCTCGACCGCATCCTGCAGGTGATCCTGCAGACGGCGACCGCCGCGACCGGGGCACAGGCCGGGGTGGTGCTCATGGTCGACCAGGCCGGCTCGGAGCTGCGCGGGCAGGTCGGCGAGGGCCGGCTCGCGATGCCGGGCGGCGCCGACGTCGCCGACCTGCGCCTGCCGGCCGGCGAGGGCCTGCTCGGCATGGTCGCCGCGTCCGGCGAGCCGATGCGCGGGCGCGTCGAGCGCGACGGGCCGGTCCTCTCGCCGCTCGAGCCGTGCTGCGTGACGTACGTCGCGGTGCCGATCGCCGCGCCGGCCGCCGGCCCGACCACCGGGCTGGAGCCGCAGTCGGACCGCCCGCCGGCCGCCCGCGGCGTGCTAGCCCTCTACGACCGGCACGGCTTCGACGAGTTCGACGACGCCGACCTCATCACCCTGCGCACGTTCGCCGGGCAGGCCGCCGTCGCCGTCGACAACGTCCGGGTCCACGAGGAGGCCCAGCGGCTGTCGCTCACCGACCCGCTGACCGGCCTGTCCAACTACCGCTACCTGCGCGAGTCGCTGCGCCGCGAGGTCGAGCGGGCCAGCCGCTTCAGCCGGGCGCTCGCGGTGCTCGCCCTCGACCTCGACCACTTCAAGGAGGTCAACGACACCTACGGCCACCCCGCGGGCGACGCCGTGCTGGCCGAGTTCGCGCGGCGGCTGCGCGCGGAGATCCGCGAGGTCGACTTCGCGTTCCGCCAGGGCGGGGAGGAGTTCGTGGTGCTGCTGCCGGAGACCGACGCGGGCGGCGCCTCGGTGCTCGCCGAGCGGCTCGGTGCCGCCGTGCGGCGCAGCCCGGTGCTCGTCGTGTCGTCCACCGGCGGACCGCCGCCACGTCGGATTCCCGTCACGGTATCGATCGGTATCGCAGTATTTCCGTATCATGGCACGACCGGCGCGGCCGTGCTCGAGGCGGCCGATGACGCGCTGTATGCGGCGAAGGCCGGAGGTCGCGACACGTATCGCCTGGCGGCCGGTGTGATCGGCGGGAAGGCGAGTGCTGAGGTGACGCCCGGCGCGGCGAAGGCGGCGCAACCACCGCGACAGAGCCGCGGCGGCTAGCCTTTCTACATGCCTGACACGACTCCTCACCAGTCCGCCACGCGCCAGCGGGCTGTCAAAGCCGTGATCCCGGCGGCGGGGCTAGCCACCCGCTTCCTCCCGGCCACCAAAGCCGTCCCGAAAGAGCTGCTGCCGGTCGTCGACCGCCCGGTGCTGCAGTACATCGTCGAGGAGGCCGCCGCATCCGGCATCAGGGACATCCTCCTGGTGACCGGCCGCGGCAAGACCTCCATGGTCGATCACTTCGACCGCCGCCCCGACCTGGAGGCGCGCCTCGCGGAGAAGGGCGACACCAAGCGCCTCGAGGCGATCAAGCGCCCCGCCGAGCTCGCCGAAATTTACACGTGCCGGCAGGGAGAGCCGCTCGGTCTGGGGCATGCCGTCTCGTACGGCGAGTCGCACGTCGGCAACGAAGCCTTCGCGGTCCTGCTCGGCGACGAGTTCGTCGACGAGGCCGAACCCCTGCTCCCGGCGATGCTCGACCTGCAGGCGCAGACCGGCGGCATCGTCCTCGCCTTCATCGAGGTGGACCCCGAGGAGACCAACCGATACGGCATCGCCGCCGTCGAACCCTCCGATCACACGGTCGACGCCGGCGAGACGGTGAAGGTCACCGCGCTGGTGGAGAAGCCCAAGCCCGAAGAGGCGCCCAGCAACCTCGCCATCGTCGGGCGATACGTGCTGCCGCCGGAGGTCTTCGACGCGATCCGGCGCATCGGCCCCGGGGCCGGCGGCGAGATCCAGCTCACCGACGCCATGGCGCTGCTGCTGGCGGAGGGGACCCCGGTGCACGGCATCGTCTATCGCGGCACGCGGTACGACACCGGCATGCCGCTGGGGTATCTGCAGACGGTCGTCCAGCTCGCGGTGAAGCGCGACGACCTCGGTAAGGCGTTCAGCCACTGGCTGACCCAGTTCGTGGAGAAGGATCTGCGCGGGTGACAGCGGTTCCAGCGACGGGCTCCCACCACGACGCGGCGCGCGACGCCGGCGTCGGGCCGAACGCGCGCGTCCCCCTCGCCGGCTACCTCGCCGGCGTGCTCCGTGGGCTGCGCCCGTTGCCCCCGCTGGACCTGGAGATCACCGCCGCGCACGGCAACGTCCTCGCCGAAGACGTGGTCGGGCCGGGCCCCGTGCCCGCGTTCGACCACGCCGCCATCGACGGCTACGCCGCGCGCTTCGACGACATCAGCGACGCTCAGCCGGGCCGCCCGGTCCGGCTGAGCGTCGTCGGTGACCTGGTCGCCTCGAGCTGGCGCCCGGTTCGCCTCACCCCCGGCACCTGCTTCTCCGTCGCCGCCGGCGCGCTCATGCCGGTCTCCGCCGACGTCATCGTGCCGCCGGGCATGACCGACCAGGGGATGGCGGCGGTCGAGGTGTACCACCCGACCAAGCGCGGCCACGGTGTGCGCCGGGCCGGTGACGAGCTGCCCGCCGGCGCGGTCCTGGCCCGGGCCGGCGCCTACGTCACGCCCCCGCTGGTCTCGGTCCTCGCCGCCAGCGGCATCGGCCACGTCGTGGTCCGCCCGAGCCCGCGGGTCGTGGTCATCGCCACCGGCGACGAGCTCGTCGACGTCGGGCGGGCCAGCCAGCCGGGCCAGGTCGTCGACGCCAACTCCCACGCGCTGACCGCCGCGGCGGCCGAGGCCGGCGCGCACGCGTACCGCGTCGGCATCTGCGACGACGACCCCGAGGGCCTGCGCGGCCTGCTCGACGACCAGATGCTGCGCGCCGACCTGATCATCACCACCGGCGGCACCGGCACCGGCCCGGGCGACATGGTCCGGCGCATCCTGTCGCGCACGGTGGTCTTTTCGGACCTTTCGGTGTACCCGTGCTCGTCCATCGGCTACGGCACGGTCGGCGGCCCCAACGGCGTGCCGATCGTCTGCCTGCCCGGCGACCCCGGCGCCGCCCTGATCGGCTTCGAGGTGCTCGCCCGCCCGGTGATCCAGCTGCTCGCCGGCGCCGACCCGGTCTTCCGCCCGAGCGTGCGCGCCCACCTGCTGGAGACGGTCAGCTCACCTTCCGGGATGCGCGAGTTCCGTCCCGCGTACATCACGGAGCGCCGCGGCGGCGGGTACACTGTCGCTCCGCTGGCCGGCGGCCCGTACACCCTTTCCGGCCTGGCCGACGCCAACGGCCTCATGGTGCTGGGGGAGAAGGTCATCAGCGCGGCCGCCGGCTCCACCGTGGACGTCATACTCTTGGATAGGCGGCGATGAGTCAGCCCGGATGGCCTGCGGTTCTCACCGACGGACCGGTCACGCTGCGCCCGTATCGGCGCTCCGACGCACGCGCGTGGTCAGAGGTGCGCCGGGCCAACGAGCAGTGGCTCGGCAAGTGGGAGCCGACGCCCTACGGCACCTGGTACGACCTCAACTCCATCGCGGCCTTCCGCGCCGTGCACGCCGACCTGCGCCGCGCCGCCCGCCACGGCAGCGCGATGCCGTTCGCGGTCTGCTACGAGTCGCAGCTGGTGGGCCAGCTCACCCTCGGCAACATCGTGCGCCGCGCCTTCTGCTCCGGATACGCCGGCTACTGGGTGGACGCCCGCTACGCCGGCAAGGGCATCATCCCGACCGCGCTCGCCCTGGTCGTCGACCACGCCTTCAGCGTCGGCGGCCTGCACCGCATCGAGGTGAACATCCGCCCGGACAACCTCGCCAGCCGACGGGTCGTGGAGAAGCTCGGCTTCCGTCAGGAGGCCTACCATCATCGGTACCTCCACATCGACGGCGACTGGCGCGACCACCTCGGCTACGCGATGACCACCGAGGACCTCGCCGACGAGGGCGGCTCCTTGCTGCAGCGCTGGCACAAGTCCTCAGCGAACGCCTAGCCCCGTCTTTCGGACTTTTCGGTTATGCCCGGTTTGCTCGACCGGGCGTTTCGTCCTGCGTGTTGACGTGGTAGAACGCCGCGCGCGACGTATGGTCATGTGTCGGAGTTACCACGATGTAACTTCCACAGGCTTGAATGGCTCGCGCGCCTGGGGGACCGGCGCGAGAGGCTTGGATTAGGAGGCGTGAGGGTGCCGACCTCGGTGCTCCTCGCCGTCCTCGCCGCTGCTGGGCTTCTCGCCCTGGCGCCCGCGTTGGTGCGCCGATACGACGCAACAGAGCGGCTGGTGGCGGAGCGGGCGTTGTCGACCGCGCGGGTGCTGTCCCGCGCCGACCGACGTCGCCGCACCGTGCCCGGCCGCCGCCCGGTCAACCCGCCGCGCCTGCTCGTGCAGCGCGTCTCCTCGGCGTCGGGGCCTCTGCCACCGCCGCGCCGCGCCCTGACCCCCGTGCCCCCCACGGTCCGCCGCCGCGTGCACCGGGCGCCGCGGGCGATGTACCGCCGCCGCCGGGTCCTGCTCGCCCTGGTCCTGCTGAACATGGTCGAGGTGTGCGGGATCACGCTCGTCAGCCCAGGCTTCTGGGTCGGCTTCGCCGTCACCGGCGTCCTGCTGCTGACCTACCTGGCGCACCTGCGGACCCGGGCCCTGCGCGACCGCCGTCGCCGCCGCGAGGAGGCCCGCTACGCCGCGTGGATCGCCCGCCGCCAGGCTTTGGTCCGCCGCGAGCAGCTGCGCCGCGCGGCCGCGCGCCGCGAGGCCCTGTCCCGCCAGCTCGCCGAACGCGACCGCGCCCGCCGCGAGGCAGCGCGCATGCAGTCTCTGCGCGGCCGCCCGTACGACACCCGCGCCTCGGGCCAGTGACCCCCCGATACGGGGTATCTGATTCGCGTGCGCCTCAAGCCCTCTGTTACTCTTAGCGCCGGTCCGCTTCGGCGAACCGTTAAGGGGTTGTGGCGCAGTCTGGTAGCGCACCTCGTTCGCATCGAGGGGGTCAGGGGTTCGAGTCCCCTCAACTCCACCACAGGTCAAGGCCCGCTTCCGCATCTGGGAACGGGCCTTTCTGATCTTGTACAGCAGTGGCCTCGTTCACCCGACCGAGGCCCCTTCGGGCGGCGGGTGATTTGCTCGGGGTGGTTCACGCGCAGCTTGGTGAGGCGCCGTCACCGCGTGCCGGTGATCAACCGTTCACGGTTGAGGGTCACCGCCAGAGTTCGCCACCCGAGGCCGTCGAGGAGCAGCAGCAGGGCGGCGCAGCCGATGGCCAGCCCGACCGTCGCGTGGATCACGTCGAACGCGACGAGCGAAGTCACCACGGCGGTCGGGAGGCTCGCGACCATCCCGAGCTGCTGCGCGACCCGGACGTCGCCCACCCGCGCCGAGATGCCGATGCCCAGCCAGATCGACCATGCGGCCAGCAGCGGTGTGAAGACGATCTGGGCGACGATGTCCGGCCAGCGCAGCAGGGCCGGCACCAGGGCCGGCGCCGCGAACAGCTTCACGATCACGAGGAACGCGGTGTAGACGGCGTACGCGACCGCGACCGACGGAACGAGCGCCGCCAGCGCCTTGCCCAGCAGAAACTCCTCGCGACGAATCGGGGTGCTCAGCACCGGCTCCAAGGTGCCCTGTGTCCGCTCGCCCACCACCGAGTAGGCAGCGACCAGAGCGGGCACCAGCGCCGGGATGGCCAGCATGTACAGCAGCGCGTGCGCGTGCGCGATCGTCCCGGCCGCCGAGCCGGACAGCTTGAGGACGATCACCAGCGGTTGGACCAGGAAGATCAGCGGGATGATCGCCATCGCCGCCACGATCGAGTTGTTGCGTCGGTAGTCCCGTAGCTCCTTGCGGAAGATCGCCCGCACCCGCCGGCCACTGAGACTCATCCGCGTCGCGCCTCGCTGTCTTCGTCGACGAACTGGAGATAGACGTCTTCCAGCGAGTGGTGCGACTCGCCGATCGACAGCACGTCCGCGCCGGCCGTGACGAGGGCCCGGGCGACGGCCGGCGCCGCGACCGTCGGGTCGGTCACCGCCAGGACGTACCCGGCAGAGCCGTCCGGGTGCCACCCGTCGACTGCGGGGAGGCCCGCGAAGACACGATCGGGGTCCGGCAGCACGGCAGCTACGCGGACGGTGAGCGTCCTGGTGAACAGCTGTTCGCGAAGCTCGGACGGGCGCCCGATGGTGCGAAGCGTCGTGTTCAGGATCGCGACGCGGTCGCACAGGCGCTCGGCTTCCTCGAGGCGGTGCGTCGTGAGGAAGATCGTGACGCCGCGCCGCCGGAGCCCGTCGATCAGCTCGTGAACATCCCGGGCCGCGACCGGATCGAGGCCCGATGTCGGTTCGTCGAGGAAGAGCACCTCAGGGTCGCTGAGCAGTGCCCGGGCCAGGGCGACCCGCTGACGCAGGCCCTTGGACAGGGTGCCGCAGATGTCACGCGTCCGCTCGGCCAGATTGACGGCCCGCAGGGCGCTGTCGATGCGTTCACGCGGCTTGGGTACCTCGTAGAGGTCCGCGAAACAGGCGAGGTTCTCGGCGACGCTCAGGCGCAGGTACAGCCCCGGCGACTCAGGCATGATGGCGATCCGCCGCCGGATGGCCACCCCATTGTCCGGCGTCAGCGGGATCCCGGCGACCGTCCCCGAGCCCGAGGTCGGCGCGATCAGCGTGCCGAGGGTTCGCACCGTGGTCGTCTTCCCGGCGCCGTTGGGCCCGAGGAAGCCGAAGATCTCGCCGCGGGCAACCTCGAAGGAGACGTGCTCGAACGCAACCCGGTCGCCGAAGCGCTTGCTCAGATCACGTACGGACAGCGCCGCCGTACCTTCCGCTGTGCCACTGCTCATCGCCGACCCCGTCCGAGAAGCTGGTACCACCGCGATGTTGGCCCTGCCACCAGAGATGGTCAATGACCGAACGTCTGGTGTGGCCTGGGCGCCAGCAGGGTAGAAGGTGCGTTTCGCGCCAACTCAGCGACGTGGGAGGAAATCATGCCCGGGAAGCTGGAGGGCAGGGTCGCCCTCATCACGGGCGGCGGCACCGGCATCGGCCTGGCCACCGCCAGAGAGTTCGCCCGGGAGGGTGCCCACGTCTACATCGTCGGCCGCCGCAAGCCCGAACTGGACGCTGCGGCGGCCTCCATCGGACCCGCCGTCACCGCCATCCAGGGAGACATCACCGAGCCGGTGGACCTCGACCGGATCTACGAGCAGATCGGCCAGGAACAGGGACGCGTCGACATCGTCTTCGCCAATGCCGCCACCCTCGATCGGGTCCCGTTCGGCTCGATCACCGAGGAGCACGTCGACCGCGCCTTCAACACCAACGTCAAGGGCACGCTGTTCACCGCGCAGAAGGCCCTGCCACTGATGCCTGACGGCGGCACGATCATCTTGGCCGGCTCTGTTGTCGCCATCAAGGGCTACCCCAGCCAGGGCGTCTATGCGGCCACCAAGGCGGCGGTGCGGTCGTTCGCCCGCACGTGGACGACGGACCTGTACGACCAGGGCCGCGACATCCGGGTGAACGTGGTCAGCCCGGGCCCGGTCGGCACCGCGATGCTCGACGGACACCCCGAGGGGATGGAGATGCTCCCCGGCCGGCCCGAGGGGATGGAGGTGCTGGCCTCGCGCGTCAGCATGAAACGCCTGGGCCGCCCCGAAGAAATCGCGAAGGCCGTCACGTTCCTCGCCTCCGACGACGCCAGCTTCATCACCGGCGCCGAGTTCTTCGTCGATGGCGGGAATGCTCAGGTCTAGGACGACACGTTGTGAACTCGGCGGATCATTCAAATAGCGCATCCGCTCAGGCGGAAGCCGCGAACGATGAGACGGATGCCAACCTTGCCGCCGACGGCCTGGACCACCGACTGATGACCCGCACGACCCGGGCGGCGGCAGACGGTCTGGAGGAATGACCGTGGGCAGGGTCGGACCTGGACCACTGTGCCCCGTTGAAAAGGGCAGGCCGAAGGCGCCCGCCACCATCGGCCGAGCGTCGTTTGCCAGCCCCTCGTCCAAGTGAACGTGCGGTCTTGCCACGACGGCCCGCAACGGCCGCGCGGATGGCGACCGGAACAGGGCAGCGCAGCGGGACGCGGTTGGCCGGACAGCTTGTAGCGGCAACGCCAGAGGCCAGGCCGTGGCCGCGCCTTTCTCATGCGCCGTGTAGTGGGCGGCCTCAGGGGTAGCGCAGGGATGTCAGAGCGCCGGACCGGATCGAGGGGGTGATTGTCGATGGCCGAGGTGCTGTTCGTTCTGCCAGCGGCGAGCTACTGGACGTTGAAGGATGGGCACAGGCATCCCACCGGCTACTGGGCCGAGGAGTTCGTGGCCCCGTACAGCGCCTTTACCGAGGCCGGCCACGAGGTCACCGTGGCCACGCCGGGCGGCGTGGTACCCACGGTGGACATGCTGAGCCTGCGGCCGGACATGGCCGGTGGTGAGCAGAAGGCGCGCGAGGAGGAAGACGTCATCGAGCGGGCCGACGAGCTGCGGCGGCCGATCGCGCTGACGGACGCTCGCGTGGAGGACTACGACGCGGTGTACTACCCGGGCGGCCACGGGCCGATGGAGGACCTCGCGTTCGACGCCGACTCCGGAAAGCTGCTGGTGGACGCGCTGGCATCGGGCAAGCCGCTGGCCGTGGTGTGCCACGCGCCGGCTGCGCTGCTGGCCACCCGCGACGCGGAGGGCGGGTCGCCGTTCGCCGGCTATCGGATCACCGGCTTCACCGACGACGAGGAAGAGGCGGTGGGCCTGGCGTCCAAGGCGAAGTGGCTGATGGAGGACGAGGTCAAGAAGCTCGGCGTGGACTTCTCCCGCGGCCCGATGTGGCAGCCGTACACCGTGGTGGATCGCAACCTGTACACCGGCCAGAACCCCGCGTCCGCCGGACCGCTGGCCCAGCGGGTCTTGAGCGTGCTCAACTGAACGATGAGCCGTGACGAGGACAGGGAAGCCCTGGCCGCGCAGTTGCGGTCGTTGAGCCTGCCGGACCTGGCACGAGGTCGGTCATAGCGCCGGCTGGGCGGTCAGGTCGGCGAGGCGGGTCAGGGCGGCCGGCCTCGGCAGGTCGGCGCCCGCGGCGTACGCGTCGCGGTAGCCGTCCGGGCCGAGGCGGTCGGTCAGGGCGGCGACCAGCGCGCGCAGCGCGGGCTCGCCCTCGTCGAAGGCGCCGCGGATCGCCTCGCTCAGGCCCAGCGCGGTGGCCGCTTCGGCCGGGCGGTCCTCCAGGGCCAGGAGCTCGCCCACCTGCTCGGCGGCCCAGGCCAGGCCGTTGCTCTGGGCGCGGGTGAAGTTCGGGCGGACGGCACGGGGGAGCAGGGCGCGGGCCTCCGGAGCGGACCGGGCCGCCAGGCGGTTCATCAGCCTGGTGCCGGCGATCAGGTCCCGAGCCATCTGTTCCGGGTACGGCAGGCGGTGCACCTGGCCCTCCAGCGCGTCGAGGGTCTGCTCGGACGCCTCGAGCCGGCCCGCGCGCCGCTGCCAGTTGGCCAGGCTGAACTGCAGGCTGGCCTCGCGGCGGCGCTGGCCCGAGGTTGCGGCGCGATCCAGCATTGCGCGCAGGTCGCGGTGGGCGCCGTCCAGGTCGCCGCCGCGCATCCGTTCGCGGGCCAGGCGGTTGCGGGTCCAGTACAGGTACTCCTCGGTGCCGAGCTCGACGCTCAGCGCGACCGCGCGCTCGAAGGCGGCGATCGACGTGGCGAAATCGCCGCGCAGGGACGGGACCCGGCCGAGGGCCAGCAGGCTCATGACGAGGCCCCAGCGGTCGCCGGCCTCCTCGAAGCCGCGCAACGCCACCTCGCGGGCCCGGGCGCCGCCCTCGAGGTCGCCGGCCTCCACGAGGGTGAAGTTGTGTGCCCAGTTGGCGGTGGCGCGCTGCCACGGGTCCGGCGAAGTCAGGGCCAGCCGGAGGTGGCTGTCGGAGGAGTCGGCAGGCTCGGCGAGCTCGCCGGAGAAGGCGCGTTGCGTGATCCACAGGAGGCGGGCGGGGTGGACCTCGCGGGCCGCCGAGGCGGATCGGAGCAGGTCGAAGGCGCGGCGGGCCTCCGGCGGGACGGCGTCGCCGAGCTCGAGCAGGGCGCCCATGAACGTTTCCAGCTGGGTGTTCAGGCCGCGGTTCGCCCAGTACCAGAACAAGGCCCTGACGAAGCGGTACGCCCGAGGGGCGTCGCGGGCGGCGAGGGTGGATCGCAGGGCGGCGACCAGGTTGTCCTGCTCGGCGTCGAAGACCGCGATGGCGGCCAGCTGGTCGCGGGTGCGCAGCAGCGGCTCGTGGCGCTCGGCCAGGGCCAGAAAGTAGTCGGCGAAACGCGGGGCGATGTCCTCGGCGGCGTCGGACAGGCGGTCGGCCATGTAGGCGCGGACGGTCTCCAGCATGCGGTAGCGGTCGCCGACCTGCTGGACGATGGACTTCTCCACCAGGGCATCCACGACGTACAGCACATCGTCCGCCGGCAGGGACGCGTCCGAGCAGACCGCCTCCAGCGCGGCCAGGTGCGCGCCGCCGGGAAAGACCGACAGGCGGCGGGCCAGGGTGCGCTCGGCCTCGTCCAGCAGGTCCCAGCTCCACTCGACCATGGCCAGGAGGGTGCGCTCGCGCGGAAGTGCCGCGCGGCTGCCCGACGTGAGCAGGCGGAAACGGTCGTCGAGGCGGCGTTCGACCTGCTCCACCCGCATCGAGCGCAGCTTGGCCGCGGCCAGCTCCAGCGCCAGCGGCATGCCGTCCAGGCGGCGGCAGATCTCCACCACGGCGTCCATCGTGGACTCGTCGAGCGTGAAGCCGGGGCGGACGCCGCCGGCCCGGTCGACGAACAGGCGCACCGCGGCCGCGCCGGACGCCTCGGCGAGGTCCGGCTCGCCCGTCGGCAGCGCCAGCGGGCCGAGGTGGCACAGCGCCTCGCCGGTGATCGCGAGCGGCTCGCGGCTCGTGGCCAGGATCCGCAGCTGCGGCAGGCGGACGAGCAGCGCGTCCGCCAGCTCGGCGGCGGCGTCGACGAGGTGCTCGCAGTTGTCCAGCAGCAGCACCGCGTCGCCGACGTCGAGCAGCTCGGCCAGGCGGTCGGCGGCGGTCATCCTCGGCTGGCCGCCGCCGTCGTACAGGCGGCCGTCCGACGCGCCGACCACGCCGAGGACGGCGTCGGCGAGGCGGTCGGGCTCGCTCAGGCCGGCCAGTGGCACGAACCAGACCCGGCCCCGGTTGTACGCCACGTCCCGCGCCGCCACCTCCAGGGCCAGCCTCGTCTTGCCGGCGCCGCCGGGGCCGACGATGGTGACCAGGCGGGCCGCGGTCATCAGGCGGGCGAGCGCCGCGATCTCGTCCTCGCGGCCGACGAAGCTGGTCACGCTCGCCGGAAGGCGGCTCGGCGGGGCCTCGGCCGGCTGCGCCGCCGGGCGCTCCAGCTCGCCGCGCAGCAGGGAGAGGTACACCTCCCGCAGCTCCGGCGACGGATCGACGCCCAGCTCCTCGCCGAGCCGGGCGCGCATCTCCTCGTAGACGGCCAGCGCGTCCGACTGCCGCCCGGCCGCCGACAGCGCGCGCATCCGCAGGCCGGCCAGGCGCTCGCCGAGGGGGCGCTCCGCGGCCGCCGCGCCGAGGTCCGCCAGCACCTCGGCGTGACGGCCCAGGTGTACCTCGGCCTCGAAACGGTCCTCGACGACTCCCGCCCGCACCTCCTGCAGCCGCGTGGCCGCGTTGCGGGCGAAGGGCGCATCGAGCACGTCGGCCAGGGCCGGGCCCTGCCACAGCTCCAGCGCCGCGCCCAGCAGGGACGCGGCCTCCCGGGCCCGGCCCGCGGCCAGCTCGCGCCGGCCCTGCCCGGCCAGCTCCTCGAAGCGGTGCACGTCCACGTCGGCGGGGCGCACCGGCAGCCGGTAGCCGCCGGGCGCCAGCTCGACCGATCCGACGCCGTGCAACGCCTTGCGCAACCGGGACACGAGGCCCTGCAGCGCCGCGGCGGCGCCCGACGGCGGCTCCTCGCCCCACAGGTCGTCGATCAACGACTCAGCCTGCACCGGGCGCCCCGCCTCCAGGGCGAGCCGTGCCAGCAGCATCCGCAACCGGACACCCGGCACATCCACCGGTACCGCATCATCCGAAACCACTGCTACCGGACCAAGCAACGCAACTTGCACCCCGGCATGATCGCAGACGGCGTCAGCGGCTGACGAGCGCTGACGCGGGCCGGGCGGGCGTATCGGTGCGCTGTCAGAGCCCTGTGAGTGGCGAAGGCCATGGTTTCTCCATGCCTGCTTACGCCACTCCTGAACCGATCTCCGTCACCATCGAGCTCGCCGTCGGCGACGTGCGGCTCATCGCCAGCGACCGGACCGACACCGTCGTCGAGGTGCTGCCGAGCAACGCGGCCGACGACTCCGACGTGCAGGCCGCGGGGCAGACCCGCGTCGAGTACGCCGACGGCGCGCTGACCGTCCGCGGTCCGAAGTCCCCGGTGTTCGACTTCTCGAAGAAGACCAGGTCGGTCGCCGTGCTCGTCGAACTGCCCATCGGCTCCGCGGTGCGCGGTGAGATGTCCGTCGCGGACGTCCACAGCGCCGGCGTGCTGGGGGAGTGCCGCTTCAAGACCTCCGTCGGGGACTTCCGGCTCGACCGGACCGGGCGGCTCCGCCTGGACACCACCGGCCACGTCGAGGTCGGCGCGGTCGTCGGCGACGCCGAGGTCTCCACCGGCAGCGGGCGCGTGCACATCGGCGAGATCGACGGGGCCGTGGTCGTCGAGAACTCCAACGGCCACACCGACCTCGGCACCGTCACCGGCGCGGTGCGGGTGCGCACGGCCAACGGCGACATCCACGTTGAGCGGGCCGAAGGCGGCGTGGACGCGAAGACCTCCAACGGGACCATCCGCGTCGGTGAGGTGGCGCGCGACTCGGTCACGCTGCGCACCTCGACCGGCGACCTGGAGATCGGCGTCGCCGCCGGCACCGCCGCACAGCTCGACCTGAAGACCGGGCACGGGCGCGTGAACAACGCGCTGAACGGGCTCGACGGGGCACCGGGCGGGGCCGACGCCACCGTCAACGTCCGTGCGCACACCGGCTTCGGCGACATCACCGTCCGCCGCGCCTGACCACCAACCGCGAAGGGAGCCTTCCATGATCACAGCGACCGGACTGCGCAGGTCCTACGGCGACCACGTCGTGCTCGACGGCGTCGACCTGAACGTCCCGCGGGGCACCATCTTCTCGCTGCTCGGCGCGAACGGCGCGGGCAAGACCACCACCGTCAAGATCCTGTCGACGCTGATCCGCGCCGACGGCGGCAGCGCGCGGATCGCCGGCCACGACCTGGCCGCCGAGCCCGACGCGGTCCGGGCCGCGATCGGCGTCACCGGCCAGTTCTCCGCGGTCGACAACCTGCTGACCGGCCGGGAGAACCTGGCGCTGATGGCCGACCTGCACCACCTCGGCCGGGCGGCGGGCCGGCGGCGGACCGCCGAGCTGCTCGAGCAGTTCGACCTGGTCGACGCGGCCGGGAAGCCGGCCTCGACGTACTCCGGCGGCATGCGCCGGCGCCTCGACCTCGCCATGACGCTGGTCGGCACGCCCCAGGTCATCTTCCTCGACGAGCCGACCACCGGGCTGGACCCGCGCAGCCGGCGCAGCATGTGGCAGATCGTGCGCGAGCTCGTCGCGGGCGGCGTCACGATCTTCCTCACGACGCAGTACCTGGAGGAGGCCGACGAGCTCGCCGACCGGATCGCGGTGCTGGACAAGGGCAGGATCGTCGCCGAGGGCACGGCCGACGAGCTCAAGCGCCGCATTCCCGGCGGCCACGTCCAGCTGCGCTTCGCCGACCCGCACGACCTCGAGACCGCCGCCCGCGCCGTGGGTCAGGCGACCCGCGACGGCGAGGCGCTCGACCTGCGGGTGCCGCACGACGGCAGCCTCCGCGCACTGAAGGCCCTGATCGACCGGCTCGACGCGCACGCGGTCGAGGTCGAGTCGCTCAGCGTGCACACCCCGGACCTCGACGATGTCTTCCTGGCCCTGACGGGCAACTCCGACAAGGAAAAGGTGGCAACCCGATGAGCTACGCGCTGGCCGACTCCGCGACGATGGTGCGCCGCAACCTCAACCGCATGGTGCGGTACCCGTCCATGACGATCACGCTCGTCGGCATGCCGATCGTGTTCCTGCTGCTGTTCGTCTACGTCTTCGGCGGCACGCTCGGCGCCGGGCTCGGCGGGGCGTCCGGCGGGCGGTCGGAGTACGTGAACTACGTGACCCCCGCGATCATCCTGATGACGATCACGGCCGCGGTGCAGGGCACCTGCATCTCGGTCGCCATGGACATGACCGAGGGCATCGTCGACCGGTTCCGCACCATGGCCATCGCCCGGGTCTCCGTCCTCACCGGGCACGTCATCGGCAGCCTCATCCAGACCATGCTCGGCATCGCGATGGTCACCGGCGTCGCCCTGCTCATCGGCTTCCGGCCGACGGCGAGCCTCGTCGACTGGCTGGCGCTCACCGGCGTCCTGGCGCTGATGGCCTTCGCCTTCATCTGGCTGTCGGTAGCCCTCGGCCTGGCCAGCAAGACCGTCGAGTCGTCGAGCAACGTGGGCATGCCGCTGATCCTGCTGCCGTTCCTGGGCAGCGGGTTCGTCCCGACCGACTCGATGCCCACGGCGCTTCGCTGGTTCGCCGAGTACCAGCCGTTCACCCCGCTCATCGAGACCATCCGCGGCCTGCTGATGGGCACGCCGATCGGCAACAACGCGGCGATCGCCGTCGGCTGGTGCGTCGCCATCGCCCTCGGCGGCTACCTGTGGTCGAAGAAGCTCTTCAACCGCGAGTCCACCCGATAGACGCACTCGCAAACGGCCGCCGACCGATGAGGTCGGCGGCCTTTGCCGTCAAGGCGCTGCTGCCGATGAGTTTGCCCGCCGGACGACGTAGCAATGGGTATGACCTACACGATCGCGCTACCCATCGCGGACCGCCGCGCCGCACGGGACTTCTACACGGCCGCGCTCGGCCTCGAGCCGTTCGGCCCGCCCGGCGGCGACGGCATCCCCGAGCCGCTGCAGTTCGCCCTCGCCGGCGGCGTCTCGCTCATGCTCATACCCACCGGCGGCTTCGGCTGGGTGGTCGGCGAGGGCCGCCCCGCCGAGCCGGGCCGCAGCGAGTGCCTGCTCAGCATCGTCACCGCCGACGTCGACGCGGCGGTCGAGCGCGCCCACGCGGCCGGCGCCCTGATCGTGGCCGAGCCCGCCCAGCAGTCCTGGGGCTACGCCGCCACCTTCGAGGACCCGGACCGCCACCTGTGGATGATCCTGCGGCCCGACGAGCCCCGGTTTTGACCGGGGCCCGCCGGGCGGGGGCGATCAGTAGTTGCTGGTCTGGCCGGTGTAGGTCGCGCCCTGGTACTGGATGCCGCCCTTGGCGTAGGACGTGACGTCCTTGTCGTTGAGCATCGCCGTCAGGCAGTAGTAGGCGCCGAGGTTATCGCTCCAGCCGGACTCGCTGCACTGGTAGTACGCGCCGTCCGAATTGCGCTGGACGTAGCCACCGATGTAGGCCGAGCTGACCGCCGTGGACGTGACGCGCGTCCATACCGTGCGGCAGCTCGAGCTGTACCGCAGCTCGACCTTGCCGATCACCGTGCCGAGCTGGGTGTTGGTCGAGATGGTCCGCTGCACCGCGGTGGTGGCGCCGTTTGCGCACGACGTGTTCGCGGCCATCTGGCCGTCCCAGGTGGCCGCGGCGGCGCGGCCCGGCGTCACGACCAGCGCGGTGGCGACGACAGCGGCCGCCACCGCGACCGTCCTCAGGCGAGCGAGCATCGAAACATTCCCCTTCAGAAGATCAATGAAGCGGAGTCGATGTTGCGGCACGCGGGGGCGCGGGCGCAAGACTCCAGTGTCGGGAATGCGACGTCGTTTCGCGGGCCCTGATCGGCCGGCGCCGCCCCGCGGTCGGCGCCGGCCGGTCAGTTGCTCACGAACGTCAGCCCGTACCAGCCGAGGGACTCCTGGATGTCGGCGTAGTACGACCGCCACGTGCAGGTGGTGCCGGCCCCGCAGCTCACGACGGTGCCGTTGTCGCCGCCGGAGATGATGCCCTTGGCGATCACCTTGCCGTTGTCGGGCGAGGGCAGCGAGAAGACCGGGCCGCCGCTGTCGCCGCTGCCGCTGGCGACGGCGTGGTCGACTCTGCTCAGCCTCACGTCATGCGCTCCTTTGCTTGGTCGACGAACTTGATCGACGAAGAGGGATGGTGCATATCCTCCGAGCGCCGGTTGCCGCCCGGTTGTCGCCGGGTTACCGGCCGCGGTTGACGGCGCCCGCGCGGCGGCGCAAGCTCCCCGCGTGGCGAACGCGGGGGGTCGTGACGGGCTGTGGTTCGGTGTGCTCGGCGAGCTGGTGGCGCGCGACGGCGACCGGGAGCTCGACCTCGGGCCGCCGCTGAACCGGCAGCTGCTGGCCGCGTTGCTGGCACACGTCGGCGAGCCGGTGCCGGCCGGGGTGCTGGCCGCGCAGCTGTGGCCGGCGCTGGACCCGGCGGCGACCCGCAAGCGGCTGCAGATCGTCGTGCACCGGCTGCGCCGCGTCCTCGGACGGCCGGACCGGCTGCGGTACCGGGGCGGAACGTACACGCTCGTCGCGTCGGCGGACGAGGTCGACGCGCTGACCTTCGCCGAGCTGATCGGCGCCGCCCGGGGCACCCGCGCCGGCGGTGACCTGGCGGGGGCGCTCACCCGCCTGGAGGCGGCCCTGCGGCTGTGGCGCGGTCCGGCCTATGCCGACGTCGGGCACGGCCCGCGCGTCGCCGCCGAGGCCGACCGGCTGGCCGAGGAGCGGCTGCTCGCCATCGAGGAGCGCGTGAGCGTCGAGCTCGGGCTCGGCCGCGGCGCGCAGCTCGTGGCCGAACTGCGCGGCCTGGTCGCCGACCATCCGTATCGCGAGGTACTGGCCGGGCAGCTGATGCTGGCCCTGTTCCGCGCCGATCGCCAGGCGGCCGCCCTGGAGGTGTACCGGCAGGCCCGGGCGGTGCTCGTCGCCGACCTCGGCGTCGAGCCCGGCGCCGCGCTGCAGCAACTGCAGCACGCGATACTGCGCCGGGATCCGGACCTCGCCGCGCCCGCGCCCGCCGCGTCGATCCCCCGGGCGCTGCCGCACGCCGTCGCGGGCTTCGCCGGGCGGGAGCGGGACCTCGCCGCCCTGGACGCGATGCTGCCGCCGCCCGGTGAGACCGCCGCGCCGCTGGTGATCTCCGCGCTGTCCGGCATGGCCGGGGTGGGCAAGACCGCGCTGGCCGTGCAGTGGGCGCAACGGGTGGCGCACCGCTTCCCCGACGGCCAGCTGTACCTCAACCTCTCCGGCTACTCGACCGCCGGCGCCGTGCGGCCGGCCGAGGCCCTCACCGGGCTGCTGCGGATGCTCGGGGTGCCGCCGGAACGGGTGCCCGCCGACGTCGAGGCCGCGGCGGCGCTGTACCGCAGCACGATCGCCGGCCGCCGGATGCTGGTGCTGCTGGACAACGCCCGCTCCGCCGAGCAGGTTCGCCCGCTGCTGCCCGGCGCGCCCGGCGGCCTGGTGCTGATCACCAGCCGCGCGGCGCTCGGCGAGCTGGTCGTCCACGACGGCGCCCGGCGGGTGACCCTCGACGTGCTGGGTCCCGGCGAGGCACTGGAGCTGCTGGGCCTGCACCTGGGGCGGTCACGGGTCGACGCGGAACGCGACGCCGCCGCCGAGCTGGCCGAGCTGTGCGCGTACCTGCCGCTGGCCCTGCGGGTCGCGGCGGCGGCGATCGCGGACCGATCGTGCGGCGGCATCGCCCGGTACGTCGCGGAGCTGCGCACGCGCGATCCGCTCGCGGTGCTGGTGATCGACGGCGACCGGCCGGCGGTCCGGGCGGCGTTCGACCTGTCCTACCGGGCCGAGGAGCCGGCGACCCGGCGGGTCTTCCGGCTGTTCGGGCTCGTACCGGGCCCCGATGTCACGGTCGCCGCGATGGCCGCACTGGCCGGCGCGCCCGCGGCCGACGCCCGCCGGCACCTGGACCGCCTCGTCAGCGCGCACCTGATCCAGCGCTCCGCCGGCGAGCGGTACTCCGGCCACGACCTGCTGCGCAGCTACGCCCGCGAGCGGGCGCTGGCCGAGGACGACGAGCCGAACCGGGCCGGGGCGCTGGTGCGGCTGCTGACCTGGTACCTGACCGCCGCCGACGAGGCCGCCCGGCTCATGTACCCGAACGTGCTGCGGATGTGGGCGCCGCCGCCCGGCGCGGCCGGCGCGGGCCTGGAGCTGAGCGGAGCGAGCGCGGCGGCGCAGCTGCTGGACGCGGAGCTGCCCAACGTCATCGCGGCCATCCGCCACGCCGCCGAGCACGGGCCCGCGTCGATGTCCTGGCTGCTGGCCGACGCCGTCCGCGGCTACCTCGGTCGCCGGGGTCACATCGGCGACTGGTTCGCGATCGGCCAGGCCGCGCTCGACGCGGCCGGTGCCGCCGGCGACCCGCGCGGCCGCGCGACGGCGCACCTCAGCCTGGCCAACGCTCACTACACCATCGGCGAGTACGACGGCGCGGAGGAGCACATGCGGGCCGCGGTGCGGCTGGGCGACGAGCTGGCGTGGGAGCAGCTGCAGGCGACCGGGCTGGCCAACCTCGGCGCCGCCCTCTCCGACGCCGGCCGGCTGCGCGACGCCGTGCGCATCGCGGCGCGCGCCCGATCGATCGCCGACCGGGTCGGCCTGACGGCCATCAGCGTGCTCGCCCGCAACAACGCCGCCTACGCGCTGCTGCAGTCGGGCCGGCCGGCGGCGGCGCGGGCCGCCCTCGAGGCGGGGCTGGAGATCCTGTCGGCCGCCGGCCTGCCACCCAATCCGGTGCTGCTGGACAACCTCGCCTCCGCACACGCCCTGGCCGGCCGGTACCGCATCGGCGTGGACCTGCTCACCCGGGCCATCGCCGCTCGGCGAGAGCACCGCGACGTCCGCGCCGAGGCCAAGGCGATGATGCATCTCGCCAACATCCTCGGCGCGGCGGGCCGAGGGCGCGAGGCGCTCGACGCCGGCCTCGCCGCGGCCGCCATCGCCCGCGACTACGGCGACCGGCGCACCGAGGCCACGGCGCTCGTCGTGATCGCCGCGACGCAGCTGGCCGACGGGCGGACCGACGCGGCCGGTGAGACCCTAGCGGTGGCGGCCGAGATCGCCGCGGCGGGCCAGGCCAGGCTCGTCCGCACCGTCGTGCGGGCCGGCGGGGCCGAGGTGAGCCTGGCCCACGGTGCCGCCGAGGAGGCCCTCGCGCTCGCCGGCGAGGCGCTGGCCGACGCGCGAGCCAACGGGTTCGTCCTGGTCGAGGGCCAGCTGCTCACCCTCGCGGCCCGGGCCCGGCTGGCGCTGGGCGACGTCGCCGGCGGCGTCGAGCACGCCCGGCGGGCCGTGCGGCTGCGCCGCGCCGCCGGCCACCGGCTCGGCGAGGTCCACTCCGGCCGGGTGCTCGCGGATGCCCTGCAGCGCTCGGGCGAGGACGCGCTGGCCGGCGCCGCGCGGCGCCGGATCGCGCGGGTGGCGGCCGGCATCGACGCGCCGGCGGAGTCCGGCCGGTTCCTGTTCGGCGTCGGCTGAGCCGGGGGATCGACGGGGAAGAATCGGTTCGCCGGTACGGGCGCAAATCGCGGCTGTCGGGAATGGGACATCGTTTCGAAGCGAACGATTTCGGATCGGTACAGTGCGTGCCGCGTAAGGCCGCGCGCGAAGCGCTGAATGTCCACTTCGGACCTCGCCGGCGCGGCGGATTCACGAACCTTCCCGTTGATCGTGCGCACGAAACCGGCTGAAGTGGGGCACCGATGGGCCTTCGCATGCGAATTCTGGGCGTGTTGCTGCTGGTGTTGGCGATGGGGGCCGTCGCGGTGCCCCAGCGCGTCTACGGCTCGCCGCCGCCCAACTTTCAGACCTCGCTGGTGCAGGGCACCGACCTCGACGGGCCGTCGGGGTTCGACATCGCGCCCGACGGGCGCATCTTCGTGCTCGAGCGCGGTGGCAAGGTAAAGATCATCAAGAACGGCGTGCTGCTGCCGGAGCCCTTCGCCGACCTGCCGGCCGAGCCGAGCGGGGACCGCGGGCTGATCGGGATCGCGTTCGACCCCGAGTTCGGGGTCAGCAACAACTTCGTCTACTTCTACTACACCGGGCACGACCTGCTGAACCACCTCGTGCGCTTCGACGGGGCCGAGGACGTGGGCACGCAGGGGCCGTACCCGCTGTTCCAGACGTCGTCGCCCTCGACGCTGCTGCACGTGGGCGGAAGCATCGCCTTCGGGCCGGACGGCAAGCTGTACCTCGCGATCGGCGACAACGGCGTGCCGGGCAACTCGCAGGACCTCAGCAACCCGCACGGCAAGATCCTGCGCATCAACAAGGACGGCTCCGTCCCCACCGACAACCCGTTCTACGGGCAGCCGGGCAAGCTCGGTGCGATCTGGGCATACGGGTTCCGCAACCCGTGGCGCTTCCAGTTCGACAGCGCGACCGGGCAGCTCTACGGCGGCGATGTCGGCGACTACACGTGGGAGGAGCTCAACCACATCGTCAAGGGCGGCAACTACGGCTGGCCGCTGCACGAAGGGCTCTGCACCTCCGCCTGCAACGGGTTCATCGACCCGATCCACACCTACAACCACAACGGGCAGAGCGCCGCGGTCACCGGCGGGCCGATCTACCGCGGGTCGATGTTCCCGCCGGAGTACCAGGGCAGCTTCTTCTTCGGCGACTACGCGAGCGGCTTCATCAAGCGGGCCCAGCTCGACGCCAGCGGCAACGTGACCGCGGTGTACGACTTCGACAACCAGGCCGGTGCGGTCGTCGACATGAAGATCGCGCCCGACGGGTCGATGTACTACATCACGTACTACCCGGGCGCCCTCTACCACATCGTGTTCAACACCACCGCGCACGCGCCGGTGGCCAGCGCCAGTGCCAGCGTCACCAGGGGCGTCGACCCGCTGACGGTCGCGTTCTCGAGCGCCGGCAGCAACGACCCCGACGGCGACGACCTGTCCTTCCTGTGGAATTTCGGCGACGGTACGACCAGCACGGAGCCGAACCCGACCAAGACCTTCACGGAGAAGGGCGTCTACACCGTCCACCTCACGGTCTCGTCCGGGACGGACCATACGCAGGCCCAGCCGATCGTCGTCCAGGTGGGCATACCGCCGACCCTGACGGTCGCGACGCCGACCGAGGGCCAGCTGTACCGCGCCGGCGACACGATCACCTACAACGCCTTCGCCAGCGACGCGGCCGGCTTCGACCTCAACGACGCGAACATCAAGACGGTCGTGCGGCTGCACCACGGCTCGCACTACCACCCGTTCGCCGGCCCGCTGACCGGCCGCGCCGGCTCGTTCACGATCCCGACGACCGGCGAGGCCTCCGCGGACACCTCCTACGAGGTGACCGTGACCGCGACCGACGGCAACGGGCTGTCGACGACGAAGACGGTCACGATCCGGCCCCGCACGTCGCACCTCACCCTGCAGACCTCGCCGCCGGGGCTGGGACTCACCCTCGACAGCGTCCCGGTGGCCACGCCGACGACGGTGGAGGGCGTCGCGGGCTTCCAGCGCCAGATCGCCGCGCCGAGCAGCGCGATCGCGCCGGACGGCACGGTGCTGCAGTTCGCCGGCTGGTCCGACGGGCACTCGATCCGCCATGTCATCACGACGCCCGACGCCGACACCACCTACACGGCGACCTACCAGCCGTCCGCGCCGTTCACGGCGACGTTCTTCGACAACCCGACCCTGTCCGGTGCGCCGGTGCTGACCCGCCAGGACCCGAAGGTCGACTTCAGCTGGGGCGACGGCTCGCCCGACCCAGCCGTGCCGGACAACAACTTCTCGGCCCGCTGGACCAAGACGCAGTACTTCGGCGCCGGCCGCTACCGCTTCTCCGCCGTCGCCGACGACGGCGTGCGGCTGTACATCGACAACCAGCGGGTCATCGACGCGTGGCAGGGCCAGGTGGCCACGCAGTACACCTACGACGCCGACCTCGGCGAGGGCAACCACACCGTCAAGCTGGAGTACTACGAGTTCGGCGGCGCAGCGCTGGCCCAGCTGACCTGGGACAGCACCGTCGAGCAGCCCAACGAGACGTTCCACGGCGAGTACTGGAACTCCCCGCCCGACGTCAACGACTTCCCCAGCACGGCACCGGACCTGGTCCGCGAGGACCCCGCCGTCGACTTCGACTGGGGGCCGGGCTCGCCCGCGGCGAACATCTCGGTCGACCGGTTCCTCGGCCGCTGGACGCGCACGCTCAACCTGGCGCCCGGGCAGTACGAGTTCGCGGTGACCGCCGACGACGGCGTGCGCCTGTGGGTCGACGGCGTCGCGGTCATCGACCACTGGATCGACGAGGCGCCGACAACGTACACGGCGACGCTGCCGATGGACGGCGGGCCGCACACGGTGAAGATGGAGTACTTCGAGAACGGCGGCGGCGCGGTCGCCCGGCTGGCGTACCACCAGGTCGGCGACCTGCCGGAGTCCCCGGCGTACCAGGGCGAGTACTGGAACACCCCCGACGCCGGGCCCACGCCGACCCTGCCGGCCCGCCCGGCCGACCTGGTGCGCGACGACCCGGAGGTCGGGTTCGACTGGTACGACGGCTCGCCCGCGCCCGGCATCGCCACCGACCACTTCATGGCCCGCTGGACCCGCACCGACGTGCTCTCCGCCGGCGTGTACCGATTCAGCGGCGCCGCCGACGACGGCATCCGCGTCTACGTCGACAACGTGCCGGTCGTGGACCTGTGGCAGCTGCAGAGCACGACGTTCAGCGTCGACAAGGTGGTGCTCGGCGGGCCGCACGTGATCCGGATCGAGTACTTCGAGAACGGCAGCGGCGCCCGCGCGATCCTCAACTACCAGCGCATCGGCGAGGTCGTGCCGGCCGAGGACCCCTACGCCGCCGAGTACTTCGCCAACCCGGATCTTTCCGGCGTACCGGTGCTGACCCGGCAGGATCCGAACGTCGAGTTCAACTGGGCCGGCGGCTCGCCCGCCGCCGAGGTGCCGTCCGACTTCTTCTCCGCCCGGTGGACGCGCACCAGCACCTTCGAGGCCGGCCGGTACCGCTTCACGGCCACCGGCGACGACGGCATCCGGGTCAAGCTCGACGGCGTCGTCGTCCTCGACGGCTGGGGCGACCACGCCGCGACCACGTACACCGCGGACCTGGACATCACCACCGGCGCGCACACTGTGGTGGTCGAGTACTACGACCGCACCGGCGGCTCGCTGGCCCGGTTCAGCGTCACCCCCCTGGCCGTTTGACCAGGGGGGAGGTGGTCGGACAGGTGAAATGGCGTTCAGCGACGGGTTACCGACAGTAGATGGGTATCGCCCGCCTTCGGCCAGTGCCTAGGCTCTGGGCGTTGTCGTCCTCGGAGGTTGCACTATGGCCGTCTACGTCGACCCGCCGGCGTCCCCGGAGGAGCTCCGGCAGAGGCTGTACGACGGGCATCTGTTCGTCATGACGAAGCTGCCGTCCGTGGCCGCGTTCGTCGAGCACGCCCGGGAGCAGCTCAACGCGCTGTTCGCGCCGCACGACCCGGAGCACGCGCACGAGTTCATCGAGCCCGAGGAGATGGCCAGGCTGCTCGGGCCGTGGAAGCCGCGGTTCATCCACAACGAGCGGTCCAAGACGCTGGTGCGCAACATCATCGAGGAGATGGGGTTCAAGGCGCTCGAGACGCACTTCGACGTGCCGAAGCCGCGCACCTCGTTCCCCGTCGGTCACCTCACGACCGGCGTGGCCTTCGCGTTCCCGTGGCACCGCGACGTGTGGTACTCCGCGCCCAACCAGCAGCTGAACTGGTGGCTGCCGATCTTCCCGGTGCGCGAGACCAACGCCATGTCGTTCGACCTCGACCGGTTCAACGCGCCGGTCGACAACAACTCGGGCGACTTCGACTACTACCGCAACAACGTCGGCCGGCTCACCACGGCGCAGTCGGTGAAGCAGGAGGCCCAGGTCCGGCCCGGCGCCTACGAGCACAACCCGCCCAACGAGCTCATCGTGCTGCCGGCGCCGGGGCAGGTGCTGCTCTTCTCGGGCGCGCACCTGCACCGCTCGACGCCGAACACCTCGGGGCTGGCCCGCTACAGCATCGACTTCCGGACCGTGCACGTGCCGGACGTGGTGGCCAAGAAGGGCGCACCGCTCGCCGACACGTACTGCACCGGCACCGCGATCCGCGACTTCATCAACGTCGCCGACGAGTCGCGCTTCGACGAGGAGACCGTCGTGGAGATCTACGGCCCCCCGCCGGCCGACGCGATGCTGGTGTTCGAGGCCCCGAAGAGCTGAAAGCCCGGATCACGGCAGCAGGGCCGGGTCGACCACGATCGCGGCCAGCTGCGTGCCGGTGAAGGCGGGCGCCGGCAGGCCCGGCCGCCCGCCCAGGATCGTGTGCGGCGCGGTCGTGGCCGGCGGCACGGCGTCCGGCGGCGCGTCGCCGGCGCCGTCGTGCGGCGGGATGCGCTGCGCCGACTCCACCGTCAGCAGGCCGCCGTCCAGCAGCCGGACCGCGGTGTCGACCCGGCCGCGGTCGGGGTCCTGGACGCTCGCCAGGCCGACCGGCACGCCGCCGACCGTGGTCACCTCGCAGGCCGTGACGGCCAGCAGCTTGCGGATCGCGGGTGCGCAGGGGTCGGTGCCGGCGCCGGTCATCCCGCCGTGGATGGTGGCGCTGAGCAGGCCGTCGGCCGTGCCGTCGGTGAGCACGACGTCCACCGTCGACACGTACTCCGGGCCGTTCTCCAGCTGCCAGGTCGACGCGACCGAGTCGTCCGCCGACAGGTCCTGCGGCCACGCCCGAAGCCCCGACGGTGCGACGCCGACGAGGAACTTCGCCGTCCGCGAGCCGTGCGCGTGCGCGGCCTCGCGTGACGGCGCCACCGGCAGCGGCGGCGGTGCAGCGGAGGTCGCCGTCGCGACCGTCGGCGCGGCGACCTGCGGCGCGGGCGCGTCCGGGCGCAGCACCAGGGCCGCCACCACGGCCGCGGCGATCAGCGTTGCGCCGAGCGCCAGCGGCGCGACGGGGCGGCGCGCCCGCGAGATCGCGTCCGTTGCGCTCGGTAGCGCAGGTTCGGCATCGCCGTCGAGCATCGCGGTCCAGATGCGCCCGACGTCGGGGTCGGTGTCGTGCATGGTCACGCCTTCCGGTTCGGTCTGAGGTCGTCCAGGGCGGCGCCGAGCGTGCGGCGCAGGTTGGCCAGTGCGTCGGAGGTCTGGCTCTTGACGGTGCCGGGCGCGCAGTCCAGGGCCGCGGCCGTCTGCTCCACCGACAGGTCGGCCCAGAACCGCAGCACCAGCACCGCGCGCTGGCGGCGGGGGAGCGCGGCCAGCGCGGCCCGCAGCACCACGCCGTCGTCGGTGTGCGGCGCCGCGGCTTCCCCGTCCGCGAGCACCGGTGCGGGGATCTCCCGGTGCCACGGCCGGCGCCGCTCGTCCAGGAACGCGCGCAGGAGCACGCGGTGGGCGAAGGCGTCGACCGGGCCCTGGCGCTCGACGCGGCGCCAGACGCGGTACAGCTTCGTGAAGGTGAGCTGCGTGAGGTCCTGCGCCAGGTGCCAGTCCCCGCACAGCAGGTAGGCCGTGGTGCGCAGCCGGCGGGCGCGGGCGTTGTAGTACGCCGCGAAGTCGTCGTCGTGCGCCTGGCGCCGGTTCCTCACACATTGAATACGGCGCGGCCGCCGGATTCGGTTGGGTCGGCACCGAATACGGTGGTGCGGTGGGCGTTGCGGAGCGGGGGGTCGTGGCCTCGGCCGAGATCGTGCTCGGGCTGTCGGAGGCGGGCTTCCGGGCCGGCGCGGCCGGCGCCCGGGTGGTGAGCGCCGAGCTGCTGGCGAACGTGCTGCTGTCGTGGCTGCGCGCGGGGGACATCCGGTGGGAGGTCGCGCCCGGCTTCGGCGCGTCGGGCGAGGACGTGCCCGACGAGGCCGAGGACGAGGTCGACGCCACCCTGCGGCTGGGCTCCTGGCGGGCGCGTGGGCGGCTGCGCCGGCGGGCCGCCGACCCGGTGCCCGAGTGGGACGAGCGGGTCCGGGTGGCGCTGGGCCGGGCGCTCGCGGCGGCCGGCGAGGGCGAGATCCGCTACGTCGGCTTCAAGCTGTTCCTGCGCTCGCTGCTGGCCGAGTGCGACTCACCCGGCGAGTGGATGGAGTTCGTCCGCCGCTTCCACTTGCGCCCCGACGAGGAGTTCCTCGCCGACGGCACCCCGGACGCGCACGCCTGCCTCGAGACGCTCGCCCGGTCCGGGCTGGTCCTCGGTCCCGAGGACCCGGGGCCGGGCCGGGTGCGGGTCGCCGGCGCGCTGGAGCCCGCGCTGCGGCTCGAGGCGACCCGGCAGGCGGTGCGCGGCGGCTGCGCGCTGGTCGGGCCGGCGCACCTGGTGATGGCGATCTGCGCGCTCGACCACGCGATGGCGCACGTCGGCGCGCGGATGGCCGAGCCGGTCGCGGCCGCCAACGCCGCCGCGCGCGCCCTCGCCGAGTTCCGGGTCGGCTACCCCGAGGTCAAGGACTTCGCCATGGACCTCGAGAGCGAGCCGGCCGACCCGCCGCGCGGCGACCGGACGTGGCGGCCCGACCGGGAGAGCCCGGCGTACGCGGCCGGCCTGCTGAAGGTCAGCACCGACGCGGCGCGCCTGGCCAGCGACCTCGGTCAGCGGGCCGTCGGCACGTCGCACCTGCTCTACGCGATCGCCGCCGACGGCGAGAGCCCCGGCGCCCGGATGCTGCGCGGATGCGGCGTCGATCCGGCCGCGCTCGCGATGCGCCTGGGCCGCGAGCTGGCGCCGTGACCGCACCGCACCGGTTCGCATAGGCTTCGACGGTGAGCGGGCGACTGCTGGCCATCAGCGACCTCCATGTCGGTTACGACGAGAACCGGGCGATCGTCGAGCAGATGCGCCCGACGCACGACGACGACTGGCTCATCGTGGCCGGCGACGTGGCCGAGCGCTTCGCCGACGTCACGTGGGCGCTGCGCACGCTCGCCGGCCGCTTCGCCAAGGTGATCTGGGCGCCCGGCAACCACGAGCTGTGGACCCCGGCCAACGACCCGGAGCAGGCGCGCGGCGTGGCCAGGTACGACCTGCTCGTCGAGGCCTGCCGGTCCATGGGCGTCCTCACGCCCGAGGACCCGTATGCGATGTGGCAGGACCGCGTGGCGATCGCGCCGCTGCTCGTGCTCTACGACTACTCGTTCTGGCCGAAGGGCGCCGCCTCGACCGAGCAGGCCCTGGCCATGGCGCACGCCGCCGGCGTGGTCGGCACCGACGAGGTCCTGCTGCACCACGACCCCTACCCGGGCCGCGCCGAGTGGTGCCACGCGCGGGTCGAGGCCACGGAGCGGCGCCTGGCCGCCGTCGGCGGGCCGACGGTGCTGGTCAACCACTTCCCGCTGGTCCGGGAGCCGACGGACATCCTGTGGTACCCCGAGTTCGCGCTCTGGTGCGGCACCACCCGCACGGCCGGGTGGCCGGTGCGCTACCGCGCGGAGGCGGTCGTCTACGGCCACCTGCACATCCCGCGCACGACGTGGCACGACGGGATCCGCCACGAGGAGGTCTCGGTCGGCTACCCCCGCGAGTGGCGCAAGCGCTCGGACCCGCCCGGGCGCCTCCGCCCGGTGTTCCCCGGCGCGTAGCCGGCCGCCCCCACGGGACCGGGGATCTCGGGCATGATCGATGCCGTCGATCCCCAAACCACCCAACGGGAGCGCATCTTGCGCAAGCATGCCCTGCGCCGTCCGCTGCTGTATGCAGCGCTGACGGCCACCGTCGCGGCGATCGCGGCCGTGCCCGCCGGCTCGGCCGCGGCCGCGACCGGCGGCACCATCACCGGGCACCTGACCGACGCCGCCGGCAACCCCGCCGCCAACGCGTTCGTCACGGCCCGGGCGGCCGACTGGAGCACGACCTCGTCGGCGATGAGCGACGCCTCCGGGGCATACACGATCGCCGGCCTGCCCGCCAACGACTACACGGTGTCGTTCCAGCCCCAGGGCGAGATCTTCACGCAGTACCTCCACCAGAAGTTCGTCCCGGCCGACGCCACGCACTTCGCGGTGGCCGAGGGCGCCACGGTCGTCGCCGACGACCAGGTGGTCCGGACGGGCGCGATCGCCGGCACCCTGCTGGGCCGGGACGGCGCGCCGGTGCCGGCCCGCCTCAGCGTCTTCACCGCCGAGGGCTACAACTGGGTCGGCGGCAAGGACGTCGCCGCCGACGGGTCGTTCTCCGTCGCGCTGCCCCCGTCCGCCTACAAGCTCGAGTTCACCATCCGGGGCACGCGGGTGCAGTACACCTGCGTCTGGATCGCCGCGCAGCCGCCGTGGTCGTCGGGCGACGGCTGCCCGGCCGTCACCGGCGCCGACGGCACCTACAGCCTCGCCGGCCTCGGCCCCTACGCGTGGCCGGTGCAGTTCGTGCAGCGCAACTACCAGTGGCGCTGGTCGGGCAACGCGGTGAACCGCCACGAGGCGACCGCCGTGACCGTCCGGCCCGGCCGGAGCGTCGCCGCGAACATCAAGCTGCGCAGCACCGCCGGCGGCACGCTCACCGGGGCCGTCCGCGACGCCGCTGGCAACCCGCTCGACGCGAGCGTGTACGCCTTCGATGCGGTCTCCGGCGAGGCGGTGCAGTTCGGCAGCGGCACCCCTGACGGCACGCCCTACACGATCGCGCTGATCGCGCCGCAGCCGGTCAAGCTGTGGTACGTCCTGGCCGACGGGCGCCGCGGCTGGGCCGGTGGCGCCGACCTCGCCTCCGCGACGACGTACCAGGTGCGCAACAACAAGACGCTGACGGTGAACATCACCGTCACGTGAACGAACCGGCGGCCGGGGTTTGCCGAACCCCGGCCCCCGGTGTGCTCAGCGGTTGAACTGCCGGTCGAGGGCCAGGTTGTGGTCGTCGAGCGACGGGATGTACACCGGCGCGCCCGAGGCCGACAGCGAGGCCGCCGGTGCCGTGACGCCGGCCCAGCGCTGCACCGCCGCCGTCGCGGTGGCGGTCTCGTCGGGCTTCAGCAGGCCGATGTTCGCGCCGTGGTTGGCGCCGGCCGCCACGTACCACAGCGAGTCCCGCGTGCCGGGGCCGAGGCGGAACGGCTCCGCGCCCCAGGGGTCGTTGCCGCCGTACACGAACAGCAGGCGCTTGCCGGAGAACTTCACCCACGCGTCGATGTCGAGCATCGCCAGCGGCCGGAAGCGCGGCACCAGGTCGCGGGGGATGTAGGACTGCGCCCGGTCCTGGCCGCGGTAGTGCTGCAGGCGGGCCAGGTGGGGCAGCGTGATCTCGGGGTACCCGAGCTGGTAGGACGCCTGGAAGTAGTAGGGGATGAACCCCTCGATGCCCTGGTCGGTGTTCGAGTCCAGGCCGTAGACGGCGTCGAGCCATGCCCAGATGTCGTCGCTGGACGCGCTCGCGGGCGGGACGCCCGCGCACTCGCTCTCGGCGCTGTACTGCCAGAACGCCCAGGTCGTGCCGTTGACCATGAACTCGAAGGCCCGGTCGACCGAGCCGACGATGCCGAACGTGCGCTCGTTCTCGGTGGCCCAGGCCTGGTACCGCGCGTCGAACTCGGCCCGCCGCTTCAGCGCCTCGATCTGGACGCCGTCCAGCGCCGCGCGGCACTGCGCGGTGCCGACCTTGGTGAAGAACCGGTCGTAGGCGGAGTCCTCGTTGTTGACGACGTCCTGGGGCGCGACGTAGGCGACCGTGCCGTTGACGTCGTCGGGGTAGAAGCGGCGGTGGTACACCGACGTCATGCCGCCCTTGCTGTCGCCCGTCGAGATCCACTCCTTCGAGTAGATCCGCTCGAGCGCCTGCACGATGCGGTGGTGGTCGGTGGCGGCCTGCCAGATCGTCATCTGCCGGTCCCAGTCGGCCGGGTCGGGCCGCGACGGCGTGAAGAACCGCTGCTCGACCGAGATCTGGTTGCCATCGACGAGCCGGGTGGGCTCCGACCGGAAGGCGTACTCCGGCACGTTGTACCCGGTCGTGTGCAGCACCATCGGCCGGTCGGTGCCGCGGTGCAGCAGCGTGAAGCGCTGCTCGAAGGTGCGGCCGCGCGGGTTCAGGTGGTCGACGGGCTGCGTGATGCTCAGGATGAAGAACCGGTAGGGCGCCACGACCGGCTGCTCCTCGAGCACGGTCACGCCCGGCACAGCCTCCAGCCGATCCTTGATGTCGGTCTCGGCCGCCGCCGCGGGCCCGGCCACCCCGACGGCGCCGACCAGGCCGGCCATCAGCGCGACCGCCATCAGCGCTCTTCGGAGTCGGATCATGCGAGTACCTCCCCATCGAGATGTTCGCATGTCTCGATGGAAGCTACCGGCGATCGGTCAGTCCCGACCCCGCGCTCTGACCCTCGTCGGATCGAAGAGTGTCACCGGGTGTGCGGTGGTCCCGTCCAGCGCCAGGTCGGCCAGGATCTCGCCGACGACCGGCACGAACTTGAACCCGTGCCCGGAGAACCCGCAGGCCACGGTGACCCGCTCGTGCCGCGGATGGCGTCCGATCACGAAGTGCTCGTCGGGGGTGTTGGTGTACATGCAGGTCTTGCCGCGCAGGAAGCGCCCGGCCGCGGCCGGCACGCGGGTGGCCAGGTGCGCGGCGACGAACTCGATCTCCTCGGCGCGGATGCTGCGGTCGATGGTCTCCGGCGTGGTGACCTCGCCACGGCGGAAGAACGAGACCTTGATCCCGCCGCCGGGCCCGTCGAGCGCCGGGAACCCGTAGACCTGCGTCCCCGGCGGCCCCTCCCAGATGAAGATCGGCTGGACCTCGGGCCGGAACGGCTCGATCCCGCCCACCGGCTCGAACCAGAACTGCACCTGCCGCTCGACGACCAGCGGCACCCCGAGGTCGGCGAGCAGCTGCGGCGCCCACGCGCCCGGGCACACGACGAGGGCGCCGGCGGTGTAGGTGCCGGCTGCGGTGCGCACGGTGACGCCGCCGTCATCCGCCGTCCACGACTCGACCGGCTCGTGGAAGCGCAGCTGCGCGCCGTGCCCGGCGGCCAGGGCGAGGTTCGCCTCCACCGCGGCCTCCGGGCGCAGCAGCCCCGCCTTGGCCTCGTAGAGCGCGACGTCGCCGGGCGCGGGCCGGAACACCGGGAAGCGCCGGCGGATCTCGGTGGCGTCGAGCATCTCGTGCGCCAGGCCCCACTGTTCGGCGCTGCGCCGGCTGCCGGAGACGGTCAGCGAGTCCGGCGCGCCCATCAGCAGGCCGCCGGTGAGGGTCATCAGGTCGCGGCCGGAGTCGCGCTCGAGCCGCTCCCACAGCTCGTAGGCGTGCAGCAGCAGCGGCACGTAGGCCGGGTCCTCGAAGTACGACTGCCGGGTGATCCGCGAGCCGCCGTGGCTGGCGCCGCGGTCGTGCGCGGGCCCGAACCGCTCCAGGCCGAGGACCCGCTGACCGCGGGCGGCCAGGTGATACGCGGCCGAGCCGCCCATGCCGCCCAGCCCGGCCACGATCACGTCGTAGGTCGCATCGCTCACGTCAGCGATGCCCGGATCTGGAAGGTCCACAGCCGCGTGCTGTCCGGCTGCGGCCCGCCCGACGGCAGCGGCTCGGAGGCGGACTGGATCGAGCCCTCGCCTGCCGCTCGCGCGGTGAGCGCGTCGAAGTACAGCACGTAGGTGGCACCCTGGTCGGTGTAGCGCAGCGCGTAGTTCCGGTGTCCGCCGGTGGTCAGCTGGGACGCGCTCAGCCCCGGCACGGTGGCGATGAGCTTGATCAGCCCCGACCGGGCCTTCCCCGGCAGCAGCGGGTCCGCCCTGGAGAACAGGTCCCAGGCGATCGCGGCCGGCGACCGTGGCCCCGTCTTCGGCGCCAGGACTCCGGCCAGCCCGGGGATGTCGCCCGGCAGCCCCTCCAGCCACTCGGGCGTCGGGCGCTCGGCGCTCGGCCCTTCGCGAGCGAGCGCCGCCCGCATCGACTCGGCGGTCTCGGCCAGGCTGGGCCGGCTTTCGAAGTCCTTGCCGTTCTCGCGGATCTTGACCGGGACCAGGCCCTGGATCTCGAACCATTCCTCGAGCTCGCTCGTGCGGTCGCCCTCGTGGATCTCGGAGCGCCGGTAGAGGTAGCTCTTCGCCGCCGCCGTTTGCGGCACGGTCTTCAGCGCGACCTGCTGGAGCTCGCGCACCGCGACCTCGGCGTCGATCGGGCCGTCCGGCGTGTTGCCCGTCGAAGCGGGCTTCGCCACCGATGACGACGATGGCGCGGCTGCGGGCTTCTGCTCGCCCCAGCAGCCCGCGGTGAACAGCACCACGACGAGCGCGGTGATGATGCGGTACCCCCGATGCATGGCGAGAAGATACGCCGAGACGCGAACGGCCGGCACCCCCTTGTACGGAGGCGCCGGCCGTCGGGGTGCGAGCTAGGGCAGCGTCCAGCGCTGGTTCGCGCCGGCGAAGCAGTCCCAGATCTGCAGGCGTGCGCCGTCGGCGGAGCTGTTGTCGGTCACGTCGAGGCACTTGTTCGACGTCGGGTTGCGCAGCGTGCTGTTGGCGGTGTTGTACTGCCAGACCTGCGCGCCGGTGCCGTTGCAGTCCCACAGCTGGATCTTGGTGCCGTTGGCGGTGCCGGCCGAGGTGATGTCCATGCACTTGCCCAGGGCCCGCAGCGTGCCGTCCGACGCCACCGTCCAGTTCTGGGCGGTGGTGCCGTTGCAGGTGTACAGCTGGATCGCCGCGCCGTTGGCGGTGGAGGCCGCGGCGACGTCGACGCACTTGCCGGCCAGGCCGGTGATGCGCCCGGTGCGCCCGGACGGCGGGGTGGTCGGCGGCTGCGAGGTCGGCGGGGTGCCGCCGGTGGCCGTCGTGTAGGCCGCGTTGATCAGCGAGTTGTTGCCGGTCGCGTCCTGCGAGAGCTCCCAGAACATGATGCCGCCGCCGTTGGCCATGGCCCACTGGGTCTTGCGGCGCACCGTGGTCAGGCCGTTGTAGCACTCGTTGACGCCGTTGATCGTGGTGCAGTCGCGGTTGGCGTTGGCCGGGTCACGCGAGACCAGGTCGGCGAAGGTCAGGTAGCTGGGGCGGGAGTAGATCGGCACGCCGATGACGGCCTTGCTGGCCGGCAGGCCGCGGCCCTTCCAGAAGTTGACGGCGTTGACGGACCAGTCGTAGTTCGCGTGGGGGCTGCCGCCGTCGTAGGTCATGATGTTGAGCCAGTCGACGTAGCCGAAGACGGCCGGTTGCACGCCGTCGGCGGTGCCGCCCTCGGAGACCACGGCGGCGGTGAGCAGCTTGCCGCGGCTGTGCATCGCGGTGCTCAGCTGCGACATCAGCGCCGTGTAGTTGTTGCCGGAGGTGCCCGGGTCGGGGTACTCCCAGTCGATGTCGACGCCGTCGAGGTTGTACTGGTTGATCAGGTTGACGACGTTGTTGACGAACGCGGTGCGGGCGGTGGCGTTGCCGGCGAGGGCCTCGAAGGCGGAGTCGTTGCCGTCGTTCCAGCCGCCGATCGAGATCGACACCTTGGTGTTGGCGGCGTGGCCGAGCGAGACGATCGACTGCAGCTTCGACGGGTTGTCCAGCCCCTGCAGGCTGCCGTTGCTGTTGGGCAGGACGAACGCGTAGTTGATGTGGGTCAGCTTGCTGTACTGGATGGCGTTGGCGCTGCCGGCCCACGACGGCATGTAGCCGATGCTCTTGAAGTTGTTGGGCAGCACGGCGGCGTCCGCGGCCGGCTGGACCGCGAGGGCGACGGCCGCGCCCGCGGCAGCGGTGGCCGCCGCGACGGCCGCGGCGGCGAAGGCCGAGCGGCGCGCCCGGTGACGTCCGGACCTGGGGGCCCCGGACTCCGGTTGGGAGGACATGTCGGCACTCCTTCGGGTGGGGTCGCCGGCGCGTGGTCTGGGCGGTACGGCCGACGACGAGTGCCGATACGATAGGAAAGTTAACTATTAACTGTCAACCGGTCTTAATTTAAGTCCTGTATTGACTGCCTTCGCCGCTCCGCATAGCCTCCGGTAGATCTGTTAACTAACCTCACAGATCCTTCCTCGGCCGCCGGACCTGCCCGACCGGTCCGCGCGGCTTCCGCCCAGGAGGTGTAGCAAGGTGCGAAGACTCAGATCGTTGGCCACCGCCGCGGTGGTCGCCTCGATGTTCGCGACCGGGCTGGTGCTCGTGACCGCGCAGAGCGCGGCGCAGGCCGCGGTCGTGTGGAACGAGGACTTCAGCGGCGCGGCCGGGCAGGGCGTCGACTCGTCGAAGTGGAACTTCGACACGGGCGGCGGCGGCTTCGGCAACTCGGAGCTGGAGTACTACAACAGCGGCACCAGCAACGTGTACCAGGACGGGCAGGGCCACCTGGTGATCGAGGCCCGGCGGGAGAGTGGCGGGCACAGCTGCTGGTACGGCACGTGCCAGTGGACGTCCGGGCGCATCCAGACCGCCGGGAAGTTCACGCAGGCGTACGGGCACATCGAGGCCCGCATCCAGGTGCCGAAGGGCGCCGGGCTCTGGCCGGCCTTCTGGATGCTCGGCGGCGGCACGTGGCCCAACGGCGGCGAGATCGACATCATGGAGAACGTCGGCCGCGACCCCAACACCGTCTACGGCACGATCCACGGCCCCGGCTACTCCGGCGGCAACGCGGTAGGCGGCACCCGCAACATCGGCCAGGCGCTCGGCAACGCCTACCACGCGTTCGCGGTCGACTGGTCGCCGAACCTCATCATCTGGACGATCGACGGCTCGGAGTACTTCCGCGCGACCCCGGCGAGCATCCGCGGCAACCAGTGGGTGTTCGACCACCCGTTCTTCATCATCCTCAACCTGGCCGTCGGCGGAAGCTTCCCCGGCAGCCCGGACGGCAGCACGCCGTCGGTCAACCGCATGCTGGTCGACTACGTCCACGTCAGCACGTCGTCGACGACCCCGCCGCCCGGCAGCACCAGCGCACTGCGCGGCAACGAGAGCGGCCGCTGCATCGACGTGCCCGGCGCCAACCCGGCCGACGGCGGCCGGCTGCAGGTGTACGACTGCAACGGCACCGCGGCGCAGCAGTGGACGATCGGCACGGACGGCACCGTCCGCGCGCTCGGCAAGTGCATGGACGCCGCGGCGGCCGGCACCGCGAACGGCACGGCGGTCCAGCTCTACACGTGCAACGGCACCGCCGCGCAGCGCTTCACGCTCAGCGCCGCCGGCGACCTGGTGAACACCAACGCCAACAAGTGCGTCGACGTCGCCGGCCACGGCACCGCCAACGGCTCCCAGCTGCAACTCTGGGACTGCACCGGCGGCGCCAACCAGAAGTGGACGAAGGTCTGAGTGTGTCAATTGCTTCTTGCGCTCGCGGTGGGGGAGCTTCGCTCCACCCACACCCCCTCAAGACCTGCAGCGGCGTTCGCTGTGCGTAAGAGGGTCTCGGCGAGGCGGTGACAGTTAGCTGAAGAGGTCTCCGGTATGTGGTTCAGCGGTCGCGCGGAACTGCTACCGGAGACCTCGTGGCCGCCGCGTCGAGGTCACGCCCGCCCCTCCCAGTGCGCGGTGTTGCGCACCGACTCGCGGGAGATGCCCGAGCCGGTGTCCGGGTAGCCTCCGAAGCGCTCGTCGTGCAGGTGGGCGAAGAAGTAGCACATCGCCTCGCACTCGGCGTCGTCGATCGCCATCGACGGGTCCGCATCGACGGCGTCGTAGAACTCGCGCCCGGCGGCGACGATGAAGCCGCGGCAGTACAGGAACCCGTCGTCCGATCCGTCGGTGTACTCGTGGATCTCTTCCCGGTCGATGTCGTACAGCTTCCGCTCGAGCACGCGGTCCAGGTCGGTCAGCTCCGCGCCCGACATGCCGGCGCAGAGCTCCTCGAGGTGCTTGATGAAATCGTCCAGCCAGTTGTCGAGCGCGTACCGGTCGAACTCGGCCGTCTCCGGGCCGCGCGCCAGCAGCGAGCGCCGGGCGAGCGCCGCCTCCGGCCCGCACGCCGCCCACGCCGACTCGATCAGTCCCCAGAAGCGCGCCTCATCGGCCTTCGTCGCCACCACGCGAACAGCGTAGTGGTTGGATCACCGCGGTTCAGGACCGCAGGGGCTTGCGGCGGGGGTGGACGACGCGGTGGGTGATGCGCCAGCCGGCCGGCGTGCGCTCGACGGTGTCCTCGTAGGTGACGCTGCCCGCCGAGCCGTCCGCCATGATGCCCAGGCCCTTGGACTGCGCGTGGACGATGCCGTCCGCCGTCTCGCGCAGCACGATGTTGGTCACGTGGTGTGCGACCGGGTTGGCGTCGCCGAGGGCCAGGGCGGCTTCGCGGATCGCCGCCAGGCCGGCGAGCACGCCGCCGCCGAACGCCGACACGTCGTAGAGCACGTCCTGCGTGAACAGGCTCGCCAGCCCGTCGTAGTCTCCGCGGTCCGTCAGGTGGCCGTGCTCGTTGATCAGGTCGGTGATGGCGATCCGGTCGTCCATGCTCAGCGCCACGGCTCCCACCGTAGTGCACACCGGGGTGGCACGTTTCCGGGATTCGTCTTGATCTGGGGGCCCGTAGATTTCTTCTCAACAGCGAGCGATACCACCAGGGAGACATAGGCATGAGCGACGTCGACTACGGCCACTTCGAGTCGGGCCAGGAGCACGACGGTCTGGACCAGCTGCACCAGGCGGAGGGTTCGGAAGCGGACTACAACAGCCAGTTCGGGGTGTACGAGAACGACCACCACGCGGCCGAGTCCACCGACTTCTCGCAGGGCCACCACGTCGAGTACGACCAGGCGCCCGCGGTCCACTACGAGTCGGACGACTACACGAACTACTCGCACGACGCGTCGGTCGACGACCACGTGTTCGCGGCCGAGGGCTCGGAGAACTCGCACCAGGCCGAGTTCGGTGAGCTCGACGCGCTGCAGCAGCGCTTCGACGCCAGCTTCGCGCAGGGCACCGAGTTCCACGGCGGCGACGCCGGCCTCGGCGTGGCCTCCAACTGACCCAGGACCTTTCGAACGGCCGGCACCCCCGCACGGGTGCCGGCCGTTCGGCGTTTCCGCCTACCATCGGTGCGATGGGGGAACTGGACGCGGCCGCGCTCGCGCGGCAGGTGGTCGATGTGCTCCGGGAGGTCGGGCTCGAAGCGGTCTTCCCCGGTAGTGGGCCCGATGCCGGCGAGCCCTCCGGGCCGGCCGGTGCGCACGTCTTCATCAACGAGACCCGCGGCGGCGTGGTCTGCGTGCGGTGGGAGTGCTCGCCGGCGCTGCAGGCGCGCGCGGGCGCCGTCGCCGGGGACGAGCGGCTCACCGATGCCGACGTCCAGCTCGACGGGCGGACCCGATTCGCGATGTGCGAGGCGATCGAGCGCGTCCTGGTCGTGGCCGGGTATCGCGCCGGCCAGAACGTCGACCGGGTCCCGCCGTACGTCTGGGTGATGAGCTGAGGTGGAGTCCGCGGCGGACTTCGGCATGGACCTTCGACGCCACGGGGGTCTGGGTCCGGCCGCGCCGCCGCGCTGCCGCAGAATCGGGGCCGTGACGGGGACCTACTGGGACGAACAGGCGGACACCTTCGACGATGAGCCCGACCACGGGCTCCTCGACCCCGCCGTCCGCGCGGCCTGGGGCGACGCGCTGCTGCCCCTGCTGCCGGCCGCGCCCGCGCGGGTGGCCGACCTCGGCAGCGGGACCGGGAGCCTCTCGGTGCTGCTCGCCGAGGCCGGCTACGAGGTGGCCGGGCTCGACCTCGCGCCGCGGATGGTCGAGGCCGCGCGGGCCAAGGCCGCGGCCGCCGGTGTCGACGCGCGTTTCGAGGTGGGCGACGCGGCCGCGCCGCCGTGGGCGGCGGGGGAGTTCGACGTCGTGCTGGTGCGGCACGTGCTCTGGGCGCTGCCCGACCCGGATGCGGCGGTCGGGCGCTGGGTGCGGCTGCTGCGCCCGGGCGGGCGCCTGGTGCTGGTGGAAGGGCGCTGGTCGACCGGCGGCGGGCTCACCGCAGAGCGGGTGCGGCACGCGGTACTGCGGCATCGGCGCGAGGCCGACGTGACCGTCCTGGACGACCCGGCGCTGTGGGGTCGGGCCATCCAGGACGAGCGCTACGTGGTCACCAGCCGCCGCTGAAGAACCTAGAGGGCGGTCAGGATCACCGGGCCGTCGTCGGTGATGGCCACCGTGTGCTCCCAGTGCGCGGCCCGCGAGCCGTCCACCGTCGACACCGTCCAGCCGTCGCGCTGCAGGCGGTGGCGGTCCGAGCCGCTCTCCACGACCATCGGCTCGATCGCCAGGACCAGGCCCGGGCGCAGGGCCAGGCCGCGGCCCGGCTTGCCCTCGTTGGGCACGTGCGGGTCCTCGTGCATGGCGGTGCCGACGCCGTGGCCGCCGTAGCCGGTCGGCATGCCGTAGCGGGCGGCTCGGCAGACGGTCTGCACAGCGTGCGAGATGTCGCCGAGGCGGTTGCCGGGGCGGGCGGCGGCGATGCCGGCGTCCAGGGCGGCGCGGCAGGTGTCGGAGAGGCGCTGTGCGTCGGCGTCGATCTCGCCGATGCCGACGGTCACCGCGGAGTCGCCGTGGTAGCCGTCGATGTGCGCGCCGAAGTCGATCGACAGCAGGTCGCCGGGCTGCAGGCGGCGGTCGTCGGGGATGCCGTGGACGATCGCCTCGTTGACCGACAGGCACAGGACCGCCGGATACGGGATCGGGGCGAACGACGGGTGGTAGTGCAGGAACGAGCTCTTGGCGCCGTTGGCGGCGAGCATCTCCCGGGCCAGGTCGTCCAGCTCGCGCAGGGTCACGCCGGGGGCGGCGGCGTCGCCGACCGCCTTGAGGGTCTGCGCGACGACCCGACCGGCCTCGCGCATCGTCGCCAGTTCCGACGCACTCTTCAGTACCACCATGCCGGATATTCTAATACCAGGATTATCATCGTCCACATGGTGCGGAACCCGCTGACCGATGACGAGCGGCACCGCGGGTTGGTGCTGGGGCGCGTGCTGCAGGAGGCGCGCGGTGGGCGCAGCGCGGCGGCGGTCGCGCTCGAGGCCGGGATCTCGCTCGACACGCTGCGCAAGATCGAGCGCGGCGCGATCGCGACGCCGGCGTTCTTCACGGTCGCGGCGCTCGCGCGGGTGCTCGGGCTCGACCTGACCGAGCTCGCCGGGGCCGTGGCCGAGGACAAGAAGCAGGCCGGCACCCGCGTGGCGTAGCCGGCGGCGCGCCGCCCTGGACCCGACTGGCTATCTTCGTCGGATGACCCGCACCGGCGCCGTCGACGTGCACTACCCCGACACCGGCGGCGGCCGCGCCGCGCTCGTGGTCGGCGCCGAGCCCACCTTTCCGTCCATTGTGGAGGAACGGGTGTGCTGGCTCGACGAGGTCGCGCCGTACGAGCCGGGCAGCTTCTACAAGCGCGAGCTCCCCGCGATCCGCGCCGTGCTCGCGGCCACCGCCCCGGTCGAGCTGCTGATCGTGGACGGCTACGTCGACCTCGATCCCGGCGGGCGGCCCGGCCTGGGCGCGCACGTGCACGAGGCCCTCGGCCTGCCGGTCATCGGCGTCGCGAAGACCTCGTTCCACACGGCGACGCACGCCGTCGAGGTGGTGCGCGGCGAGGCCGTGAAGCCGCTGTTCGTCACCGCCGCCGGCCTGCCCCTGGCCACCGCCGCCGAGTGGGTCCGCGCGATGAGCGGCGCGTATCGCCTCCCCGACGCCCTGCGCCGGGTGGATGCGCTGGCCCGCGGCCGCCAGTAGGGCGAGCGTACGTGAGCGGGACCTTAAGAGTACTTGCGGGGACATCGATGACGTTGTACCTTCCTCCACAACGCTTAACTTTGTTAACAGTTAGCGTCCACGTCCGCAAGTGCTCGTGGAGGGGTCCATGAAACGCAAAACCCTGATCCCCCTCGCGCTGACCGCCGCCGCCACGATCGGCGCGACGACCCTCGGCGTGATCAACGCGCAGTCCGCCAGTGCCGCGTTGACCAGCAATTGGTACGCCTCCGCGCCGTACCTGATGCCGTTCGACAACAGCCCGCCCGACGCCATCGAGGTCATGAACGCGACCGGGCAGAAGGCCTTCCAGCTCGCGTTCATCCTCGCCCCCAACGGCGGCGGCTGTACGCCGACCTGGGACGGCACCCGCGCGGTCTCCGCCGACACCGAGGCGGCCAACCTCATCTCGCGCATCCGCTCCAACGGCGGCGACGTCAGCGTCTCCATCGGCGGCTACGGCGGCACCAAGCTCGGCCAGACCTGCGGCACCCCGGCCGCGACCGCCGCCGCGTACCAGCAGGTGGTCACGAAGTACGGGCTCAAGGCGATCGACTTCGACCTCGAGGAGCCGGAGTACGAGAACGCCGCGGCCGTGCACAACGAGCTCGGCGCCGCGCAGATCCTGCAGCAGAACAACCCGGGCCTGTACGTCTCGGTGACCACGGCGGGCACCGCGGCCGGCACCGGCTGGTTCGGCCAGCAGATGCTCAACGACGCCAAGAGCCTCGGCTTCACCCCGAACAACTACTCGATCATGCCGTTCGACGGCGGCTTCAACGGCGCGTCGGCGCAGACCAGCGCGCTGGAGGCCTTCCACGGCATCCTGATGAACACCTTCGGCTGGGACAGCGCCACCGCCTACGCCCACGAGGGCGTGTCGATGATGAACGGCCGCAGCGACGCCGGCGAGTACTTCCGCCAGGCCGACTTCCAGACCGTCCTCGACTACGCGACCGGCCACCACCTGGCCCGCTACACGTACTGGTCGGTCAACCGCGACCGCCAGTGCCCCGACCCCAACCAGAGCACGACGTCGGGCACCTGCAGCAGCGTGCCGCAGACGGCGTGGGAGTTCACGAAGTACACGGCGCGCTTCGCGGGCGCGACGCCGCCCACCAGCATCCCGCCGACCTCGAAGTCGCCGACCCCGTCGACCGGCGCGTGCAGCGCTCCGGCCTGGGTGTCCGGCACCGCGTACACCGGCGGCGCGCTCGTGTCGTACAACGGCCACACCTGGAAGGCCCAGTGGTGGACCCAGGGCGAGACGCCCGGCACCGCGAGCGTCTGGGTCGACCAGGGCGCCTGCGGCGGTGGCGGCACCACGCAGCCGCCGACCTGCCCGCCCGCCTGGTCCTCGTCGACGGCCTACAACGGCGGCGCGACGGTCTCCTACGGCGGCCACAAGTGGACCGCCAAGTGGTGGACGCAGGGCGACATCCCCGGCAACAACGGGCAGAACGTCTGGACCGACAACGGAGCCTGCTGAAACGACACTGGCGCCTGCTGAGACACACCCGGTAAGAACAGGCCGCCGCCCGAAGGTCAGTCGGGCGGCGGCCTTCTTAATGCCCGCCGCGGCAGCAGCGCGCCCGCGCGTAGAGCTCCTGCATCCGCTCGCCCGTGTCCTCCGGCCGCTCCAGCGGCGTCAGGAACGGCAGCCGCACGTCGCGCGCCCGCGCCGCGAACTCCAGCCGCAGCACCACGCCGTAGCGGTCCAGCCGCACGGGCACGATCCGGCGCACGCCGTGCAGGTGGTGCGGCGGGATCAGCCGGGCCAGGCGTTCGACCGCGTCCGGGTGCGCCGAGCTCAGGTGGCACAGCAGGTCGGCCTCGGCGTGCGCCAGCGGATCGGGCGCCGCGGCGGCGAAGTCGGCCGGCTCGACCGCGACCTCGGCGTCCGCGCCGTACGCCGGGTCCTGCAGCGTCGCCTCGGCCAGCTCCAGCGCCATCTCCCTGGAGCCGGTCGCGCTCAGCCACCCGCCGAGGGTCGCGCGGGCGCGCACCCGCGAGCGCACCGGGGTCGGCGCCACGTCCGTGAGCTCCAGGACGGCGGCGACGTCGGGCTCATGGAGTACCACATCCGGCACCTCCAAAAAGATCCGACCGGCCTCGACCCGATGGGCGCCGACCAGGTCGCAGCGCCGCCCGGGCACGTGCAGGGTCAGCGAGGCGGCGGTGGCCAGCAGCGAGCGCAGCCGCTCGGCCGGGGTGGGGAGCGTTGACATCCGACCTCCTAAGGTTAGGCTTACCTTAGTAGAAAGGAGAGTTGTGAACCAGTCACGACCCAAGGTCCGCCGTTCCCGCGCGCTGGGCATCGCGCTTACCCCCAAGGACGTCAAGTACTTCGAGCGCCGCCCGTTCCCGCCCGGCCAGCACGGCCGGAGCCGGCCGAAGGTCAGCGACTACAAGGTGCGGCTGCTGGAGAAGCAGCGGCTCAAGGCGCAGTACAACATCCGGGAGGACCAGCTGCGGGCCGCCTTCGAGCGCGCCGTGCGCCGCCCGGGCAAGACCGGCGAGGAGCTCGTCGCCGACCTCGAGACCCGCCTGGACGCGCTGGTCCTGCGGGCCGGCTTCGCCCGCACGATCTACCAGGCGCGCCAGGTCGTCACCCACCAGCACGTCAACGTCAACGGCCGCCGCGTCGACCGCCCGTCGGCCCGCCTGCGCCCGGGCGACGTCATCGAGATCGCCGAGCGCAGCCGGGCGAAGACCCCGTTCGTCGTCGCCGCCGCGGGCGCGCACGCGGGCGAGCGCACCGCGCCCTACCTGGACACCGACCTCGCCGGCCTGAAGACCCGCCTGATCCGCCTGCCGCTGCGCCAGGAGGTCCCGGTGCTGTGCGACGAGCAGCTGATCGTGGAGTTCTACAGCCGCTGACGCGCGGCGGACCACCCGTCGGCTCATGCTCCGCGGCGGCCCGGCGCGGCTACGTTGACCTTCATGGACAGCGCGCCGGTCGTCATCGGGTTCGACGGTTCGCCCGCCGCGGAGCGCGCGATTCGCGACTCGGCGGCCCTGCTGGGCACCCATCCCGCCCTCGTGGTGACCGTGTGGGAGGCGGGCCGCTCCTTCGCGGCCGCCACCGCGCCGATCGTGGGGCTGCAGCCCGCCCCGATCATGCTCGACATCCGGGGCGCGCTCGTGGCCGAGGCCCGTGAGCAGGAGGTCATGCAGATCACCGCCCAGCGCGGCGCGCAGCTGGCGCGGGAGGCCGGCTACGCCGACGCGACGGGCCTGGCCGTCGCCGAGGACGCCACGGTGGCCGCGACGCTCATCCGCGTGGCCACCGAGCGGCACAGCCCCGGCCTTGTCGTCGGCGCGCACGGCCACAGCCGGGTCGCCGAGTTCCTGCTGGGCAGCACCTCACGCGCCCTGGTGGCTCGGGCTCCCTGCCCGGTCGTCGTCACCGGCCCGCACGGCTCGTAGCGGCCGGGTCGCACCGGCGACGAGCACGGCCACTGCCTGCAGCGCCGCGACGACCAGCAGGGCGCGCAGCACGGTCACGTGGTCGCCGACCATCCCGATCAGCGGTGGGCCGGCGAACGACGCGACCTTGCCGAGCGTCGACACGACGGTCACGCGGGCGGCGGCGTGGCGCGGATCGTCCGCGCCGGCGCTCATCCCGACCGGGTAGCCGAACGCGGTGCCGACGCCCCACAGCAGCGCGCCGGCCAGCGCCACGACCAGGTTGGGCCCGAACACGAACAGCAGCAGCCCCGCGATCGTGACGCCGCCGAGCGCGCGCAGCACGGCCACCCGGCCGTATCGGTCCAGCAGGCCCGCGCCGAACCAGCGCACCGCCGTGGTCGCGGCCAGATAGATGGCGTACCCCAGGCTGCCGACGGCCGCCGCCGCGCCGTGCCCGTCGATCAGCGCGACGCCGATCCAGTCGCCCGCGGCGCCCTCCCCGAAGGCGAACGCGAGCACGAACAGCCCGATGAGCAGCGTGCGCGGCTCGCGCCAGGCCCGCAGCGGGCTCGCGGGCCGCCCGGCCGCCTCGTCGTGTGGCTCGTCCGGGAGGTAGTCGCGGGTGGCCCACGGCACGGCGAGGATCACGAGGAGGGCGACGGCGCTCAGGTGTACCGTCACCGGCACCCGCAGCGCGACCAGTCCGGCGGCCAGCCCCGCCCCGGCGACGGTGCCGGCGGCGAACGCGGCGTGGAAGCGCGGCATCACCGACCGGCCGAGCCGCCGCTCGACCTCGGCGCCCTGGACGTTCATGGCGACGTCCCACACCGAGACGGTGAAGCCGATCGTCAGCAGCCCGGCGACGAGCACCCATAGCCCGGCCACGTCGCCCAGCCCGGCCACCACGACGCCGGCGCCGCCGAGCGCCCCGGTGATCGCCACCGTCCGGCGCTGCCCGAGCCGGGCCAGGATCGGCCCGGAGAACGGTCGCGCCACCAGCGAGCCGGCGGCGCCGCCGAGCAGCACCCAGCCGAGCTGCGCCGGTTCGAGGTGGAGGTGGTCGCGCAGCTGCGGGATGCGGGCGACCCAGCTGGCGAGCAGGAACCCGCAGCCGGCGAAGACCAGGTAGGTCGCCCGGGCGGCGGCAGTGAGGGGTGTCACAGGCGCGCACGGTACGGGCGAGAGCGCTCTCAGGAAAAGGTGCTCTCCCGCGGTACCAGGTGCACGGGGAACCGCCGCCGCAGCCCGGCCGGCGGCGCACCCTCCAGCAGCAGCCGCGTCGCTTCGGCCGCCATCTCCTCGACCGGCATCCGCATCGTGGTCAGCGGCGGGTTGGCGCAGACCGCGGCGACGCTGTCGTCGAAGCCGACGACGCTGACGTCGTGCGGCACCCGCCGCCCGGTCGCGGTGATCGCCTGCACCGCGCCGGCACCCATCAGGTCGCAGGCCACGAACATGGCGTCGATGTCCGGCCGCCGCTCGAGCAGCCGCCGGGCCGCGGCGTAGCCGTCCTCGCGCAGGAAGTCGCCGCCGTCGCTGATCTCCGGAAGGCCCAGATCGCGCACCGCCCGCCGGTAACCCTCGCGCCGGTCGATCGCGCACGTGTTGTCCTCGGGCCCGTGCACCGCCGCGATCCGCCGCCGCCCCAACTCGTGCAGGTGCTCGATCGCGGCGTACGTGCCGGCGGCGTTGTCCGCCTCGAACGCCGGCACCGCCTCCGCCGTCGCCACCAGCGACACCGCCCGCCGGCAGCGACGGTAGAACCGGGCCGCGAGCGGCGGCGTCACGTTGGCCAGCAGCGCGCCGACGGTCGCCTCGGCCGCGACCGCGTCGAGCGCCTCGCCCGCACCGTCGGTCCTGATGGCATGCACGCGCAGCTGGAGGCCGGCGCTCTCCGCCACCGACATGGCACCGGCGAGGACGCGGCTGTAGTACGGGTGCGTGCCCAGCCACCCGCCGTCCGTCACGGGGCTGACGGCGATGACGTCCACGGCCCGCGGCCGCCCGGAGGCGAGCGCCCGCGCGGTCTGGTTCGGCCGGTAGCCCAGCTCGGCGATCGCCTCGTGCACCCGCGCCCGCACCGCCGGGGCCGCGCCCGGCTCGTTGTTGATCACCCGCGACACGGTGGCGCGCGAGACCCCGGCCGCTCGCGCGACGTCCTCGATGGTGGGCCGGCTCATCGCTCGACCATACGGTGCGCTGATCAGGACCGGCTCATGTTCAACCTTGTGGCACTGTGCACGGCGTGGTCCGGGCATGAGGACCTGCGCGGCCGCTGAGGCCCGGGTGCGGCAGCCGGACCGGGCGGCCGTCCGGGCGGTACTCGAAGTGCCACCACTCGTTGTCATAGGTCCGGTACAGTCCATGCCGCCCGCCGTGCCGCTCCAGCCACCGCGCGCCCTCGGTCGGCCGCACGTCGAGTGCGGTGCCGGCGACGTGCCGCGACGCGTAGGGCGGCAGCACGTGCCGGCTCGCCGCGGCGACCGACCCCTCCCGCGCCACCGCGCGCTGGAACAGCCGCGCCTGCTCCAGCGGGTCGCGGTATCCGGAGGTCAGCCCGATCAGCTCTCCGTCGCGCCATAACGCCTCCGTGCGCGCCGCCTCGAACGCCGCCCGCGCCGGCCCGAGCAGCCCGCCGAGGTTGTCCGCCGGGAAGCGCGCCGCGAGCGCCCACTGGCACGCCGTGTGCCTGGCCCGCCCGGGCGCCACGAGCCCGGCCACCGGCACGAGCACGACGGCGAGCATCCGGGTGATCCGGCGGTACACCTGGTCCCGCTTCCGCATGCCAAGGACGATGCCGGTCGCGGGTGCCGCGGTCCTGAGTCGCGTTACCTATCTCGCGTAAGTACGGCCGCTCACGTCCGCATGGCGATGATCGTAAGAAAGGCCGGCACCCCATGCGGAGTGCCGGCCGTTGGAGAGCTTTGGTCAGCTGGACGCGACGCCCAGGCCGGCGTCGCCGCCGTGGAACTCGGTGCCCTGCGCGAAGCTGGCGTCGAAGCGCTGCTGCAGCGCGTCGAGCTCACCGAACTCGGCCTGGTGCGAGTTCTCCGAGCCCTCGGCCGCGAAGACGTGGTCGTCGACCGACGCGTCGTGCGAGTAGTTCGTGTAGTCGTCCGACTCGTAGTGGACCGCGGGCGCCTGGTCGTACTCGACGTGGTGGCCCTGCGAGAAGTCGGTCGACTCCGCGGCGTGGTGGTCGTTCTCGTACACGCCGTACTGGTTGTTGTAGTCGGCCTCCGAGCCGTGGGCCTGGTGCAGCTGGTCGAGAGCGTCGTGCTCCTGACCCGCCTCGTAGTGACCGTAGTCCACGTCGTTGCCGCCGTCGTACGAGCCGGTGTCGATGTCGCTCATCTTCGCTGTATCCCCTTCAACCGTGGTGGCCGTCCTCGCTGTTGCACCCAACGTTACGAGCCCCACGATCAGGTTGAATCCCGGAAACGTGCCACCACCTCCGGGTGGCCGATGTGCACGCGCATCCGGGGTAGGACGCGGCCGGGGATGGCCGTGGACGGGGTCGTGCCGATGAGCTCGGCGCCCATCGCGGCGTAGAAGCCCTCGGCGTGCGGATCGGCGTCGATCAGCAAAGTTGCGAAGCCGAGGGTGCGGGCCGTGTCGATGGCGTGTGTCCAGAGGCGGCGACCGATGCCGCGGCGCAGGTGTGCCGGCTCGATCCACAGGTTGCCGAGCTCGCCCACCGGGGGTGTGCCGTCCAGGGTGTAGAAGCCGACGACCTCGCCGGAGTCCTCCGCCACGACGGCGCGGCGAGTGGCGATGTCGTCGGGGTGGAGGGTCAGGTCGGCGCGGCAGGCCTCCAGGAACCGGGCGTCGTAGCCCCACTGGGCCTTGGAGCGCAGCGCCAGTGCGCTCAAGAGCTCGGCCTCGTCGGGGCGGGCCGGTCGCAGGTCCATCGAGTAAACCTTACGCGCGGGTCGCGGCTCAGAAAGGGTGGATCGGCCCAGGGAAGGGGAAGCGGTACGTGCGCCCGGACGGGGAACATGACTTCTCGCAGTACGTTGCGAGTCGCAAGCAACGGCTGTATCGCGTCGCCTACCACCTGCTGGGCGACCGCGACCAGGCCGACGATGCGGTACAGCACGTGCTGACCGTGCTGTACCAGCGCTGGAACCGCATGCACGACGTCGGCAACCTCGACGGGTACGTGCACACGATGCTGGTGCGGCAGTGCCTGCGCGACCGGCGGCGCTGGCTCGGGCGCGTGCAGCTGTGGGGTGTCGCGCCGGACGCGGTGCTGGTGGCCGACGATCCCGAGATCGAGCAGCGGATGCTGCTGCGCGCCGCGCTGCGCGAGCTGCCCCGGCGGCAGCGGACGGTGCTCGTGCTGCGGTTCCTGTGCGACCTGCCAGTGCTGGAGGTCGCGCAGCTGCTCGGGCTGGCCGAGGGCACCGTCAAGGCGCACACCGCCAAGGGGCTCGACGCCCTGCGCCGGCGGCTGGACACCACGACCGCGCAGCGGCACTCCGGGAGGGTGGCATGAGCGAGAACCCGTTCGCGATCCTGGACCGCGAGCCGGTCCCGGACAGCCGCCTCGAGGTCGAGGCGGTCATCGCCGGCGGCCGGGCCCGGGTGCGCCGGCGCCGGGCGGTGCGCGTGGCGGCCGCGGGCGTCGCCGTGGTGCTCGTCGTCGGGGCCGTGGCCTTCGCGCAGCAGCGGCCCTCGCCGGGGCCCGACCCGGTGGGGCCGGCGCCGTCGGCCTCGGCGTCGGCGTCGGCCTGCGCGCCGCAGGAGCTCACCGACCTCGGCTCGCCGGTCTCCGTGCGCATCGACGCCTCCGGGCGATACATCGTGGCCTCCACGGGCGACGGCACGGTGCTGCTGTCCGGTCCCGGCGGCACGCAGCGGCTCACCGCCGTGGCGCGGCTGATCGCCGACGACGTCAACGGCGCCGGGACGATCATCGGCAACGTGGAGAACGACGTGGACACCGACGGGTACGTCATCGAGGGCGGCACCACGACCAGGCTCGGCGCGCCACAGGGCGCCCTCAACGTCCGGGCCGGTGCGATCAACGACACCGGGGACGTCGTCGGCGACGCCCGCATGCCCGGCGGGAAGTTCCGGGCCGTGGTGTGGCGGCACGGGCAGTGGGGGCGGCCGCAGCTGCTGGCGACGCCGGCCGGCGGGCAGTCGTCCGCCTACGGCATCGGCACGGACGGGCGCATCGTCGGCAGCCTCGGCAACGGCGCGCAACCCTACCTGTGGCGGGCCGACGGGGCCGGCGAGGTCCTGCCGGCCCCGCCGGGCAAGCCGGGCGGGCTGGCCGTCCGCATCGTCGGGGACTGGGCCGACGGGCCGGTCGACTACACCGCCGGCACGACGGTGCGGCCGAACGGCCGGCGGGTCGCCAACGGCCCGCTGACGTGGGCGCGCTGGAACCTGCGCACCGGTGAGGTCAGGGAGATCCAGGCCGGGCCGATGAGCGCGGGCGCCGCCGGGCTGCTGCCCGACGGCGCGGTCGCGCTCAACGTGGCCACCGGCGCCGTGCTGTGGACCGACGCCGGGACCGTGCGCCTGCCCCTCCCGCCCGGGCGCAACAGCACCCAGGTCACCGGCGCCGGCGGCGGCGTACTGGTCGGCACCGCGTGGGATGGGAGGGGAAGATCGAGCGCCTACCGATGGGTCTGTGGCTAGGCCGGCTACAGGTAGCTGTCGAGCTTCATCGCGGCGTTGATCAGGCCCAGATGGGAGAAAGCCTGCGGGAAGTTGCCCAGCTGTTCTCCCGTCGGGCCGATCTCCTCCGAGTACAGCCCGAGGTGGTTGCCGTACGTGAGCATCTTCTCGAACGCCAGCTGCGCATCGTCCAGCCGCCCGGAGCGGGCCAGCGCGTCGACGTACCAGAACGTGCACATCGAGAAGGTGCCCTCGTTGCCGGCCAGGCCGTCGGGTGACTGGAGCGGGTCGTAGCGGTACACGAGACTGTCCGACACCAGGTGCCGGTCGATCGCGTCCAGAGTGGACAGCCACTTCGGGTCGGTCGGCGAGACGAAGCCGACGATCGGCATGTACAGCAGCGCGGCGTCGACGACGCTGCTGCCGTAGCGCTGCACGAACGTCTGCTCCTTCTCGTCCCAGCCGTTGTTCATCACGTCGAGGTAGACGGCGTCGCGGGCGGCGCTCCAGCGGTGCACGTCGGCGGGCAGGCCCAGCCGGTCGGCCAGGCGGATGGCGCGGTCGAAGGCCACCCAGCTCATCACGCGGCCGTACGTGTTGTGCTCGCGGCCGCTGCGGCTCTCCCAGATGCCGTCGTCGGGGCGGCTCCAGTTGTCGCACAGCCAGTCGATCGTCTGGACCGTCTTCCGCCAGCCGTCCCAGGCCGGGCGCAGACCCGTGTCCGAGGCGCGCAGGAAGGCGTCCATCACCTCGCCGAAGATGTCGAGCTGGAGCTGGCCGTTCGCGTCGTTGCCGATGCGGACGGGGCTGGAGCCGCGATACCCCTCGAGGTGGGGCAGCGACTCCTCGGCGAGGTCGGTGTCGCCGTCGATGCGGTACATGATCTTGGGTGCCGAATCCGCGATCCGGTCGCGAAGCCAGTACATGAACTGCCGGGTCTCGTCGTGGTAGCCCAGGCCCAGCAGGCTGCGGACCGAGAACGAGGCGTCGCGGAGCCAGGTGAAGCGGTAGTCCCAGTTCCGTTCGCCGCCCACCTGCTCCGGCAGGCCTGCCGTGGGAGCGGCGATCAGGGCGCCGGTCGGTGCGTACGTCATGAGCTTGAGCGTGATCGCCGAGCGCTCGACGTTCTCCCGCCAGCGGCCGCGGTACTGCGAGCGGCCGACCCACTCGCGCCAGAAGCTGCGCGTCTGGTCGTACAGCTGCCAAATCTCCTCGGGCGGGACCGCGCACGGCGGGTATTCGGCGCCGGTCTCCAGGATGAGCCCGCCGTCGTCGCCCTCGGCGGCGTCGATGGTGTAGCGGACCGCATGGTCGGTGATCTGCGCGTCTCCGACGTGTTCCGAGCGCACCGGGCACAGGTTGAGCCGGTGCGGGCCGGAGCGGAACTGCACGCCCTGGGGGTGGCTTACGACTTCGTGCCGCGCGCGGGCGTAGTCGAAGGCGGGCTTGCACTCGAAGGTGTACCGCATGTGCCCTCGAACGGTCCGCAGGACGCGCACGATGCGGTGCCGGTCGGTCGGCTCCTTGCCGGTCACGGGCATGAAGTCCATGAGCTCGCCGACGCCCTCGGGGCTCATGAACCGCGTGATGAGGATCGCGGTCCCGGGCAGGTACAGCTGGCGCGCCACGACGTCGTCGCGCTCGGGGCGGATGCGGCAGTAGCCGCCGGAGTTGCGGTCCAGTAGCGAGGCGAACACGCTGGGCGAGTCGAAGCGGGGCGCGCAGAACCAGTCGATGGTGCCGTCCTGAGCGATCAGCGCCGACGTCTGCAGGTCGCCGATGAGCCCGTGGTTCTCGATCGGGGGGTAATCACTCTGCATGGGCTAAGCGTCGTTCGGGTGAGTCCCCGTGACCTCACCCGCGGGGTTGAGGTGTGAGCAGCGGCGGGGCCGACGGCGGGTGGAACGGCGGGGGGTTGTCCACGCCCGCGGCCAGCCGCAGCAGCGCCTCCAGCCCGGCGCGGGTGGCCACGACGACCATGGTCTGCGTGCGGTCCAGGGTCCGCCAGCGGTTCTGCTCCGGCGCCCAGAACGTCTGCACGCCGACGCCCAGCCCGGCCCGTCCGGTCTGCACCGCGACCAGGCGCACCTTGCCGGCCTCGTTGACGTCGCGGAAGTACTTGCCTTCCAGTTCGGAGCCGGCCCCGACGTGGACCTCGGCGACGAGCAGCACCCGGCGCCCGACCGGGATCGTGTCGATGACCTCGCCGCCGACCATCGACGCGGCGAAGGCGGGCGCGGCCAGGTACGACACGCTGCGTGACAGGTTGATGTCGAACGCCGTCTTGATGCGCCGGGCGAAGTCCTCCTCGAACAGGCGCACCACGACCCGCAGCCGGCGCTCCGGATCGGGGTGGCGCCACAGGTTGCGGCCCAGCAGCGCGGCCTCCAGGTTGGTCACGTCGGAGGTGGTGACCACGACCAGGCAGCGGGCGGTGCCGACGGAGGCGTTCCTGAGCGTGTCCGGGTTTGTGGCGTCGCCGATGATCACGGGCAGGCCGAGGTCGCGGCCGACCTGCACGCCGCGGGCCTGCTCGTCGCGGTCGACGGCGACCACCTCGATGCCGAGGTCGTACAGTTCGCGCAGGACGCGGGTGCCGACGTTGCCCAGGCCGACGACGACCACGTGGTCGGAGATCGGTTCGGTCAGCCCGCCGGCGGCGATCGCCAGCCGGGCCTTGACCACGATGCCGACGACGGCGGCGGTGAGCGCCGGGATGAGGGCGGTGCCGGCGACGACCAGCACGAGGTCGACCGCCTGGGCCGGGACCGGGGCGCCGGAGTCGGGGTTGGCGCCGCCGAGGGCGGTGAGGACGGCGAGGTAGATGGCCTGCCACACCCCGACGTGGCGTGCCGTCGCCACCGCGACCGTGCCCAGGGCCAGGATGCCGACCGCGGTGCCCAGGATCCGGCGCAGCCCGCCGCCGAGCAGCAGCCGCGACGCGCGCAACGGGTGCCGGCGCCGCCGGCGGCGGTGCTCGACCGCCCGCCGGCCGTAGATGCTCTCGAGCACCAGGTCGGCGCGGTCCTCGTCGGCCGGCAGACTCTCGGCCTCTGCGGTGACGGCCAGCCCGCAGCGGATGTTGCCGGGGTTGGCCAGGGACCGGTCGACCGCCACGAGCTGCTGGCCGTCGGACAGGCGGATGACGGGCGGGTTGCTGTCGCCCAGCGCCGCGGCCACGAACGCGGGCGCGGCGATCTCCGACGCCGACAGCACCGCGCAGTTGGACAGCTGCCGGACGATGCCGGCGCCGAGCACGGTGTTGAACATGCGCAGCACCACGCGGATCGTCGGGTCGACCTCGCGCGCGATGAGGGCGGCGTCGACGTTGGCCACGTCGTCGGTGTCGACGAACGCGATCGCGTCGGCGTCGGTCAGGTCGGCCGCCTCGAACACGGCCCGGGTGAGCTTGCGCGCGGCGATGACGACCGGCCTGACCTCGGGGTCGTCGTCGGCGCGGATGTCGGCGATCTCCGGCGCCTGGCCGCCGGCCGGGTCGGCCACGATGACGGTGACCTGGGCGGAGTACGTGTTGATGAGCTCGCCGACCAGCCGTCGGGCGAGCGCGTTGTCACCCCAGACGACGAACTTGCGCACGGCGCGATCGTATCGACGGCCCGCTACCCGCAGTGCGGCGGAAAGCCTTCCAGAAGGTTGACGTTGTACAGCAGGATCGCGTACTTGCCGACATCGTGGCGCTCGGCCGGCGGGCCCCACATGTGTTCGGCCTGCTCGGGCGTGCCGTAGAAGGGCCGGTCCTTCTCGAAGACGACGAACCGGGCATCGTGCGCGGCGGCGTCGTACATCGTGTCCTTCGACTGCCAGCAGAACGGCACCAGCCGGTCGCCGCCGCCGGTCACGGGCGCGACGGTGACCTTCCGCTCGGTGGTGACGGTGATGTTGTTCGAGGCCCAGTAGGCCCCCAGCCCGTAGCTCAGGCCGCGCTCGCGCAGGTAGTCGGCCGCCTCCTGGGCCTCCGACGGGTCGGCGCGCGGCGGCGAGTAGGCGACGAGCGTGACCAGGAAGACCGCGAGGACGCCGGCGAGCACGCCGCGGCCCGCCCTGACCCTGGCGTCGGCGGTGCCCCGGGCGAGCCACGGGCCGGCGAAGCGGGCGGCCAGCACGGCGCTCATCGGCAGGACCGGCGCGATCTCGCGGGCCGCCATCAGGTCGACGGAGATGGTGGAGACGATCTCGGCGCCCAGGTCGCAGGCGATGGCCACGATCAGCACCGAGTCGAGCCGCTCGGCGGTGCGGCGCACCATGCGGACCAGGGTGACGCCGAAGGCCGCCAGCGCCACCAGGAAGCCGATGAGGTGCAGCGCGGACAGGACCAGCTCCAGCGCCGGGGAGTGCCAGCCGGGGCGATGGGTGCCGAAGATCACGCCGACCATCCGGGCGGTCATCCAGGCCCGGTGCGGCCAGTCCGACAGCGGTGCCAGCTCGATCGGCGGGTGCGGCGACTGGAACGCGCCGACGGCGTCGAGCAGGTGCCGGAAGCCGCGCGAGACGAGCACCGAAGCCGCGGCGCCGGCGACCAGCGAGAACTCGTAGATCCGATCGGCGCGCAGGCCGCGGTAGGCGCAGACGACCGCCAGCGGTACCGCACCCACGAACGTGATGAGCGGGTCGCCCATCGCGCCCCAGCCGAGCAGCAGCGCGATCAGTACCGGCGTCCACACGCGGTGGCGCAGGCGGTCCAGGACGAGCCAGGCCAGCAGCAGCGGTACCGCGGATCCGGTGTGGTTGGGCGAGGACAGCAGCGTCTGGTAGCCGGTGCCGGGCACCGGCAGCAGCAGGATCGCCACGGCCACGCCGACGCGCAGCCAGGCCTCCCGGCCCGTCGAGCGGCCCTTTGCCAGTACCGCCGCCAGGAAGACGATCATCGTGTAGGTGATCGCCGCCGTCACGTGCACCTGGCCCGCGCTGACGCCGGTGAACCACTGGACGATGCCGTACTGCACCAGTTCCGTCGGGTAGAACGACACGTCCGACAGCGCCCAGCCCCGCAGCAGCGGGTTGCCGTGGAACATGTCCCACGCCTGCAGTGCGTTGCTGGCGCCGTCGCCGTTGATCGGGAACGCCCACGCCATGCGCAGGTAGGCCAGGAACAGCCCGACGGCCGCCACCGCGCACCCGATCCCGATCATCACCCTCTGCCGCACCCCGGGAGAGTAGCCGATCGGCCCATATCAGCCGTATTCGTCGGCCAGCTCCCGATACGCCGCGAGCACGACCTCGGTGCGCTCGACCAGGTTGGGTTCCGGCCGCGAGCGCAGCGACCCGAGCAGCGCGTCGGCCGCCGTGACCCGCATCCGGGCGCGCGACTCTGCATTGCGCTGGTTCAGGAAGTCCTGGCACAGCACGGCGAGCTTGCGCAGCTGCGCAGAGCGGCGGCGCACCTCGGCATCGACCTCGGTGAGCCGCTGCGAGATCTCCGCCTGACGGTCGGTGACCGCGCTGAACAGGCTACCGGCGCCGATCGGGTCGCCGACCGAGGCGCGCAGGTCGCGGTCGGCCGCGCGCAGCTCGCCGCGCTCGGCCAGGGCCTGCGCCAGCTGCCACAGCGCCCGCTCGAGCGTCGCCGTCGGGTCGGCCGGATCGGCGAGGCGCTCCAGGGCCGGCCAGGTCAGCCGGATCAGGTCGGCGTTGGCCGCGGCGGCCTCGAACTCGGTGCGGTCGCGCGGGTCGGTGAGGTACCGCCGCATCGCCTGCCCCCGCCGCGTCGGCGTCGCCACGAGCATGTAGCCGACCAGCAGGAACATCGTCGCCGCGACCGCCGCCAGGAACGTGCGGACGACCGCCGGCGGTGCCAGCCAGTTGATCGCGACGGCGACCGCGGCGGCCGCGGTGAGCCCGGCGGCATAGAGCGCGTGGACCCACTTGTCGACGGGCCAGAACGGGCCGGATCCGCTACCCCGGGTGCCTCGCCCGGCCGGCGCCTCGTCCCCGACGGCGGCGAGGCTGCGCTCGACCGCGTTCCCGCCCCGCCTGAGCACTCCGACTCGGAGCCCGCGCAGGTACTCAAGCATCGCGGTGAGGGGCCGGCCGATATGTCGGGCGACTCCGTCGCCACGACATATCGGATTTATACCCTGACAGGTGGAAAGTCCGAACCGCTCCTTCGGCGCTCTCGGCGATCATGGTCTCTCCCGGCGGAGGCGATGGCGGATGTGAGCGGCGATGCTGGCGAGGACGAGTGCGAAGAGCGCACCGAACACGCCCCACACCGCCCCGCCCAGCACCGCCGCCGCTGAGGCCGCCGGGATCGACAGCGGGCCGAGCCAGCCCGGCGGGTGTTGCGCCGGCGCCGCGGCCAGCGTGACGAGCGCGGCGGCGGCGAGGCCCAGTAGCGGGGCGTACGGCTGCGGAGCCAGCGCTGCGAGCACCGCCGCCAGCAGCACGCCCAGCAGTGGCCCGAGCCACGGCAGCAGGGTGAGCAGCCCGACGCCGACGGCGCCGACCTGCGGGTGCGCGACGCCGCAGGCGCCGAGCACCGGCCAGGCGATCGCGGCCGCCAGGGCACCCCACAGGGCCCGGTGCGTGCCGGCCATCGCGGCGCCCGGCCCGGCGCCGACGTCGACGGGCCGTACGAGGCTCGCCGGCGATCTGCTCACAGCAGCCGCAGTTCCCGCGCCCGCTCGACGGCCTCGCGCCGACGACCGGCGTGCAGCTTGCGGTAGATGTTCTTGACGTGCGTCTTCACCGTGTTGACCGACACGTAGAGCGTTGAGGCGATCTCCAGGTTCGACATGGTGCCCTGCAGGTAGCGCAGCACCGTCAGCTCGCGCTCGGTCAGCGGCTCGACGAGGTTGCCGTCCCCGCCACCGCGCGAGCCACCGGCCAGCGGCGATGAGCCGGCGGCCAGCTCCGCGGCGAGCGGATGGTAGACCGGCAGCAGCGGGGCGAAGTTCGCCAGCAGGTCGCGCACCGGGTGCCCGCCCACCAGGAACGGACGGCGGAAGCTCTCCTCCTCGGCGATGTCCAGCGCCACCTCCAGGCCGCGCAGCACGCGGTTGCGGTCGCCGAGCGCGCGCCCGGCGAGGCTGGTGAGGATGGCGGCCTGCACGGTCCACGTCAGCGCGTTGTCCACCGACGGCGTGGCGAACTGCGCCGCGGTCGTCGCTGCTGCCGCCGCCTTGCCCTCGATGAGCGCGGCGGAGGCGTCGACGCAGGCGGCCCAGCCGGGGAAGACGTCCGGGTCGCCGCCGGTGGCCACGAGCCGCCGGGCCGCGCCGAGGTCGCCGCCGCTGATGCGCAGCTCGGCCTCGGTCAGCGCGAGCGAGCGCTCGACGGTGGGCGCCAGCGGCGCGCCGCCGAGCTCGCGGCGGGCGGTGTGCAGCACCTCGAGAGCGGCGGCGAGCCGTCCCGAGCCGTGGCGCAGCTTCGCTCGTACCGTCGCGATGGAAACCAGCAGGTCGGGGTCGCCGGCGGCGAGGTCGAGCGCCTCGTCGAGCAGGCGGTCGGCCTCCGAGATGCGGTCCCACTCGCCGTAGACGCCGGCCAGGGCCATGCGCACCCAGCCGAGGTCCGTGGCGTCGGTGATGCCGAACCGGTCGGCGGTCACCAGCGCCTGGCGACCGAGCCGTGCGGCGGCGCGCAGCCGGCCGCGCAGCGACTCGAGCACGGCGAGCTGGCTGGCCGCGCAGACCTGGGCCTGCGCCATGCCGGCCCGCTGCGCCAGCACCAGGGCGCCGTGCAGCGGAGCGCCGGCCGCGCCGAGCTCGCCGAGGCGGAGCCGGGCCTCACCCTCATCGAGAAGCGTCAAAGCCCTGGATTCATCGGTATTTGCCGATATTTCGGACATCTCGGAGATCATCTTGCGTGGGTCGCCGGCCAGCCACGCCTCGGCCGCCGTGAACGCGCGGAACATCGGCTCCGTGCGGTCCCCGCCGCAGCGGCGCAGGAAGTCGCGGGTGCCCTCGAGGTCGCCCACGCGCAGCCGCTCGGCCGCGAACGCCAGCGGCAGCCGCGGGTCGGTGTTCTCCTCCGACGCGGGCGCGTGCGGCGCGGCCTCGTGCGGCCGGTCGAAGCGCACGCCGCCGACGATGTCGGGCCAGCTGCGCTCCAGCGTCTCGACAGCGCCGGACCAGTCCTCGGCCAGCAGCGCATGGCGCATGGCCTCGGCCGGAATGCCATAGGTGTTGTGCCAGGCGGCGGCCCGCCGGTGCAGGTCGCTGACCCGCTCCGGGCTGCGCCGCAGCAGCTCCGCGTGCAGGGTGCGGGCGAACAGCGGGTGGAAGCGGTACCAGCCGCCGGGGCCCGCGTTGCGCGTCAGGAAGGCGTTGGAGCCCTTGAGCTCGGCGAGCACCCGGGCGCCGTCGTCGCGGCCCGTGATCGCCTCGACCAGCCCGGCGTTGAGGCGCGGCGCGATCGCGGTCTCCAGCAGCAGCCGCCGCGTCTCGGCCGGGAGCGGGTCGATGACCTCGCCGGTGAGGAAGTCGCCGACCGCGGTGCTGAACGCGCCGCCGTCGTCGAGCACCCGCTCCGGCTCCGGGTGGCCGCGCATCGCCATGGCGGCGAGGCGAACGCCGGCGGGCCAGCCCTCGGTGATCGAGTGCAGCGCGTACAGCGTCGCGCTCGGCAGCACCACGTCGTGGGCCGCGAGCAGCTGCGCCGTCTCGGAGATCGTCAGCGAGAGGTCGTTCGTGCGCATCTCGGCCAGCGAGCCGTTGACCCGCCAGCGGTACAGCGGCAGCGACGGATCGCGGCGACAGGACAGCACCAGCCGCAGCCGGCCCATGCCGTGGCGTACCAGTGCCTCGAGCTCGGCCAGCGCGTCCGGGTCGCTGATCTCCCGCACGTCGTCAACCACCACGACGTGCGGCTGCTGCAGTGAGTCGACCGCCCGCAGCAGATCGTCCCCGTCGCTCTTCTCCTGGTGCGTGGAGAGCGCGCCGAGCAGTTGGCCCGGTACGTCCGCGCCGCTCTCGGAGTGCGACGTGACCCAGCGGACCACCGGTGTCTCGGCGCTGTCGCCGATCCGGACCGTACGCGCCCACGCGACGAGCGCCGCCGTCTTGCCCCAGCCGGCCGGCGCGGTCACCAGCGTGAGCGGCGAACGCACTGCGGCGTCCAATTGGGCGACCACTCGTTCCCGCATCACGTAGCCCGGCGGCAGATCCGGCACCGCCAGTGACGGCGGCGGCGCGAACCCTCGGCGATCCTGCTGTACCAACGCTTGTGACACCCGTGCCCCCCGAAATCGCTTTCCCGGCTGTACTCCCCGCGGCTGGTCGCGGTTTTTCCACTTCTCTTTCATCCGGGTCAAACGTGACGAGCAAAGCACCGCCGCACGCTGCGGCGCCTCACCCTGGCTGGGTGGTCTGCCCGCCTCTGGCACGGCGATTTCCCTTACGTGCCAACGGTTCCATCGACACAATTGCACCGCCGCGCGCCGCGCCGGAGGCTCACCCGGATCGGATGAAGCGCGGTCACCACACTCGTCGGCAGCGTTCGCGCTATCGCCCGTCGCGTGAACGGGCCGGCGCCCGTCGTATGACCGGGCGGGGGAGGAGGATGAGCCAGCATGAGCGCGGTTGTGGGCGAGATCGAGCTGCGTCCTGAGAACGGCTTCGAGCTGAGCCTGCGGGGGTATCATCGCGCCCAGGTCGACCGGTACATCGCCACCTTGCAGATGCGCCTCACGACGGCGGAGACCGAGCTTGCCTCGGCCCGCTATCGGGAGCAACAGCTCGCCGGCCGCGCCGAGCGGCTCGGCGCCGAGCTGAAGAAGTGCACCTGCGGCGGGGAGTCCTCCAAGGTCGTCGGCGGGCGGATCCAGAAGATGATCGACCTCGCCGAGGAGGAGGCCGCGGCCCTGCGCACGCAGGCGCAGCAGGACCTCGACAACGCCCGTGTCGCCGGTGAGGCGCTGCTCGCGGATGCCCGCACGCACGCCGAGGACACCATGCGCGAATTCCAGGAGGCCCTGCACCAGCGCCGGGCCGAGGAAGCCCGCACCGAGGCGAACCGGCGCGCCCAGTGGGACGCCCGCCGCCAGCGGCAGCGCGAGGCGGCGGAGAACCTCCTGGCGACCACGCGCTCGGTCGGCACGGACAGTGTCCAGGTGACCCGTCGCCTGCTCGACGCCCTGATCGTCGAGCACAACAAGCTGCTCGCCGAGGTGGAGATGGCCGAGAAGGAGATGGCCAACCTCTCTTCCGCATGATGTCGATCAGGCAGGTGCTTCACCTGTTTCGGGTGACGACGGATCACTCCGGCTGACGACAGGATCTCTTACGTGACAAGGCAAACGACGGACGGGCCAAGGCCAGTGACTGCTGCACTGTCCAGTGTGTTCCGTCCGGTCCCGCCAGCCGCGGGCGTCGCGTCGTCGGTGGTCCCCGGCGCGACGGACCCAGCTGGGTCGGTCGGTGAAAACCGTTGAGCAGGGGGTACTCAACGGTCCAGGAGTCAGCGGTGAACATGGCCCGCGTCCTGAGCACCGGCCGGCCTTCAGCGAGGGCGGCGGGAGCCGATGGGTGGGCGGCTGATCCGGAGGAGGCCGCCCACCCATCGCAAGTCACCTTCTAGAACGTTCCTGCTCCACCAGGACGGCGCCCAGGCGCCGGCGCGCTCCCAGGCCCGCGCCGGCGCCGCACGCGCCGTTTTCTTTTGCTCGCTGGCCGAAGCTTCGTTGCGTTTTCTGCGACCCTGGTCATATGGCGTCCTCGCTGCTTCACCGCCTGCACCACGTCCTGGTGCCGCATTCCCACGACGCCGCCGCGAAGGTCGACCCGGCGATGGAGGGTTCGCGCGAAGGCATCCGTGCGCTGTGGATCTCTCTGGCCGTCCTCGGCGTCACCGCCGCCCTGCAGGCCGTGGTCGCCGCCTGGTCCGGCTCGGTGGCCCTCCTCGGCGACACGTTGCACAACGTCGCCGATGCCCTGACCGCCGTACCTCTGGGCGTCGCCTTCGTCCTCGGCCGCCGCCCCGCCAACCGCCGCTACACCTACGGCTACGGCCGCGCCGAGGACCTGGCCGGCATCGCGATCGTGCTGACCATCGCGGCGTCGGCCGCCCTGGCCGCGTACGCCGCCGTCGAGCGGCTCATGCACCCCGCCACCGTGACCCGCCTGCCCTTCGTCGCCGCGGCGGCGATCGTCGGCTTCGCCGGCAACGAGCTCGTGGCGCGCCTGCGCATCCGGGTCGGCCGCCGCATAGGCTCGGCCGCCCTGGTCGCCGACGGCCTGCACGCCCGCACCGACGGCCTGACGTCGCTCGCGGTTCTCCTCGGCGCCGGCGGGGTGGCCGTCGGCTGGCGCTGGGCGGATCCGCTGGTCGGCCTGCTCATCACCCTGGCGATCCTGTTCGTGCTGCGGGACGCGGCGCGCGAGGTGTACCGCCGCCTGATGGACGCCGTCGACCCGTCCCTCATCGCCAAGGCGGAGGAGGCCCTGTCCACCACGCCGGGCGTCCGGCGGGTCGCGGCGCTGCGGATGCGCTGGATCGGGCACCGCCTGCACGCCGAGACCGACCTGGTCCTGGCCGCGGACCTGTCTCTGCCGGAGGCGCACGCGATCGCGGTGGAGGCGGAGCATCGCCTGCTGCACGCGGTGCCTCGGCTGACGGCGGCGACGGTGCACACGGACCCGGAGTCCCCGCACGCCCACGCCTCGCTGGACCACCACCGCCCCTCGTAGCCACCGCCCGCGACCGGCCCGGCCGGCATTTTGTTTCCGCGATCATGCGTTTTTCGCCCCGGTTGGAGGCCGTTCTTCAACAACGCGGAAACAACATGATTATCTTTCCACGATCATGCAAAACCGGCCTCTCGCAGGCTCGAAATCGCATGATCGTGGAAAGAAAATGCTGCTGGCGACCGGGAGCGCGCGTAGGTGCGCAGCAGGCCCATACCGGCGTCTGCTTTGCCCCGATAAGTCGAGCGCTGGCGCGCCACGACTTATCGCATTTTTCGCCTGCCGGGGCATAAATCCGACAAGTCGTGGCACGGAGTGCCCGACTTGTCGCAATCACGCCGGTCAGCCACAGGAAAACGATAGGTCCGGCGACGCTCGGTCGCCGGACCTATCGGGTTGCAGCTGGTTCGACGGTTAGATTGCTCCGGCGCCGTGGCCCGACGTGGGAGCCGACGAGTGGGCCGGGGAGTTGGTGCCGCGGCCCGGCGGGTAAGGGCCGGCGTTCGGGCCGGTCTGGCCCTGGGTCGATTCCGCCTGCTGGTGCGCGCCCTGCTGATACCCCTGCGGGTAGGAGCCGGGCTGCTGCTCGTACGAGGACTGATAGTCGCTGCGCCGCTGCCCCTGGTATTCCGCATACTCCGCCGACGTCGCCTCTTGTGCGGATTTTTCGGGCACGTCCGAAGGCGCGGCGTGCGCGCCGGGGCGGGGCTGGTTCATTGGGAACCCTGCGGCCTCACGAGCCTGCTGGTCGCGGTCCGCGCGGTGCACGCCGCCCATCGGGGGCGCAGGTACCGGGGTCTCGAGCTCGCGCGGCGCCCAGTGGACGGTCAACGCGTACAGCACGACCACGTCGAGGGCGATCATCAGCAGCGACCACACCGGATACGCTCCGAGCGACCCGATCTGGGTGAGCGCGTGCAGCGCGACGATCACGATCGCGGCGATGCGGGCCACCGGGTTGCCGGTGAAGAGCCCGATGCCGCAAAGCGTGAGCAGCGCGCCGAAGATGACCATCACGACGCCCAGACCGGTCAGGTCCACCACGACGAGGCTGTCGCCGTCGATGAACGTCACCTGGTTTCGTATCAGCGCTACGAGGCCCTCGAGGATATTCAGCACCCCCAGCACGGTCAGCAGGACCGCGGCGAAGGTGATCCAGCCCGACCAGGCGCCGGCTCGGCGCGTAGTACCGGTCTCAGCCATCCTTGTCTCCCTTCCTATGCCACCGATTCGGAGATTCGAAGGCGGACGACACGTACCCGTCAAACGACGACGTATCCGTAGGGAGGGTCACAGATTCGCCGTCCGGCCGCGGCGGACAAGAGAGGAGGCGCCGCGGCCGAATCCGGCGAAGCTCGTGTGGCTACCTCCCTCCCTCGCAAATGCGTTTACCGGTGCTTTTGGATGCGATCGTTCGACCGGCCCGGATGACGGGGCATCACCCCGCTCGTGTGAAAGGCTCCGCTGGTGGCGAGCGGAGCGCGGCTGGCATCGACCCGGGCCCTCACCCGGGGTGGGTGAGGACTAGTCACCCGCGGCCGTCCGCACAATGCGCTCGTGGAGATGGCCTGGATCCCCGGTGGCACCTTCGCCATGGGTGCCGAGGGCTTCTATCCGGAAGAGGCGCCCGTACACAAGGTCGCCGTCGATGGGTTCTGGATCGACTCGCACCCGGTGACGAATGCCGAGTTTGCCCTGTTCGTGCAGGAGACCGGGTACGAGACGATTGCCGAACGGCCCACCGAACAGGGGCCGCCGGGCTCGATGGTGTTCGTGCAGCCACCGGGTCCGGTGCCGCTGCGCGACTGGCGCGTGTGGTGGGAGCTGCGGCCGGGCGCGTCCTGGCGGCAGCCGTTCGGGCCGGGCTCGGACATCGGCCGCCGTTCCGCGCACCCGGTCGTGCACGTGGCCTACGAGGACGCGGAGGCGTACGCCACCTGGGCCGGCAAGGCCCTGCCCACGGAGGCGGAGTGGGAGTTCGCCGCGCGCGGCGGGCTCGACGGCGCGCCCTACCCGTGGGGCGACGACCCGGAGCCGGGCCGCGCCAACATCTGGCACGGGATCTTCCCCTGGCTGGACCGCAGCGAGGACGGGCACGGCACCAGCCCGGTCGGCGCGTTCGCGGCCAACGCCTACGGCCTTTTCGACGTGGTCGGCAACGTGTGGGAATGGACGTCGGACTACTATCGCTCCGGCAGCGCGCGCTTCGGGGAGGTCGAGGGTGAGGTCCCCGAGAACCCGCGCGTTGACACGCCCCCCGGGGCTACGGTGTTCGCCAGCCGGGTGGTGAAGGGCGGTTCGTACCTGTGCTCGACGGGGTACGACCACCGGTTCCGGCCGGCGGCCCGCCAGCCCGAGGCGATCGACAACGGCAGCTGTCACGTGGGCTTTCGTTGTGTGAGGCGGCAGTCCCCAAATACCGGGTGACCACGCAACGTCATTTGTTCACCCCCTACGGGTGAGGCGACATCACCTTTTGTCGCCTCACAATCCCGTGGTCATCCGCCGTGCTGCGGTGGGTGGGAGGGGGCGAAATACGTTGGGGCAGAAAACGCTCGTTGACACCATCACCCGTCCCGCACTGCACTTCGCAGTGCCCGAGCCGCCCCGCTATCACGTGCCGCGACCGCGTCTGCTGGACGCATTGGATCGCGCCGTTGCGGGGCCTTTGACATTGATCTCCGCTCCGGCGGGGTGGGGCAAGACCACCCTGCTGGCCGAGTGGGTGGCGGCGGGGCGAGTGCCCTGGCCGCTGGCGTGGTTGACGGTAGAGGCGCACCACGGCCCACGTTTTTGGGAGCACGTGCTCGACGCTGTCACCCAGGTGACCGGTGAGGCGCCGGTCGAGGTGGACGGGGGCGAGGGGCCGGGTGAGGCGCTCGAGCAGCTCGTCACCCTGCTGCGCCGCGCCGGACCGCCTGTGGTCCTGGTCATGGACGACCTGCAGGAACTCTCGGTGCCACGCGTGTGGGGGGAACTCGAGACGCTGCTTTCCCAGGCGGGTGAACGCCTGCGTCTCGTCATCGCGTGCCGCACCGATCCGGCGCTCACGTTGTATCGCTTCCGGATCCGCGGCGCGCTGAGCGAGCTGCGCACCGGGCCTCTCGGGTTCACCCTCGACGAGACCGCGCAGATGCTCAACGCGCACGGCGTGCGCCTCGCGGAGTCGGCGCTGGTCGAGCTCCACGCGGTGATGAAGGGGTGGGCCGCCGGCCTGCGCCTCGCCGCGCTCGCGGTGCAGGGGCATCCGGAGCCGGACAGCCTCGTGCCGCGGTTCGCTCTGCAGGACCGGGCACTGGGGGAGTACCTGGTCGGCGAGGTCTTCGACACGTTGCCGGAGGACGTCCGCGAAGTCGTCCTGTGCACGTCGGTCCTCGACCAGGTCAGCGCCGAGCTCGTAGAGGCGCTCACCGGCCGTGTCGACGGCGCCCGCATCCTGGGCCAGCTCGAGCACTCGAATCTCTTCGTGGTGCAAGGCAGTGGCAACGCCGGCATGTACCGGTGTCACCCGCTCTTCGGGCTGATGCTGTACGACGAGCTGCGTCACCGCCGGCCCGAGCAGGTGCGACAGCTGCACCGGCGCGCCGCCGACTGGTTCGCCGCGCACGACCTGCCGGCCGACGCGTTGCGGCATGCGCTCGCGGCGCGCAACTGGAGCCAGGCCTCGGACCTGCTGGCCGCGAGCTGGCAGGAGCTGGTGCCGGGCGCCCGGATGCGCACCATCAAGGAGCTCGTGCCGCCGCCTCCGCAAGAGGTGCGCAACGACCCGAAGCTGGCGCTGGCCTTCGCGGCCGAGCGGCTCGACGCGAGCGATCCGCAGGGCACGGAGACGTTCCTGCACCTGGTGGACCGTTCCCAGCACACGCTGGTCGACTCCGCGCGGGCGGCGTTGCGCCCAATTGTGGACAGCTTTCGGATGGCCGAGGCGCATCAAAGCCAGAAGCCGGAGTTGGTACTCGCGACAGCCCCACTCCTGCTGAGGGAGGACACCGGCCTCGACGACCAGGACGCCGCTCGCATGCGGGCCCTGGCGCTCGTCGCCGTCGGCGGCGCGCGGCTCATCCAGGGCGACCTCGCGGCCGCCGAGCACGCGCTGCAGGAGTCGCTCAACCTCGCCCGGCGCTGCGGCGGCGTGCAGTCCCAGCTCGCCGCGCTGCGCCAGCTCGCGCAGCTCAACGCGACCCGGGGCCGGCTGACCGCGGCGATGCGCTACGGCAAGGAGACGCTCGCCCTGGCCGACCGCGAAGGCCAGACGCAGGGCAGCGACGTCGTGTGGGCCCAGCTCACCGTCGCCGAGGTCTGCTACCTGCAGGCCCGGGTCCGCGCCGCCGAGCACTACCTCGACCGGGCGCTGGACGGCGGCGGCCTGGCCGACCCGGCCCTCGTGGCCACGGCGACCATGACGCGGGCGCACATCCGGGCCGCGGCCGGCGATGCGCGGGCGGCGTGCACGGAGCTGGCGGCGATTCGCCGGCAGCTGGCCGACTGGCGGTACACGCCGCGCATGCAGCACTGCGTCACGCTCGCCGAGGCGGAGCTTCGCCTCGCGGCCGGCGACGTCGAGGCGGCCAAGCGGCTGCTCAGCCTCGAGCCGGTGGAGATGCTGGCGCCGTGGCTGGGCGTGGTGCGCGCGAAGGCACACCTGGCCGAGCGTCGCCCGGCGGCCGCGCTGGGCGCCGTGCAGCCGTACCTCGAGCCCACCACGGGCTCCCTGGTGTGGACCGTCGATGCCAACCTGACCAGCGCCCGGGCGCTGCGGGCGCTCGGCGACCGCTCCAAGGCCGGCCGCGCGCTCGAGCAGGCCCTGCGCTTCGCCGACGACGAGACGATCCGCTGGCCCTTCGTCGCCGGCGGGCAGCCGGTGCGGGAGCTGCTGGTGACGTACCTCCCGGCGGGCAGCGGCTACCGCGGCCTGGCCGAGGACATCGCACAGGAGCTCACCGGCTTCGGCCGCCCGGCCGCGGCCGCGGGGGAGCTGGCCGAGCCGCTCACGGAGCGGGAGCTGGCGGTCCTGCGCTACCTGCAGGGCACGCTGTCGGCCGGCGAGATCGCCTCGATGCTGTACGTCTCGGTCAACACGGTGAAGACGCACATGAAGAACATCTACCGCAAGCTCGGCGTGGGCCGCCGGCGGGAGGTGATCGAGCGCGCACGTGAGCTCAATCTGCTGTAGCGACAGCACACGTACATAAGGAGCGCGACCCGACGGGGGCGCGCTCCTTTTGTTTGTCCATACAGAGGGGGAATTCGTCCGTACAGAGGGGGATTCGTCCGTACAGAGGGGAAAGGAAAAGGGTGAGACCGGTGGGCCGTACCGGTCTCACCCTTTTGGGATGAGGATGAGGGTCCCTCGTGTGGGTGACCACGGGAACGAAAGAATCCGGGCCGACCTGAGCGCAAAACGAAGCGGCGGCGTCCTTGTGGGGACGCCGCCGCTTCCGGCGGGGTGGGTGGCTCCTCAGCGGTTCACGTACGGCCGCGCGCCGATCGCGGCCAGCTCCACGACCTCGCCCTCGCCGTCCTCGTCGCCGATCCGCTCGCCGGGGGTGGCCTGCGCGGCGATTGCCGCCTCGCCGGCCAGCACCAGCGGCAGCGGGTCGATCAGCGGGTCGAACGACTCCAGCGACGCGCGCTGGACCGGCACCCGGACCTCCTCGGCCTCGTCGACGGCCGGAACCGTCGCCTGGCCGATCGCGCGGACCCAGACCGTCGGGGTGTCGCCGACGAGCTCGGCCTCGACCGTCTCCTCGACGAAGGCGGCGTTGACCGGGGCGCCCACCGACGAGCTGACGACGACGGTGTCCTGCATCGACAGGCCGACCAGATCCGACAGGTCGACCGGCGGCGGCGTGGCGGCGGCGACCGGCACGACGGGCTCCTCCGGCGACACCACGAGGTCGATCATGATGATGTCGTTGAGCTCCGCGCTGTGGCGCACCACCGGGCGGCCCATCTTGTGCCGGCCCCGGTACGAGTTCGACCGGCTGTTGCGGCGCAGCGCCAGCTTCGTCGTCGGGGCCGGGCGGGCCGGCTCCTGCGCCTCGGGCTCTTCGGCGGCAACGACGCTGCCCCGCGGTACCGTCAGGATGAACAGGATGATCACGTCCAGCGTGACCATCAGCAGCGACCACGCCGGGTAGGCCCGGAGCATGGCCAGCTGCGAGATCGCGTGCAGCGCCACGACGCTCACCGCGGCCAATTTGGCACTGGGTTTACGGGCGCGCAGCGCGAAGCCGGTGAACGCGAGCAGAAAACCGAGCGTCACCGTGGCCGCGGCCCAGGTGCCGGCGTTGGTGAACGCCACGTCGTTGCGGTTGAACCCGACCCCGCCGCTGGCGAAAGCCACCAGCAGCCCCTGCGAGACGTTCAGCGTGCCCACCAGCGCGAGCATCGTCGTGCTGAACGTCCGAAATTCCTTCACCCGCATCCGCCCGTCTTCTCCCTTGATCGCTTTCCCTAGATGTGATTCGGCGCGGCAAGCTGTTGCCGGTGGAAATAGGTGAGGCCGTGCCGGCCCCCGGTCGAAACCGAAGACCGGCACGGCCTATATCCCCCGTTACTTGTTCCCCCCGGAACAGGCCCGACCCGTGGTGTCCGGTCCCGCCGCCCGCGGCACCGGACACCGGCGCAGACCCCTCCGCGCCGGTGACGCGGGTGCCGGTTGATCCCTCCCGCGGACATGGGTGGATCCCCCGGCCTCCCACGCTTCCCGGACATCGGCGCCTGCCTCAGTCGGCAACGTGTCGTGCCTGCGGACATACTTCGAGCGAGGCGGGTGAATGAGGATCACCCTCGATGGGTGAACGGCCGGGTGGCGCACCGGCTTAAGGAAGCAGACCCTGCGGCGAGCGGACCAGCCACTATGGGCCGCCGGTCGGAAATCCTTGTGTCAGACCGGTTCGGCGGCCAGGAGGCAGGCGTCGTCGTCGGGGTTGCCGCGGCGGGCGATGTCGAGCGCGGTGCGCAGCCGCTCGCCCGGCGCGGAGCCGCGCATGGCGAGGCGCACGTCGTCGGCGAGGTGCTGCACGCCCTGGTCGATGGCCTGGTCGCGCTGCTCGACGACGCCGTCGGTGTACATGAGCAGCAGATCGCCCGGGTCCACCACCACGCGCGCCGTGGCGTAGCGGGCCGCCGGGTCCACGCCGAGGGCCATGCCCGAGGGCTGTGCGAGCGCGCTCACCCCGGTGGCGCTGGCCCGCAGGATCGGCAGGTGCCCGGCGCGCGACCAGGTCAGCGAGTGGTCCGCGGGGCGGAAGCGGCCGCAGACGGCGGTCGCCAGGGTGGTGCTGGGGCGGCGGCACAGCATCCGGTTGAGCGCCGCCAGGATCGCGCCGGGCTCGTCGCCGGCCAGCGCCAGCCGCGTCATCGCGGCGCGCAGCTGCACCATCGTCGCGGCGGCCGCCCGGCCGTGCCCCATCACGTCGCCGACCGCCAGCATGACGTCCCCGCTGGGCAGCGGGGTGGTGAGGTACCAGTCGCCCCCGATGTCGCCGGTGTGGTCCGCCACGGCGTAACGCACGCCCACTCGGACTCCGTTGACCTGCTCCCGCACCGCCATAGCCATGCCGCATATCGTGTCCCCGTCGCGGCATCCCGTGGCTCGCCTAACTCGGGTGAGAGCCTAGATGAGGCTGAGCTCCCTTCCCTTTCGCACGGCGTCACGCCGACGGCTGACGCCCAGCTTGCGGTACACGTGCCGCACGTGGGTCTTGACCGTGTTGGCCGAAACGCTGAGCACGGTGGCGATCTCGGCGATCGACAGCATGCTGCGCAGGTACTGCAGCACGAGCGTCTCCCGCTCGGTCAACGGCTCGGCCATCTGCTCCGCGGGCACGTCGAACACGCTGGTGGCCGGCGCCGCGGCCGTCGCGGTCGCCGCCGCGCCACCCGGGGTGACCTCCGCGCCGTTCGAGGTGAAGGGCGCCGCCGCCGGGGTGAACGACCCGCCGCTCGGGATGAACGCCGCCGGCGCCTCGCCGGCCGGGCGCTCCAGCCCCAGCGGCGCCGGGGCCGGCTCGGCGCGGTAGCCGTCGCCGGGCGTCACCTCCGGCGGGGACTCCAGCAGCTCGGCGATCCACGCGCCGTGCCCGAGGAACGGCGCCCGGATGCCCTCGGGCGCGGCCAGGCGCAGCGCGTGCTCGATCTGCTCGGCGGCGCCGGCGAGGTCGCCGAGCTGCCGGAGGGACTGCGCCAGCAGTACCGCCGCGGAAACCGTCGTGACCAGAGACGGCGGCTGCGTGGCGAGCACGTCCTCCAGCGCGCGGGCCGCGGCCTGCGGCCGCCCGAGCGCGATGTTGAGCCGTGCGCCGCCGAGGGCCACCGCCGCGGACTGCGGCCAGTGGTGCGCGAGCTCGTCGAGGACGGCCCGCGCCTTGTCCAGCCGCCCCTCGGCCAGGCACAGCTCGGCCTGCAGCACCCGGGCCGTGACCTCCGCGGCCGGCGGCATGGTGCCGATCCGGCTGCCCAGCAGCGGGTCCAGCGCCTCCGCCGCGCCGGCCAGGTCGTCGGCGTCGACCAGCAGCTGCGCGAGGCTGATCGCGCCGCTGACCCAGCTGTGCGGGTCGGGCTGCACCTGCGCGGTGACGCTCTCGTCGATGTGGAACCGGGCCTCGTCGAGCTGGCCGCGGATCCGGCAGACGGCGGTGAGCACCAGCCGCGCGTAGCTGATGTTGCGCGACTCGCTGATGCCGGCGTCGCGGCTGCCGTCGAGCACCCGGCGCGCGCACGCGGCGGCCGCGGACAGCCGGCCGCGGAACAGGTGCACGAGCGCCTGCTGGCGGTTGGCCTGCACGACGAGCAGGTTGAAGCCGGACTTGCGGGCCAGCGCCGAGCCGATCTCCAACGCCGTGTCGGCGTCGTCGAGCTCGTCGTAGGCGACGCCGGAGCCGGCGAGGCAGAGGTACCCGGCCGCGCGCGCCGCGTCGGCGGCGTCGGCGTAGAGGTGCTCCCCGGCCGCCTCGTCGGTGCGCCGCAGTAGCCGCGCGGCGGCGTCGCTGGCGCGCTCGGGGTCCTCGGTCGCCATCGCCTCGGCCAGCCGCATGGCGGCCAGGATCTCGGCCTGCAGCGTGTCCGGCGACTCGCCCAGCGCACGCTCGCCCAGGCGGATGAACGCCGACATGCCGGACGTGTCGCCGGTGTCGCGGCAGCAGATCGCCAGGGCGAAGGCGAGCATCGGGCGGTCGGCGATGTCCGCCGGCGGGTGCGGCCCGGTCCGCGGCGCCATCGCGCGCGGGCCCGAGCCGCACAGCTCCGGCCAGTACTGCAGGAATAATCGTTCGGCGCTCACCCAGTCGGCGCCGAACACCGCGTGCACGACCGCGTCGCCGGGCAGCCCGTTGGCGGCGTACCAGCCGGCCGCCGCCCGGTGCAGGCCGCGCTCCTCGGCCGCGAGGGTGGTGCGCACCTCGGCGCGCAGGACCGAGCGCAGTAGGCGGCGGTAGCGGTACCACGAGTGCGAGCCGCCGTAGAAGGTCGCCAGCGCGTTGGCGCGGCTCGCCTGGGCCAGCTGCCGCGCGCCGTTGCGGCTGCCTGTGAGCGCCTCCACGAGGCCCGGGCAGACGGTCTCCACGACCGACGTGCGCAGCATGACGTCGTACACGTCGGGGTCGAGGTGCGCGAGGATCTCCCGCTGCACGTACTCGGTCAGCCCGACCTGCTCGTTCAGCCCGGCCTCGCCGGCGATGAGGTCGGTGACGATCCGCTCGGGCTCGTGCCGGCCGACCATCGCCGAGAGCGCCACGGCCACCGCCGCGGGCCAGCCCTCGGTGATGTGCCACAGCGCATAGCGGAAGTGCTGCGCCAGGCGGACGTCGAAGCGGTCGGCCAGACCCGCGATCTCGCCCTGCGAGAAGGCGAGGTGGTCGGAGCGCAGCTCGGTGAGCTGGCCGCGCACCCGCCACCGGTACAGCGACAGCGGCGGCTCGCTGCGCGCCAGCAGCAGGAAGCTGACCCGCTCGCCCAGGCGCGTCATGAGCCGCTCGAGACGGCGCAGCACCGTGCGGTTGGTGACGTTGTGCAGGTCGTCGAGGACCACCACGGCCCGCTCGTGCAGCCGGCCGTTGTTCCATGCGTAGGTGGCCGGGTCCAGGGCGATGCCGGCCTCGGTGAGCGCGCTGGTGAACTGCCGCCACGCCGCCGCGCCGCAGTTAGGCTCGAAGCGCACGTAGGCGGTGCGCCCGCGCACCCGTCCCGCCCGCAGCCAGGAGTTGGCGAGCACCGTCTTGCCCCAGCCGGTGGGCGCGCAGACGAGGGTCACGGGCTGCTCCACGGCCGCGTCCAGCTGGTCGAGCAGCCGTCCGCGCTCCAGGTGTACCCCGGGCAGGTGCGGAACCTCCCGATCGGCCACGGCTACGGCCGTGCTCGGCCGCGTCTCCAGGGGCCGGACCGTGGCGGCCCAGCCGGACGAGCCGAGGAAGCGCTCGGCGGCGTCGTTGTGCGCCAATCTGTCAAGTGTGGTCTCGCCGTGGTGGCTCGTATGCACCGTCACTCCCGAAGCCGCGGGGTTTACGACGTGCCCGGAAACTGGCACCTTTCCCTTGCTGATTGGCCATCTGTCGACGTCGAACACCTTAGAACTCGAAGCGCGTTTCGTGGAGAGCCTCATTCAGATCTATCGATCTAAGTGAACGTGGAGATCCCCCCGTTTTCCACGATTGAGCGACAGGCAGTTTGACGGTCATCGATATATTGCATGGTTGCAGCGAACACTTCGTGCGCATGCCGAGGGGCGAACAAAGGTTTTTGTCCGGTTTTGCAGTCCGCGTGACTTGTGACCGGGTAGCCGTTGACTACTGAGCGTGATGCTGGCAACGGCGGGCACCATTGCGCTTCCAGGTGTCATCTCGGCCGACACGGTCGCGGGGTCCCGTGACCCGGCGGGAGGTGCCCCAGTTGCGGATACCCTCGGCGTGTCGCCGCACGACTTACTCAGACGTGGCGCGAGCGCTACTCACTGAGCGAAGTTCTTGCCCGTTTTGCTACCTAGAATTACAAGCTTGTCATCAGTGAAACTCCTCGGAGATCAGCCTCCGATCACTCAAACCCGTGCCAATCTGCAAATTGCATCCGTGGAGAGCGCACAATTCACCACAAATCGGACAGGGTATCGAAAGGGTGACGGCAGCCAAAACGGCGAGCCCGGCTGTACTCAATTGGCGCGCGCCGCAAACAAGGCACAAATCGGGCGTTACGGGTCGGTCAGCTCGCCTGGGCGGCCGAGCCGTCCTCGGCCAGCGGCACGCCGGAGGCACGGGCGAACGACGACAGCCCCTGCATGAGCGCGGCCCGGTCGTCCGGCGACATCCGGCGCAGCACGGCGGCGATGGTCTCCTGCCGCTGCCGGCCCAGCCCGTCGAGCAGGCGGCGCGCCGTCGGGGTCAGCACCAGCCACACCTCGCGGCGGTCGCGCTCATCGGCGGTGCGCCGCAGCAGGTCCGCGGCCTCCAGCCGGTCGCACAGCCGGCTCGCCGATGACGGCGCGGTGTGCAGCGCGACGGCCAGCTGGGTCAGGTTGACCGAGCCGGCCTGGTCGACGACGCCGAGCACCCGCAGCTGGGCCGCGGACACGCCGGAGTTGTCGTTGGCCGCGCTCGTGGCGAGGACCAGCGCCTGGCCGGCCGCATCGACCAGTACTGCGGCGTTGGCGGCCGTGTCATCGGCGCCAGACGGGTGCGGTGAGGGTCGGGTCCGCACGTTGTCCTCCGTGTCTCGCGGGGGTCACGGGTCGGCTCGGGGCGACCAGTCCAGGCAGATGATCAGGGCATCGTCGGCTAGCTCCGCGCCCGCGTGGTAGTCACGAAGGCTGCGCATGACGCTGCTGATCGCCTCGGCCGGTGGCTGCAACCGGGTCGATCGTATGGCACGGCTCAACTCGCGCTCACCGAACGTCGGCTCGTTCTGCCGCACGGCGGCATGCACCCCGTCGCTGACGACGAAAAGCCGGTCGCCGGGCTCGAGCTGAGTGCGCTCCTCGACGTAGCGCGTGTCGCCGAACATGCCCAGCGGCAGCTGCGGGTCCAGGTCCACGTCGCGGACCTGGCCGCCGCGCACGAGCAGCATCCGCGGCGAGCCGGCGTCGATCATCCGCAGCTCACCGGTGCCCATGTGCAGCGACAGCAGCAGCGTCGCCACGTGCCGCGCACCGCCGTACTGCGAGAAGATCGCGTCGGCGGCCAGCACCGCCTGGTCGGCGAGGTCGCCGGGGCTGCTCTGCCCCGCCGGGATCGACCGGCGGGCGTTGCGCATGGCGTTGACCGCCAGCGTGCTCAGCAGCGCGGCGTCGAGCCCGGTGCCCATCCCGTTGAGGGCGGTCACCGTGAGCCAGTCGCCGTTGACCGACCAGTCGAAGTGGTCGCCGCAGACCGCGTAGGCCGGCTCCAGCTGCCCGGCGAACTTCACGCCCGGCTGGTCGTAGCCGCGGGCCGGCAGCAGGTCCCACTGCATCTCGGCGGCCATGGTCAGCCGGCCCGTGCGGCGGCGGTCCATGTGGTAGCGGTCGGTGCGCCGGTATGCGGCCGCCAGCGCCACCGCGAAGGACTCGGCGAGCTCCTCCAGGCGGGGGCGCTCCGAGGTCAGCCGCGCGGCGTCCAGCCCGACGCTGAGCACGCCCACGCGCTCGCCCCAGGCGGTCACCGGCAGGTGCAGCCGGGCGAACGCCTGGCCCTCGCGGGCCTCCAGCACCGGCGTCTGGCTCGCGAACGCGCGCGTTGCCGGGCCGAGCTGGTCGCCGACCGACTCGGGCGCGTCGGCGTCGGCGCCGGCCGGCGACAGGGTGGTGCTGCGATAGTCGGCCAGCCACACGGTGCTGTTCTTCGCGCCGTGGGTCGCGCTGAGGTACGCGTCGAGCGTCTCCACCAGCCGATCGGGCGGAGCGACGCGCAGTGCCTTGTCGATGGAGCCAACGCCGGACATGCGAGCCTTTCCCCAGCCTTTGCTTGCCGTATGGCAAATAATATAAGGCAGGTTCTTCGGCTCTTCAGGTACCCACTACCGGCGTCGAGCTACACCCAACGAGACCCCAACCACATCCTGGAGAACCAATCGGTGTATGAAATGTCCATACCTGCGTAGATCGGGTAGAAATACGCAAAGCAGGCGGCGACGAGCAGCACGTACGCCCCGGCGATGATCGATCCGATCAGCCGCTGGTCGCTGGCCGGGCGCAGGTGCCGCGGCGGGCCGATGATCGCGCCGAGGACGTAGACCACCGCGAGGATCAGGAACGGCTCGGACGGCAGGGCGTAGAAGTAGAACATCGTGCGGTGCTCGGGCATCTCGTTGAACCAGGGCAGGATGCCGGTCAGGGCGCCGGCCATGATCAGCCAGGCCCGGCCGTCGCGGCGCGCGATCGCGAACCAGCCCAGCGCCACCAGCGCCGGCAGGAACGACCACCACAGCAGCGGCGTGCCGAGCAGCAGGATCTCCGAGGCGCAACTGGCCGCGCCGCACGGGCCGCTCTGGTCCCAGTAGAACGCCACCGGGCGGCCCAGCAGCAGCCACTGCCAGGGCCAGGACTGGTACTGGTGCTTCGTGCTCAGCCCGGTGTGGAAGCTGTACGCCTCGACGTGGTAGTGCCACAGGTTCAGCAGTGGGTCGAACCATCGGTCGTGCGGCAGGCCGTTGGTCTCGGCGTACCAGTGCCGGAAGTAGCCGTTGTCCGACAGGAACCAGCCCCACCACGTGTTGATGTACACGACGATCGCGATGGCGAACGTGGCCAGGAACCACAGGGCGCCGTCGGTCCAGATGCCCTCCGCCACCCAGTGCTTGAACCCGGCGCTGCGGCGGGCGCTCATGTCGAACAGCACCATGGCGACCGCGAAGATCAGCACGTAGTAGACGCCGCTCCACTTCACGCCGCACGCGAGGCCCAGCGAGACGGCGCACAACAGGCGGTACCACCGGAAGCCCAGCCTCAGCCGCGGCCCCGGCCGTTCGGGGTCGTAGCCGTCCTCCAGGGCGCGCAGCAGCCGTGCCCGGCGTTGCTCCCGGTCCAGCACCAGGAAGAAGAACGCCACCACGATCCAGAACATCAGGAAGATGTCGAGCAGGGCCACGCGGGAGAGCACGAAGTGCATGCCGTCCAGCGACATCAGCAGCCCGGCCGTGCCGGCCAGGATCGTGGAGCCGAAGAGACGGTACGCAGCGATGACGATCAACAGGATCGAGATGACGCCGACGGTCACCGCCGAGATGCGCCAGCCGAAGGAGTTGTACCCGAAGAGCTGCTCGCCGATGCCGATCATCCACTTGCCGACGGGCGGATGGACCACGTACTGCGGCGTGTTGTCCTCGGGGTTCCACTCCACCCCCTTCTGGAGCAGATCCTGCGCCTCGTTGGCGTAGTAGACCTCGTCGAAGATCACTTCCTTGGGGTGCGCGAGGTTCACCAGGCGCACGAGCGCGCCGATGCCGGTGATCAGCACGGCGACCAGCCAGAAGTTCAGACTCGCGCGCGGCGGGCGGCCGAGCCGGCGGCGGACGATGTCGGGCACCGCGCGCGGCGTCGGCTCGGCGGCGGGGCTCTCCGGCTCGCTTGCTTGGGTCAGCACACCCGAGGTCATTGGGCGATCGTAGGGCCCGGGATGCCACCATCGCACATGTGCCATTGATTCTGCTCGGAGCGCCGCTGGGAAATCCCGAGGATGCGTCGCCGCGGCTGCGTGAAACGCTCGCGACGGCCGACGTCGTCGCCGCCGAGGACACCCGCCGGCTGGGCCGCCTCGCACAGTACCTCGGCGTCGAGATCCCCGGCCGGCTCGTCAGCTACTTCGAGGGCAACGAGGAGCGGCGCACCCCCGAGCTCGCCGACCTGCTGGCACAGGGGCTCACCGTCGCCGTGGTCACCGATGGCGGCATGCCGAGCGTGTCGGACCCCGGCTTCCGGCTCGTGCGCGCCGCGATCGCCCTCGGCGTGCCGGTGACCGCCGCGCCCGGCCCGAGCGCCGTCGTCACCGCGCTCGCGGTCTCCGGCCTGCCGTGCGACCGGTTCTGCTTCGAGGGCTTCCCGCCGCGGCGGCCGGGCGAGCGGCGCACCTACTTCGCCTCGCTCGCGTCCGAGCCGCGCACCCTGGTCTTCTTCGAGTCGCCGCACCGCATCGCCGACACGCTGCAGGACCTCGCGCTGGCCTTCGGCGAGGACCGCCCGGCGGCGCTGTGCCGCGAGCTGACCAAGACCTACGAGGAGGTCCGCCGCGGCACGCTGGCCTCCCTCGCCGCGGACGCCGAGTCGGCCCGCGGCGAGATCACGCTGGTCGTCGCCGGCGCGCCGCCGGCCGCCGCCGAGCGCCCCACCGACGCGGCCCTCGCCGCGGAGGTGGCCGAGCTGGTGGCGGCCGGCACCGACCGCAAGCAGGCCACGCTGGAGGTGGCCAAGCGCCACGCCCTGGCCAAGCGCGAGGTCTACGCGGCGGTCATCGCGAACAAGTAGGCCCGCCCAGCCAGGGGGCGAGGTCGGCGTCCTCCGTGTCGGACGCCCAGGCGACGTAGCCGTCCGGGCGCACGAGCATCCGCGGTGCGCCCTCGGCGGTGGCGTGGGTGAGCCGGTCCTCGTAGCCGTCCGCCTTGGCGTTGAGCAGCAGCGCCTTGCCGCCGTGGAGCCGGTCGGCCAGGCGCGTGCCGTCGGACAGCTCCAGATCGGGCGCGGTCCGGCCGGTGAGCGGGTGGTCGCCCGGCAGGTCGTAGCCCTGCCACACGCCCGAGATGCGGGTGGCCAGGTACGTCGCGCCGTCCGTCGTCCCGGCCAGGTCCGCGAGCACCCGCCGCAGCGCCCGGGCGTGCCGGTCCGGGCGCATGATCGCGATCTGGGCCCGGGTCCAGTCCAGCACCCAGGCGCCGATCGGGTGCCGCTCGGCCGTGTAGGTGTCCAGCAGGCCCGCCGGCGCCCAGCCGCGCACGGTGGCGGCGAGCTTCCAGCCCAGGTTCATCGCGTCGCCGATGCCCAGGTTCAGCCCCTGGCCGCCGAACGGGGAGTGCACGTGCGCGGCGTCGCCGGCGAGCAGGACGCGGCCCTTGCGGTAGGTGGTGGCCTGCCGCGCGTTGTCGGTGAACCGCGTGACCGTGCGGATGCCCGTCACCTCGACGTCGACCCCCGTCACCCGGCGGATTGCGCCCTGCAGCTCCGCCTCGGTGACCGGCGCGTCGCGGTCGGCCGGCCCGCCGCCGAACTCGGCGACGAGCACGCGCCCCGGCACCGGCCCGAAGGAGTACACGCCGGCGTCGGTGGCGTGCCAGCCCGGCCGCAGCCCCGACGTGCCCTCAAGGTCGGCCAGCGCCTGGTACGCCGTGATCTCCGGCTCTGTGCCCGGGAACTCGAATCCGGCGAGCTTGCGCACGAGGCTCCGCCCGCCGTCGCACCCGGCCAGCCAGCCGGCGCGCAGCGTCCCGCCGCTCGTGTGGACCACGACGGCGTCGGCCTCCTCGGCGAAGCCGGTGATCGCGACCCCGCGCCGCAGGTCGACGCCGAGCTCGAGGGCGCGCTCCTGCAGGATGGCCTCCAGCTGCTGCTGGCTCACGATCGCCATCGCACCGAGCCGGCCGGCGGCGGCCAGGCGCTCGTCGGCGGGGTCGAGGTCGGCGGCGTCGAGCATGATCCCCCCGAAGTGCCCGGCGAACTTCCGCTGCTTCGGTGCCCCGCTCTGCGGCTGGGTCTGCTGGAACGGCGGCTGGGTCTTCTGGAACGCGGCGAACGCGGCCATCGTGGTCTCGGCCGCCTCGCGCAGCGCCGGGGTGAGCCCGCGCCGCTCCAGCGCCTCGATGGTGGGCGCGTTGAGCGACCCCGCCTTGATCGTCTGGTCGATGTCCTCGCGCCGCTCCAGGACCACGACCTGCACCCCGCCCAGCGCCAGTTCGCAGGCCAGCATCAGCCCGACCGGCCCCGCGCCCGCCACTACCACGTCCACCATGTGACCCTCCCCGTACCGAAAACTTGCTGTCGCTATAAAAGTACTGCGGCAGTAAGTTTTCATCAACTATAGTTTTTCGCATGGGTGTCGAGCAGGGGCTGCGCGAGCGCAAGAAGCGCGAGACGCGCCGGTTGATCTCCGACGTGGCGACCATGCTGTTCGTCGAGCGGGGCTTCGACGCCGTGACCGTCGCCGAGATCGCGGCGCGCGCGGGCGTCGCGCCGAAGACGGTCTTCAACTACTTCCCGCGCAAGGAGGACCTGTTCCTGGACCGCCTGGAGGAGCTGTCGGCCATGGTCACCGCGGCGGTGCGGGGGAGCGGCCCGGGCGTCGGCGCGCCCGACGCGCTGCTTGCGCTGGTGCTGGACCTGCTGGCGCAGCGGCACCCGCTCAGCGGCTACGCCGAGCCGGGCTACGTCCACTTCTGGCAGGTCATCATCGACTCGCCGCCGCTGCAGGCGCGCGTGCGCGAGTACGTGCAGGAGCTCGAGGACCTGCTGGCGGCCCTGATCGCGGAGCGTTCCGGCGGTGCCGAGCCCGACTTCCGGGCGCGCTTCGCCGCGGCGGCCGCCGTGAGCGCCTATCGCACGGTCTATCTGGACGGCGCGCGCCGCGTCTTCGCCGGCGAGGACCACGAGGCGGTGGCGGCGGCCCTCGCGTCGCAGTACGCCCGCGCCTTCGATGCGGCGCAGCGGTCCATCGCCGCGTTGTAGGCCGGCGTCAGTAGGCGGCCAGGACGATGCCGGCGCCGAGGACCAGGGGCGCCAGGGCGGTCAGGCCCCAGGCGGTGAGGCGGTCGCGCAGCCGGTCGAAGCGCCACCCGCCGGTGAGCCAGGCGAGCACGATGCCGCACAGGACGATGAGGCCGAGCCCGGTCGCCCAGCGCACGCGCAGCCCGGACGGGTTGCCCGCGTATGCGATCCGCCCGCCCGGCACCATCTCGGCGTCGACCGAGGTGCCCGGCGCCGCGTCCAGCCCCATGAGTTGCGCGCCGTCAACCGTCTCGCGGCCCGGCGCGGCGAAGTCGGCGACGCAGCGGCGCAGCACACCGGAGCCCTCGCAGGCGGTGACCTCGGCGGTGCCGCGCACGCCGTGCCCCATGTCCATCCAGAAGGGTTCGGCGCTGGTCCACGCGAAGAAGCCGGCCAGCAGCGCGACGATCATCATCGCGCCCAGCCCGGCGAGCGGGCCGCGCGGTGCCCGGATCACGCGCTTGGCCGGCGGTGGCCACTGCGGCGGGCGCGCCGTTTCCAGCTTCAGCAGCGTGCCGTTCGTCGGCCACAGCGGGAAGTCGTCCCGGGTCTGCGGGAGCGGGCGACCCGGGCGCGGACGCCTCGCGGGCGTCCGGTCCGCAATGGAAATGGCGGTGGACGGCGCCCGGGTGTGGGCCGGCGGGATTCCCGCGGCCTCGCCCCGCCATCCCCGCCGGGCGGGCATTTCAGTCACTTTTGCATTGGACAACGGGCGATCGCCAACGTTTCGGACGTGCGGCGCGTGTCGGGAGAATCCCACCTGTTCGCCGAACCGCGGCGAGGGTCACTACGCTGCAGGTCATGAGTCGTGTTCTTGCCGCGGTCGCCTGGCCCTATGCCAACGGGCCGCGCCACATCGGTCACGTGTCCGGATTCGGGGTGCCCTCCGACGTCTTCAGCCGCTACATGCGGATGGCCGGCCACGACGTGCTGATGGTGTCGGGCACCGACGAGCACGGCACGCCGATCCAGGTGCAGGCCGACGCCGAGGGGGTCACGCCCCGGGAACTGGTCGACCGCTACAACCGGGTCATCGTCGAGGACCTGCACGGGCTCGGGCTGTCCTACGACCTCTTCACGCGGACCACCACCGGCAACCACTACCAGGTCGTGCAGGAGCTCTTCTCCGGGCTCTACGACAACGGGTACATCATCGCGAAGACCACGCTCGGTGCGATCTCGCCGTCGACCGGGCGCACGCTGCCCGACCGGTACATCGAAGGGACGTGCCCGATCTGCGGGTACGACAGCGCGCGCGGCGACCAGTGCGACAACTGCGGCAACCAGCTCGACCCCGACCAGCTGATCAACCCGCGCTCCAAGATCAACGGTGAGACGCCGGAGTTCGTGGAGACGGAGCACTTCTTCCTGGACCTGCCGGCGTTCGCCGAGCAGCTCAACGCCTGGCTCGACACGCGCGAGGGCTGGCGGCCCAACGTGCTGAAGTTCTCCAAGAACCTCATCGACGACCTGCAGCCCCGGGCGATCACGCGGGACCTCGAGTGGGGGGTGCCGATCCCGCTGGAGGCGTGGCGCGAGCGCGACGACAAGCGGATCTACGTGTGGTTCGACGCCGTGATCGGCTACCTGTCGGCGTCGATCGAGTGGGCCCGCCGCACCGGCGACCCCGAGGCGTGGCGGCAGTGGTGGCAGGACCCGCAGGCCGAGGGGTTCTACTTCATGGGCAAGGACAACATCGTCTTCCACTCGGTGATCTGGCCGTCGATCCTGCTCGGCTACTCGGGGCCGAAGCCGCAGGCCCTGGGCGCGCTCAACCTGCCGACCGAGGTGGTCTCCTCGGAGTACCTGACGATGGAGGGGCGCAAGTTCTCCTCGTCCCGCCGGGTCGTGATCTACGTGCGCGACTTCCTGGAGCGCTACGACGCCGACGCCCTGCGGTACTTCATCGCCGTGGCCGGCCCGGAGTCCAACGACACCGACTTCACCTGGTCGGAGTTCCGCCGCCGCAACAACGACGAGCTCGTCGCGGGCTGGGGCAACCTGGTCAACCGCTCGATCTCGATGGCCGCGAAGAACTTCGGCGAGATCCCGGCGGCCGGCGAGCTGACCGCCGAGGACACCGCGCTGCTCGCCTCGGTCCGGGCCGGCTACGACGGCGTCGGGCAGCTGCTCGCCAAGCACCGGCAGAAGGCGGCGATCACCGAGGCCATGCGGGTCGTCGGCGAGGTCAACAAGTACTTCTCCGACCAGGCGCCGTGGAAGCTCAAGGAGGACAAGGCCCGCATGGGCACGGTCCTGCACGTGGCACTGCAGGCGGTCCGGGACTGCAACACGCTGCTCACGCCGTTCCTGCCGCACGCCGCGCAGCGCATCCACGAGCTGCTCGGCGGCACCGGCGTGCACGCCCCGATGCCCGAGATCCGCGAGGTCGAGGACCTGGACACCGGGCGCACGTATCCGGTGCTGATGGGCGACTACACCGTCGGCGCCAAGTGGGAGCACGTCGAGATCGTGGCGGGCACGAAGCTCGAGGCGCCCACCCCGGTGTTCAAGAAGCTGGACGAGTCGATCGTCGAGGAGGAGCTGGCCCGGCTGCAGGGCTAGAGCTGGTACCAGTGATCGCTCTCGTGGGCGTCGACCACCTCGTTGGCCGGCGCCCACGCCTCGTACAGGCCCCGCTCGACGCAGTGGGCGCCGAGGCGGGCGACCTGATCGCCGTCCGGGCGGGACAGGCGCAGCCGCAGCCAGTCGCCCTCCTGCCGGATGACCGTGCAGCGGGCTTCGCGCCAGGTGGCGCGGGGCACGCGGCGGGCCAGGGTCTCCAGTGGGTAGCGCGCGGCGCGGGTCTTCGCCGCCACCCGGAACTCGCCGGGCGGGTCGACGATCGCCTCGAAGACGTTTTCGCGGTACGTGCCGATGTAGCGGGTCAGCGGCGTGTCGACCGGGAAGTACTCCTGGTCGGACTGGCTGGGCAGCAGGTGACGCCACTGCGGGCCGTGCATGCGGCTCCATGCGCGCTGCTCGGGCAGGTACGTGTACAGCGTCACCTCGGTCCCGTCGCCGGTGTAGGCCACGAGCGAGGTGTTCGCCGGCACCGGCAGCTCGGCCAGGTCGGCGGTGACGAACTCGGGCACGATATGCCGGCCGCTGGGCGCGAAGCCCGTGCCGATCACCGGCGGGCCGAGCCGGTCGTGCGGCGGCATCGTGACGAGGCCGCCGTAGTTGCCGGCCAGCGGGACCTCGTAGTCGTGCGCGTCCACGGCGCGCCAGCGCACCGCGAAGACCACCTCGCCGCTCGACTCTCCCGACAGGATCGCCAGGTCCTCGGGGGTGCGCAGGTGGGCAACGTCGAAGGCGCGGTAGCAGAAGCCGCTGATCGGCCAGCCCTTGAGGTACCCGTGCAGCTGCCGCCCGGAGAGAAACTTGATCATCCGGGTGCCCCGGCGCACGACCGCGGTGCGGCGGATCGGCGCCAGCGCGCCCGCGGCTGACGGCGTCTGGCTCAGCCGGTGGATCGTCGCCCAGTCCAGCGCCCGCGTCACCGGCATCAGCAGCGGCTCGTCCTCCAGCCCGTCGAGGGCCGAGGCGACCTCCGTCGCGTGGATGAAGCGGCGGTACGGCCATCGCGCGCCCGGCCGGGGGTTGGGCAGAAAACCGGGTCCCGGCTGGGTCGCATACACCTCGTATGCTGCCCCCTGCGCGATCTCCTCGGCCGGGTAGGCGACCCCATCGATGGTCACGCTGTGGGTCGCGGACCCTTCCGCGTGTCCGATTACCGTCACTTCCGTGACGCTAGGGGCGGGTGGTTGTGTGGAGGTGAACGGCGCGTTAACGGCAAATCGAGGGTGGCATGCTTGAGCCCGATGAGTGCGAGAAAACACAGTCGCCAGGGCGCATTCCCGCCCGCACCCGACCCGTTGCCGGTCGCGGTGCCCGACAGCCACACCCACATCGACATCACCCTCGAGGGTGACAGCGCCGATGGCCCGTCCACTGTCGAGGAGGCCATCGGGCTCGCCGCGGCGGCCGGCATCGACCGGCTGGTGCAGGTCGGCGTCGACGTCGAGTCGTCCCGGTGGGGCGTCGAGGTCGCCGAGCGGCACCCGGCGGTCGTCGCGACCGTCGCGCTGCACCCCAACGACGCGCCGCGGCAGGCCGACCTCGACGCAGCGCTGCGCGAGATCGAGCGGCTGGCCGCACACCCGCGGGTGCGCGGCATCGGCGAGACCGGGCTGGACTACTTCCGCACCGGCGAGGACGGGCGCAAGGCGCAGCACGAGAGCTTCCGGGCGCACATCGCGATCGCCAAGCGGCACGGCAAGACGCTGGTGATCCACGACCGCGACGCGCACGACGACGTGCTGGCTGTGCTCGACGAGGAGGGCACGCCCGACCAGGTCGTCATGCACTGCTTCTCCGGCGACGAGGAGTTCGCCCGCGAGTGCCTCGACCGGGGCTTCCTGCTGAGCTTCGCCGGCACCGTGACCTTCGGCAACGCCGCGCACCTGCGCCGGGCGGCGGCGATCACCCCGCTGGACGGGCTGCTGGTCGAGACCGACGCGCCGTTCCTCACGCCGATGCCGTTCCGCGGCCGCCCCAACGCCTCCTACCTCATCCCGCTGACCGTGCGCGCGCTGGCCGAGGTCACCGGGCACGACCTCGACGCGCTGTGCGCCGCCCTCTCCGCCAACGGCGACCGAGCCTTCGGCGGTTGGGCGTGACCCTGCTGGGCCCGGCCGACGTGCGGCAGCTCGCCGAACGCCTCGGCATCCGGCCCACCAAGCAGCTCGGGCAGAACTTCGTGCATGACCCCAACACGGTGCGCCGGATCGTGCGGGCCGCCGAGCTCGCCCCCGACGACGTGGTGCTCGAGGTCGGGCCCGGGCTGGGCTCGCTCACGCTGGCGCTACTGGAGAACGGCAACCGGGTCTGCGCGGTGGAGATCGACCCGCCGCTGGCCGGGGCGCTGCCGGAGACGGTCGGGAAGTACGCGCCGGAGCACGCCGACCGGCTGACCGTCATCGCCGGGGACGCGCTGCGGGTGGAGCTGTCCGGCGTCGCGCCGACGGCGCTGGTGGCCAACCTGCCGTACAACGTCGCCGTCCCGGTCGTGCTGCACCTCCTGGCGACCGTGCCCTCGCTGCGGCGGGGCCTGGTGATGGTGCAGAAGGAGGTCGCCGATCGGCTCACCGCGGGGCCCGGTTCGCGGGTCTACGGCGTGCCGAGCGTGAAACTTGCGTGGTACGCGACCTCGCGCCAGGCGGGCAAGGTGCCGGCCTCGGTCTTCTGGCCGGTGCCCAACGTCGAGTCCGGCCTGGTCGCATTTACCGTCCTTGGTGACGATAAATCCGACATACCCACGAGGCCGGAGACGTTCGCGGTGGTCGACGCGGCGTTCGCGCAGCGGCGCAAGACGCTGCGGGCCGCCCTTGCCGGGTGGGCCGGCGGGCCCGTCGAGGCCGAACGCATCCTGCGCGCCGCCGGGGTCGACCCCAAGCTGCGCGGCGAACAGCTCACCGTGGAGGACTTCACGCGCATCGCGAGCCAGCGCCGGCGGGCGGCGGCGTCCGGGTAGGGTGCAGCAGTGACCGAGCCGCTCTTCTCCGAGGACGAGGAGTTCGACCGGCCGCGCCTGGCCGCGCACGGACCGGTCCGAGTGCGCGTGCCCGCGAAGATCAACCTCCACCTGCACGTCGGGCCCGTCCGGTCGGACGGGTTCCACGAGCTGACCACGGTGTACCACGCGATCGGCCTCTATGACGAGATCACCGCGCGCCGCGGCGACACGCTGACGCTCACCATGGAGGGCGAGGGCACCGGCGAGCTGTCGCTCGGCGAGGACAACCTCGTCATGCGCGCCGTGCGGGCGCTGGCCGCGGAGACCGGGCACGATGCGCACGCAAGGCTGCACCTGAAGAAGCAGATCCCGATCGCGGCCGGGCTCGCCGGCGGCAGCGCCGATGCGGCCGCCGCGCTCGTGGCCTGCGACCAGCTGTGGGGCACCGGGCTGTCCCGCGACGACCTCGCCGTCATCGCCGCGACGCTCGGCTCGGACATCCCGTTCCTGGTGCTCGGCGGCACCGCGCTCGGCACCGGCCGGGGCGAGCTGGTCAGCCCGATCCTCACCGGCGGGCACACGTGGCACTGGGTGCTCGCGGTCGCAGAGGAGGGGCTGTCCACGCCGGTGGTGTACCGCGCCTTCGACGAGCTCGGCGGGCACACCAGCGCCGGGCCGCCCGACGGGCTCATGGCCGCCCTGCGCCAGCGCAACCCCGAGGTCCTCGCCAACGAGCTCGCCAACGACCTGCAGGCCGCGGCCCTGCATCTGCGCCCCGAGCTGCAGCAGGTCCTCGACGCGGGGCTCGACGCCGGCGCGCTGGCCGGCATGATCTCCGGCTCCGGGCCGACCTGCGTGTTCCTGGCCGAGGACGCGCGCCACGCCGCGCTCATCGCCGCCGATCTGGAGGAAAGCCGCTGCTGCCGCGCCGTGCGCACCGCGGTCGGTCCTGTCCCCGGCGCACGAGTTCTGTAGATGGCGGTTCTTTAAATGGCGAATATCGTCAACCTGGACAAAGTCTCCAAGGCGTACCCGGCCGGCCGCATCTTCGACGAGGTCTCCCTCGGCATCGACGACAGCGACCGGATCGGCATCGTCGGGCTCAACGGCGCCGGCAAGACGACCCTGCTGCGCATGCTCACGAAGGACGAGGAGCCCGACGCCGGCCGCGTCACACACCGGCGCGACCTGCGCGTGGCGGCACTCCCGCAGAGCCTCGACCTGCCGCCCACGGCGTCGGTCCGGGACGTCATCGTCGGTACCGCATGGCTGCCGGCCGGTTTCGCCGCCGAGCACGAGTGGGCGGGCGACGCCGGCGTGCGCATGGTGCTCAACGGGTTGGGCATGCCGCACCTGGGCCTGGACGCGCCCGTCGGGCCGATGTCCGGCGGCGAGCGGCGCCGCGTCGCGCTCGCCGCGCTGCTGGTGCGCCCGGCCGACCTGCTCATCCTCGACGAGCCGACCAACCACCTCGACGTGGCCGGCATCGCCTGGCTGGCCCGGCACCTGCTGCAGCGCCGCGGCGCCCTCATCGTCGTCACACACGACCGGTGGTTCCTCGACGCGGTGTGCACCAGCACGTGGGAGGTCGCCGACGCGACCGTGCGCTCCTACGAGGGCGGCTACGCGGCCTGGACGCTGGCGCGGGCCGAGCGCGTGCGGGTCGCGGCCGAGACCGAGTCCCGCCGGCAGAACCTGCTGCGCAAGGAGATCGCCTGGCTGCGCCGCGGGCCGCCGGCGCGCACCAGCAAGCCGAAGTTCCGCATCGACGCCGCCAACGCGCTCATCGCGGACGTCCCGCCCGCCCGCGACACCGTGTCGCTGCAGCGCCTCGCCGTGACGCGGCTGGGCAAGCAGGTGTACGAGCTGGACGGGGTGCGCCTGCGGGCGGGGGAGCGGACCCTGCTCGAGCGCGCGGACTGGATCGTCGGCCCGGGCGACCGCATCGCCGTGCTGGGCGCCAACGGCGCCGGCAAGACCACGCTGCTGCGCGTGCTCGCCGGCGTGCGCGAGCCCGACGGCGGCCGGGTCGTGCGCGGCACCACCGTCCGCGCCGCGTTCCTGTCGCAGGAGCTGCGCGAGCTGCCCAACAACCTGCGGCTGCTCGAGGCGGTCGAGGAGGTCGCCAAGCGGGTGCGCCTCGGCGACCGCGAGCTCTCCGCGGCCCAGCTGGCCGAGGTCTTCGGCTTCACCGGCGCCCGCGTCTGGACGCCGGTCGCCGACCTCTCCGGCGGCGAGCGGCGCCGGCTGCAGCTGCTGCGGCTGCTGGCGACCGAGCCCAACGTGCTGCTGCTCGACGAGCCGACCAACGACCTGGACATCGACACGCTCGCCGCGCTCGAGGACCTCCTCGACACGTGGCCGGGCACCCTCGTGGTGGCCAGCCACGACCGCTATCTGGTCGAGCGCGTCGCCGAAACCGTCTACGGCATGTACGGCGACGGCCGGTTGGTGCACCTGCCGGGCGGCGTGGACGAGTACCTCGAGCACGTCACGGACTCCGCCGGCTTCGCTCCCGCCGCCGCGGCCAAGCCGGCCACCGCCGCTGCCGCCGCCGAGCGCCCGGCCGACCTGCGGGCCAGCGAGAAGGACCAGCGGGCGGCCAAGAAGGAGCTCGCCAAGCTGGAGCGGACCATGGACCGGCTCTCCCAGAAGGAGGAGGCGCTGCACGCCGAGCTGGCCGAGCACGCCACCGACTACTCCAGGATCACCGCGCTGGACGCCGAGCTGCGGGCGGTACAACAGGAGAAGGCCGAAATCGAGGAGCAATGGCTCGCCCTGGCCGAGATCGCCGGGTGAGCCCGCCTTAGGATTGCCCCATGGCCGCTCACTTTCCGATCAACCACCACCTCCGGCCGCTGTATCGGCTGCTCAGCGCGTTGGCGGGCCTCTACATGCTGGTTTTCGGCGTGGTCGGCTTCGTGCAGACCTCCGGCGCCGAGTTCTTCACGCGCGACGAGGCCGAATGGGTCCTCGGCCTGCGCACCAACCCGGCGTTCTCGTTGCTGTCGCTCGTCGCCGGCGTGGTAGTGCTCGGCGCCAACCTCATCGGCCGCAACGTCGCGCACCACATCAACCAGCTCGCCGGCGTCGTGCTGACCGTGGTCGGCATGTTCTCGCTGGCCGTCATGCAGACCGAGGCGAACGTCCTCGCCTTCTCGATGGTCAACGTGATCGTCACGTTCATCCTCGCCGCCGTCACCGGCATCGCGAGCCTCTACGACCGGGTCGGCTCGTTGACCGCCGCCCGCGCCGAGGAGGCGCACCGCCACAGCGCCCGCGTGGCGTAACACCGCATCCGCGTGAGGGGCGACATATCGGCCGCCGGCCGATGTTCGCCCCTCGTTCGTTATTTCCCCACGCGGGTGACGAGGGTCGGCTTGCCCTCCATGTTGGACAGGCCGTTCCAGGCGAGGTTGACCAGGTGCGCGGCCACGACCTCTTTCTTGGGCTTGCGCACCTCCAGCCACCACCGGCCGGTCAGCGCCACCATGCCGACGAGGGCCTGGGAGTACAGCTCGGCGAGCTTGGGGTCGAAGCCCCGGCGCTTGAACTCCGCGCCGAGGATGTGCTCCGCCTGGTGCGCCACGTCGTTGAGCACGCTCATGAAGTTGCCGGTCGTGGACATCACCGGCGACTCACGCACGAGGACCCGGAAGCCGTCGGTCTCCGACTCGATGTAGTCCAGCAGGGCGAGCGCGGCCTGCTCGAGCAGCTCGTGCGGGTGCCCGGCGGTCAGCGCGTTGGTGATCCGGTCCAGCAGCGAGCGGACCTCCCGGTCGACGACGACCGCGTAGAGGCCCTCCTTGCCGCCGAAGTGCTCGTACACCACCGGCTTGGACACCTTCGCGCGCGACGCCACCTCCTCGATGGAGGTGGCGTCGAAGCCCCGCTCGGCGAACAGCGCCCGCCCGATCGCGATGAGCTGCTCGCGCCGCTGCGCGGAGGACATCCGCACGCGACCCTTGGTCGGGATCGAGGGCGGCGGGACGGGCGGGCGTGGTTGCTCGTCGTCCTCCGGGCGGTCGGTCACCCGTTCATCGTGCCAGTCGCCACGCGCTTGGCGTCGAGGCGGTCTTGGCGGGGCCAGCGGACGTTGGTCGCCCAGCCGAACTTCTCGAAGATCCAGATCAGCCGGGCATTGATGTCGATCTGGCCCTTGTCGACGCCGTGGCGGGCGCTGGTCGGGTCGGAGTGGTGCAGGTTGTGCCAGCTCTCGCCGAAGGACAGGATCGCCAGCGGCCAGAAGTTGCTGGCCCGGTCGCCATCGCGGGTCTCGAAGGGCCGCTCGCCGTAGACGTGGCAGATCGAGTTGATCGACCAGGTGACGTGGTGCAGCAGGCCGATGCGGACCAGGCCGGCCCAGAAGAACGCCGACAGCGCGCCCTGCCACGACCAGGTGACCAGGCCGGCGATGATCGCGGGCAGCGTCGCCGACAGGGTGACGATCAGCGGGAAGGCCTTGTCGATGCGCTGGATGTCCTTGTCGGCCATGAGGTCCGGGGCGAAGCGCTCGCGGTTGGAGAGCTCGCGGAAGAACAGCCAGCCCACGTGGGCGTAGAACAGGCCCTTGACCAGGCCGCCGAAGGACTCGCCGAATCGCCACGGCGAGTGCGGGTCGCCCTCGCGGTCGGAGAACGCGTGGTGGCGGCGGTGGTCGGCGACCCACTGCGTCGGGTTGCCCTCGATCGCGGTGCTGCCGGCGATCGTCAGCGCGATGCGCAGCCCGCGGTTGGCCTTGAAGGAGCCGTGGGTGAGATAGCGGTGGAACCCGGTCCCGATGCCCAGGCCGCCGATGACGTAGAAGACCGTGCCGAGCACGACGTCGAGCCAGTTCAGGCCCCATCCCCACGCGACCGGGACGGCGGCGACGAGCGCGACGAACGGCAGGACCACGAAGGCCCACAGTGCCACGATGATCCAGGGCTGCTGCTTGCCCTCGGTGAGCGGCTTCGGGCTCCGGTCGGGGCTCTCGCTGGGCGCTGGATCAAGGACCGAAACGGACATGGCACCTCTCAAAAGGAATCGTGGCCGGGCGGGGGCTACGCCTACGTCACCGTAACTTACGGAGGCGTAGGTTGGCCATACGAAGCCCGTGTCAAGTCGATTACCGCTCGCTTCGTGTGATCTTCATCCGGTGTTGCCCTCACTCGATCGGCTGATCAGGTCTTCGGGTGAGGGAACGCGCCCCTCGGGCAAAAGGGGATCGACGCGCACGTTAGGCTTTGGGTGCACGGTGATGGGGTGTGGGGTAACGGCAGCCCGCAGGCCTTTGGAGCCTCGCAGTCCTGGTTCGAATCCAGGCACCCCAGCCACCTGACTACGATGAGGCGCACCGACACCGTCGAGGAGCGCTGCGTGAGAAACGTGATCATCCTGGCCGCTGGCGAAGGCAAGCGGATGAAGTCGTCGGTCCCCAAGGTCCTGCACCCCCTGCTCGGCCGCACGCTGCTCGGGCACGTGCTGGCCGCCGCCGAGCCGTTCCTGGATCACGGCACGGTTGCAGTGGTGGTGGGACACGGCGGGGACCAGGTCCGCGAGCACCTCGCCGAGGTCGCGCCCGAGGTGGTGGCGGTGACCCAGGCGGAGCGGCGAGGGACCGGGCACGCCGTGCGCATCGCCCTGGAGGCCGCACCGGAGCTCACCGGCACCGTGGTCGTGCTCAACGGCGACATCCCGCTGCTGCGCCCCGACACGCTGGCCGCGCTCGTGCACACGCACGAGGCCTGGAAGGCGTCCGCCACGGTGCTCACGGCCGAGGTCGCCGACCCGACCGGCTTCGGGCGGATCGTGCGCAACCGGGGCGGCGAGTTCTCCGCGATCGTCGAGGAGCGCGACGCCACGCCGGCGCAGCGGGCGATCCGGGAGATCAACTCGGGGGCGTACGTCTTCGAGGCCGCCGCGCTGCGCGAGATGCTCGGCAAGCTCTCCACGGACAACGAGCAGGGCGAGGAGTACCTCACCGACGTCATCGGCATGCTCGCCGCCGCCGGCGCGCCGATCGTGGCCCACCGCTCGCCCGACGCCACCGAGACCCTCGGCGCCAACGACCGCGCCGAGCTGGCCGGCCTGCGGGCGATCATGCGCGACCGGATCAACGACGAGTGGATGCGCTCCGGCGTGGCCATCATCGACCCGGCCACCACCTGGATCGACGTGACCGTGAGGCTCGAGCGCGACGCGGTCATCGAGCCCAACGTCCACCTGCGAGGCGCCACGAGCATCGGTGAGGGCGCCGTGATCGGCCCGGACACCTCGCTCATCGACGTGGTCGTCGGCCCCGGGGCGGCGGTCGTGCGCACGCACGCCGTCTCCTCCGAGATCGGGCCGCAGGCCTCCGTCGGGCCATTCGCCTACCTGCGTCCCGGCACACAGCTCGGTCGCAAGTCGAAGGTCGGCACGTTCGTAGAGACGAAGGCGGCCACCCTCGGCGAGGGAGCCAAGGTGCCGCACCTGTCCTACGTCGGCGACGCCACCATCGGCGAGCACACCAACATCGGCGCCGCCACCGTCTTCGTCAACTACGACGGCGTGCGCAAACAGCGCTCCGTGATCGGCGCGCACGCCCGCACCGGCGCCGACAACATGTTCGTCGCGCCCGTCCACGTGGGCGACGGGGCCTACACCGCCGCGGGTAGCGTCATCATCAAGGACGTCCCGCCGGGCGCGCTCGGCGTGTCCCGGGCCCCGCAGCGCAACATCGAGGGATGGGTCGAACGTAAGCGGTCCGGCAGTGCCGCCGCACAGGCCGCCAGGGCCGCTCTCGACGCCGCGGGCGGTGAAGAAGAACACGGAGGCGCCGGTCAAGTGGGCGAAACGCTGCCCCGCGACGAACAATGAGCGCAACCACGAGATCGGGAGCGGGCGACCCCAATGGCCAGCATCAGTTCGGAGAACCGCAAGAACCTCATGCTCTTCTCCGGCCGGGGGTATCCCGCGCTGGCCGAGGAGATCGGTGCGGTGCTGGGGGTCGACCCGACCCCCATGGACGCATACGACTTCGCCAGCGGTGAGATTTTCATCCGGTACCGCGAGTCGGTCCGCGGTTCGGACGCGTTCGTCGTGCAGTCGATGGTCCAGCCGATCAACGACTGGCTGATGGAGACGCTGATCATGGTCGACGCGCTCAAGCGCGGCTCGGCCAAGCGCACCACGGTGGTGCTGCCCTTCTACCCGTACGCGCGGCAGGACAAGAAGCACCGCGGCCGGGAGCCGATCTCGGCCCGCCTGGTCGCGGACCTGCTCAAGACCGCGGGCGCCAACCGCATCCTCACCGTCGACCTGCACACCGCGCAGATCCAGGGCTTCTTCGACGGCCCGGTCGACCACCTGTTCGCCATGAACACGCTGGCCGACCACATCGAGGCCAAGTACGCCGGACGCCCGATCACCGTCGTGGCGCCGGACTCCGGCCGGGTGCGGGTCGCCGAGCGCTGGACCGACCGCCTCGGCGGCTGCCCGCTCGCCTTCATCCACAAGACCCGCGACCCCAGCAAGCCCAACCAGGTGGTGGCCAACCGGGTGGTCGGCGAGGTCGAGGGGCGCGTCTGCCTGATCGTCGACGACATGATCGACACCGGCGGCACGATCGTCTCGGCGTCCGACATCCTCTTCAACGAGGGCGCCGCCGAGGTCGTGGTCGCCGCGACCCACCCGGTGCTGTCCGACCCGGCCTGCGAGCGCCTAGACGTCAGCCGGATCAGCGAGGTCGTGGTCACCAACACCCTGCCGCTGCCGCCCGACCGCAAGGTCGAGAAGATCACCCAGCTGTCCATCGCCCCGCTGCTGGCCCGCGCCATCCGCGAGGTCTTCGACGACGGCTCCGTGACGACCCTCTTCGGCGGCCTGTCCTAGTTTTTTCGGCGGCCGGTCCTGGATCCTCTCTTCGGCGGCCGGTCCTGGATCCTCTTTTTCGGCGGCCTGTCCTGATCCGCCGAAAAACCGCCCCGACCTCGCCCGCGACGAACCCGGCGCTCTATGCGACCAGGGTGAGGAAGTGTGCCAGGGGGTGTGGGCGGGCGGAGCCCCCCACTGGGGAGGGAGCGCAGCGACCGCGAAGCACAGCGTGATCTGCACAACCGGGCGGGGAGGGTGTAGGGGCCCGCGACTGCCTCGGGTAAGCTAGTGCGGTTGCCACGGCGAGGGTGCTCCCACGGGCCGGGCGTGCGGTTCTTGTGTGACCGCCGGGTGCTTATCACCCCGGCGGTCACACAAGAACCAGCATGACGGCCGAGCGGGCTCCGTGATCGACGCGGTGCTCCGGGCCCGTGCCCCGTGCGCCTCCTCGCCCGAGCACCGCAGCAGAGACCAAAACGTTCTGGGACAACTGTTACCGGTCGCGCCGGCCGGTGCCCGCCGCACAAACCGCATCAGGAGTTTTGTCGTGTCCGAGGTAAAGATCAGCGCCGAGCCCCGCACCGAGTTCGGCAAGGGTGGTGCCCGCCGCACGCGCCGGGCCGGCAAGGTGCCCGCCGTGCTGTACGGCCACGGCGAGAAGCCCCGCCACATCGCCCTGCCCGCCCGTGAGTTCGCCGCGGCCATTCGCCACGGCGGCATGACCCAGGTCTTCAACATCGAGATCTCCGACGGCAGCGCCGCCCTGGCCCTGCCGAAGGCGATCCAGCGCGACCCGATCAAGGACACCTTCGACCACGTCGACCTGCTGGTCGTGCGCCGCGGCGAGAAGGTCACGGTCGACATCCCGGTCCAGCTGACCGGCGAGGCGGCCCGCGAGACGCTGGTCATGCACGAGAGCACCACGCTCTCGGTCCTGGCCGACGCGACCAAGCTCCCGGAGCACCTCGAGGCCTCGATCGAGGGCCGGGAGGCCGGCAGCCACGTGACCGCCGCCGACGTGACGCTCCCGGCCGGCGTCGAGCTCGCCGCCGACCCCGGGCTGATCATCGCGGTCATCACGGTCGCGCAGGCCCAGGCCGTCGAGGCCGCTGGCGGCGAGGAGGCCGCGGAGGAGCCCGCGGCGGCCGCCGCCGAGGCCTGATCCAGTTTTGCGCAGGGCCGCGGATCGCCGTCATGGTGACCCGCGGCCCTGTCGTGTGTGTGGAGGAGGGTTTTGGTGACTGACCTCGCGCCGTGGCTGGTCGTCGGGCTGGGCAACCCGGGCCCGGAGTACGCCCGCCACCGCCACAACGTCGGCTTCATGGTCGCCGACCTGCTCGCCCAGCGCGCCGGCCTGCGCTTCGGCCGGCACCGCCGGGTGGTCGCCGACGTGGCCGAGGGCCGGCTGCGCGTCGGCGGCCCGCGCCTGGTGCTGATGAAGCCGCTCACGTACATGAACCTGTCCGGCGGCCCCGTCGCCGGCCTGGCGCAGTTCTACAAGGTGCCGCGGGAGCAGGTCATCGCGGTGCACGACGAGCTCGACATCCCGTGGACCCAGCTGCGCCTCAAGCAGGGCGGCGGCGAGGGCGGCCACAACGGCCTGCGCTCGATGTCGAGCTCGCTGGGCGGCAAGGACTACCTGCGGGTGCGCTTCGGCGTCGGCCGCCCGCCGGGCCGGCAGAACCCCGCCGACTTCGTGCTGTCCGACTTCTCGGCGGTCGAGCGCAAGGAGCTCGACTACTTCGTCGACCGGGCCGCGGACGCGGTCGAGATGATCATCGACCAGGGCCTCGAACAGGCCCAGAACCGGTACCACGCCGACTGAACGGCCCTTTGGTCGAGGCCCTCGTCGATCTGGCGCTCGCCCGCCGGATTCTGGCCTTTCTGGCGCTTGTGGTTCGCGTGGACTCCACCGGGCCGGTAATGTTCCGTCAGATAAGAGTCGGCAAGGACGGTCACGAGTTCGTGACCTTCGAGTTCCGCACCATGCACATCGACGCCGAAGCCCGCCTCGCCGAGCCGCGGCACCTCAACGAAGTCGACGGCGCGCTGTTCAAACCGCGCAACGACCCGCGTCCGGCGGCTTCTGCGCAAGTTTTCGCTCGACGGGCTGCCGCAGCTGCTCAGGTGATCGGCGGCAGCATGTCGCTGGTCGGGCCGCGCCCGCCGCTGCCGGAGGAGGTCGCCGTGTATCCGGACGACGCCCGGCGCCGGCTGGCTGTGCGGCCCGGGATGACCGGCCTGTGGCAGATGTCCGGCCGGTCCGACCTATCGTGGGACGAAGCGGTCCGCCTCGACCTGCAGCATGTGGAAGACCCGGTCGCTCTCGCTCGACCTGGTGATCATGCTGCGGACGTTGAGGGCGGTTGCCCGAGGGCTGGAGCGTACTGAATGACCGACCTACCACCCGCCACCGACGGCGGGTTCGCCCGCTGGCTGGCCCAGCGCGCCGGAGACATGCTGCTCAAGCTGCGCGAGGAGATGGGCTACAGCGATCCTGACGCGCTGCGCAAGGCCGGTGACCGGCTGTCACACGAGCTGCTGGTCGAGCAGCTCGAGCGCTGGCGCCCCGCCGACGCCGTGCTGTCGGAGGAGGGCAAGGACAGCCCGGCACGCCTGCGCGCCGAGCGCGTCTGGATCATCGATCCGCTGGACGGCACCCGCGAGTTCGGCGAGGAGGGGCGCGCCGACTGGGCCGTCCACGTGGCGCTGTACGCCGGCCGCCTGGTCGCCGGCGCCGTGGCGCTGCCCGCGCAGCACTGCGTGCTCGGCACCGACGTCCCGCCGCCGTTCCCGCCGATGCCCGGCGTGCAGGGCGAGCCGATCCGGCTGGCCGCCAGCCGCACCCGCCCGCCCGCGCTGCTCGCGGAGCTGGCCCAGAAGCTGCCGATCGAGCTGGTGCCCATGGGCTCGGCCGGCGCCAAGATCGCCGCCGTGATCGACGGGGCCGTCGACGCCTACGTCCACGCCGGCGGGCAGTACGAGTGGGACTCGGCCGCGCCGGTCGCTGTGGCTCTCGCCACGGGGCTGCACGCTTCCCGTATCGACGGGACTACGTTGGAATACAACCAGCCCGATCCCCGCCTGCCCGACCTGGTGGTGTGTCGGAAAGCATTGGCACCGTCACTGCTCGCCGCCATCAACAGCTGAAAGGTCCCGCCGAACCATGAGCCGCGCGCCCTATCGCGTGTCCCATCTGGACGCCCTCGAGGCCGAGAGCCTCTTCATCATGCGCGAGGTGGTCGCCGAGTTCGAGCGACCCGTGCTGCTGTTCTCCGGCGGCAAGGACTCGATCGTGATGCTGCGGCTCGCCGAGAAGGCCTTCGCGCCCGGACGCATCCCGTTCCCGGTCATGCACGTCGACACCGGCCACAACTTCCCGGAGGTGCTCGCCTACCGCGACCGCCGCGTGGCCGACCTCAACGTGCAGCTGATCGTGGCGAGCGTCCAGGAGGCGATCGACTCGGGCATGGTGCGCGAGTCGGCCGACGGGATGCGCAACCGGATCCAGACGCCGGTGCTGCTCGATGCGGTCGAGAAGTACCGCTTCGACTCCCTCTTCGGCGGTGCTCGCCGCGACGAGGAGAAGGCGCGCGCCAAGGAGCGGGTGTTCAGCTTCCGCGACGACTTCGGCCAGTGGGACCCGCGCAACCAGCGGCCCGAGCTCTGGGCGCTGTACAACGCCCGGATCGCGCCCGGCGAGTCGATCCGCGTCTTCCCGCTGTCCAACTGGACCGAGCTCGACGTTTGGCACTACATCGCCCGCGAGGGCATCGACCTGCCGAGCATCTACTACGCGCACGACCGCGAGGTCGTGGACCGGGGCGGGATGCTCTACGCGATCAACGAGTTCCTGCCGCTCAAGGCGGGGGAGACGCCGTTCGTCGAGACCGTGCGCTACCGCACGGTCGGCGACGCCAGCTGCACCGCCGCGGTGCGCAGCGACGCCGACACGATCGAGAAGGTGATCGACGAGGTCGCGGCCACGCGGATCACCGAGCGGGGCGCGACCCGGGGCGATGACAAGGTGAGCGAGGCGGCCATGGAAGACCGCAAGCGTGAGGGGTACTTCTAAACATGACCGCCGTTCTGGAGACGCCGCAGCAGCGGCAGATGGACCTCCTGCGCTTCGCGACCGCCGGCTCGGTCGACGACGGCAAGTCGACGCTGATCGGGCGGCTGCTGTACGACTCGAAGGCGATCTTCGAGGACCAGCTGGAGGCGGTCGAGGCGACCTCGCGCTCGCGCGGCGACGAGTACACCAACCTGGCGCTGCTCACCGACGGCCTGCGCGCCGAGCGCGAGCAGGGCATCACGATCGATGTGGCGTACCGCTACTTCGCCACCCCGCGGCGCAAGTTCATCATCGCCGACACGCCGGGCCACATCCAGTACACCCGCAACATGGTCACCGGCGCCTCGACCGCCGACCTGGCGCTGATCCTGGTCGACGCGCGCAAGGGCCTGGTCGAGCAGTCGCGCCGCCACGCGTTCCTGTGCTCGCTGCTGCGCGTGCCGCACCTGGTGCTCTGCGTGAACAAGATGGACCTCGTCGACTACTCGCAGGAGGTCTTCGAGCGCATCGCCGACGAGTTCACCTCGTTCGCGGCCAAGCTCGAGGCGCCCGACCTGACGGTCATCCCGATCTCGGCGCTGCACGGCGACAACCTCGTCACGCGCAGCGAGAACATGCCGTGGTACGAGGGGCCCTCCCTGCTGCACCACCTCGAGCACGTGCACATCGCCTCCGACCGCAACCTCGTCGACGTGCGGTTCCCGGTGCAGTACGTGATCCGGCCGCAGTCGACCACGGTGTCGGACTACCGCGGCTACGCGGGCCAGATCGCCAGCGGCGTCATGAAGCCCGGCGACGAGGTCATGGTGCTGCCGTCCGGGTTCACCACGAAGATCACGCACATCGAGACGGCCGACGGGGAGCTGCGCGAGGCCTACCCGCCCATGTCGGTGACGATCCGCCTCGCCGACGAGATCGACATCGCCCGCGGCGACATGATCTGCCGGCCCAACAACGCTCCGGCCGTCGCGCAGGACATCGAGGCGATGATCTGCTGGATGGACGAGACCCGCCCGCTGACCGTCGGCGGCAAGTACGCGATCAAGCACACGACCCGCTCGGCGCGCACCGTGGTCCGCGGGCTGCAGTACCGGCTGGACGTCAACACGCTGCACCGGGACGAGTCCGCGACGCAGCTGTCGCTCAACGAGATCGGCCGCGTGAAGCTGCGCACGACGGTGCCGTTGCTGGCCGACGAGTACCGCCGCAACCGCACGACCGGCGGGTTCATCATCATCGACGAGTCGACCAACCGCACGGTCGGCGCCGGGATGATCATCGAGGCCGGCTGAGCGTCCGGCCGCTACGACGGCGAGCGCGGCGGGGGAACCGGCCGCGCCACCGACACCCGGGCGACGCGTCGCCCCTCCACGGTGCTCACCTGCAGGCGCCAGCCGTCGTGGCGCACGTTGTCGCCGACGGCCGGCACCCGGCCCAGCCGCGCCATGAGAAAGCCGGCCACCGTCTCGTAGGGCCCGGCCGGCAGCGTCAGCCCGGTGCGTTCGGCGAGGTCGGCCAGGTTGAGCCGCCCGTCGACCTCGTCCACCCGCGGCGGCGCGGGCGGCGCGTCGTACTCGTCGTGGATCTCCCCGACGAGCTCCTCGATCAGGTCCTCGAGCGTGACGATGCCGGCCGTCCCGCCGTACTCGTCGACGACGACCGCCAGGTGATGGCCCTCGCGGCGCATCTCCGACAGCGCGGCGAGCACCCGCTTGCTGGCCGGCAGGCGCTTCACCTCGCGGGTCAGGTGGCGCAGCGTCAGGGCCGGGTCGACGGCGGGCAGCAGCGTCAGGTCGCGCACGTGCACGAAGCCGAGCACGTCGTCCGGGTCGCCGGCGATGACCGGGAAGCGGGAGTGCCTGGCTCGGCGTACCGCATGGATGGCATCGGCGACCGTGAGCGCCGAGTCGAGGAAGACCACCTCGGTGCGCGGGACCATGACCTCGCGCACGTGCCCGGTCCCCGTGTTCACCGTGATGAGCGTCCGCAGCTCGGCCTCGGATATCCGCGGCCGGACCGGCGTAGCGTGAAGACGCTCCGCCCAGCGGCTCAACAGGGCGGCCACAGCCTGCCGTATGTTTCCGGGGCCAGGCTCCGGCATGACACAAAGTGTAGGCGTCCCGCTCCCGCTCGTTCATGCGCGACGTGTAACTTTGTTTGAACACGTCGACTTTTGGGAGGTTGTAGTGAAGCTGCTCGTCACCGGGGGTGCCGGCTACATCGGCAGCGTCGTCACCGCACTGCTGCTGGACGCCGGCCACGAGGTGGTGGTGCTCGACGATCTCTCCACCGGCCACGCCGAGGCGGTGCCGGCCGGCGCGACGTTCGTGCAGGGCCGCGTGCACGACGCCGCCGGCGACCTGTTGAACCTGGAGGCCGGCTTCGACGGCGTGCTGCACTTCGCCGCCTTCATCGCCGCCGGCGAGAGCGTGCAGCGCCCGGAGAAGTACTGGGACAACAACGCGGTGGGCACCCTGCGCCTGCTCGACGCGATGCTGTCCGCCGGCGTGCGCAAGCTGGTCTTCTCCTCGACCGCCAACGTGTACGGCGACCCGGACGCGGTCCCCATCCCCGAGACGGCCGCGGTGCGCCCCCCGAACCCGTATGCGACCTCGAAGCTGGCCGCGGACCACGCCCTCACGGGTTTCGCCACCGCACACGGCTTCTCCGCGGTGAGCCTGCGGTACTTCAACGTCGCCGGCGCCCTGCGCCGCCCCGACGGCTCGATGATCGGCGAGCGCCACGACCCGGAGACGCACCTGATCCCGATCGCCCTGCAGGTCGCCGCGGGCCGCCGCGAGAAGCTGCAGCTCTTCGGCGACGACTACGACACCTTCGACGGCACGAACATCCGCGACTACATCCACGTCGCCGACCTGGGCGCGGCGCACCTGCTCGCACTGTCGACGATGGACGGCCCGGGCCACCGCGTCTACAACCTGGGCAACGGCACCGGCTTCTCCAACCGCCAGGTCGTCGACGTCGTCCGCGAGGTCACCGGCCACCCGGTCCCGGTCGAGATGGCACCGCGCCGCCCCGGCGACCCGGCCCAGCTGGTCGCGTCGTCCGACAAGGCCAAGCACGAGCTCGCCTGGACGCCGCAGCACCCGGACCTGTCGACGATGGTCGCCGACGCCTGGTCCTTCATGCAGCGCTGACCCACCCACCCGCGCCCCCCGCCGCCTGACCCGCCTCGCCGCAGGCCGCGCACGCGACCCCGGCGCGCCCGCGCCGGTTCGCCGGCCTCGCACGCGGCTCCGGCGCGCCAGCGCCGGTTTGCCGGGCGGCGGGCTCTGACCGGCACGGCCCACAACTTGGGGTCGCGCGCCGCACGCGGCTCCGGCGCCCTGAGCCGGTTCGCCGGCCTCACGCGGCTCCGGCGCGCCCGAGCCGGTTCGCCGGGCGGCCGGCTCCTCGACCGGCGCGGCCCACAAACGTGAGTCGCGCCGGCGGGCTGGATTATCCGACAAGTCGGGCACTCCGTGCCACGACTTGTCGGATATATACCCTGACAGGCGAAAAATCCGATAAGTCGTGGCGCGCCAGCGCCCGACTTATCGGTGTTCAGGGCGCACTCCGCTGCGCACCCGACGAGTACGTCGGCGCCCGCAGGGTGCGCTCCCGGCGGCCAGCGGCGTTTTGTTTCCACGATCATGCGTTTTCGACCCGCCCGTGGGCCGGTTTTGCATGATCGTGGAGAGAAAACGCCGGTCACTGGGCGTTGAGCTTCTGCCAGGTCGCGCCGTCGGCGGAGAATGCGGTGTAGATGGTGGCCATCTCGTACGCCACGTAGCCGGCCTCCGTGCGGGCCAGGCGCATCGTCTTGTGCAGGCCCTCCAGGTGGTGCCACGACACGCCGGAGTCCGACGAGAGCAGCCAGTCACCGTAGCCGTTCACGATCAGCAGGCGCCCGTCGACCAGGGGGACCAGGTCGCCGCCGATCGTGGCCTGGCCCGCCGTCGGGTGCGCCGCGGCGAAGGTCGCGCCGCCGTCGTCCGACGATGCCACGGCCAGCAGGCGGTCGGCGTCGGGCTCGGGCTGTACCACCGTGGCGTAGACCGCGTGGCCCAGCATCGCGGCCCTGGCGTACGCCGTCGACGGGAAGCCGGGGAACGAGCTGACCTGCCAGGATGCGCCGCCGTCGCGGGTGACCGCCAAGGCCGGGCGGCCCTGCGTGTCGCGGCCGCCGACCCACCACGAGCCGTCGCCCGCGCGGACCGGGGACCACCAGCAGGCGGTGATGGGGGGTTGCTGCGGCACGAGGGACAGCGCGGCGCCGGTCACGGCGGCGGTCCGGGAGCCGCAGGCGGGGGAGTCCAGCGGCACGAGGCGGGAGCCGCCGATCAGCGGGGCGGGCTCGGGCGCCGCCGAGCCGCCGGAGGTCCAGTGCTCGCCGTCCGAGCTGGTGGCGCGCGGGTGGTCGGGGCCGGTGCCGATCAGGGTGACCGCGTCCGCGCCGGCGACGAGGGAGGGCATGCCCGGGACCGGGGAGAGGCTCGTGTGCCAGGTCCGGCCGCCGTCGGTGGTTGCGCTGACCCATGCGGTACAACAGTCCGCCGTCACCAGGAAGCCCCGATCGGCGTCGAGGAACTCGGCGTCGCGGACCGTGCCGGGCAGGTCCTGCGGAAGCTGCGGCAGGCCGTCGATCGTGATGCCCTCGGTGGTCCAGGCGCGGGCCGGGTCGGTCGGGGAAGCGGCGACGACCGGCGGCGCGGTGCGGTCGTCGCGCACGGCGGCCACGGCGACGCCGGTCACGGCCAGGGCGGCCAGGGCGGCGACGCCGGCCCGGGCGGCGAGGCGCCGGCGGCGCAGGGCGTCGGCCCGCGCGGCGATGACGGACAGGGGCGGCTGCTCGATGTCGAGCCGGTCGCGCTCCGCCCGGAGCCGGGAATCGAGCTGGTCAGGCACGGGCCACCTCGTAACCGTCGAGGCGGGCCGCCAGCGCCGCGCGGCCGCGGGACAGGCGGGACTTCACGGTGCCGGCGGGAACGTTCAGCGCGGCGGCGATCTCCTCCACGCTGAGGTCGGCGTAGTAGTGCAGCACGATGACCTCCCGGTAGCTGCGTGGGATGGCGTCGAGCGCCTCGGACAGGTCGGTTCGAAGGTCGGTGTGGTCGGGTGCGATGGGCTCGTGCAGCGGGCGTTCGCGCAGGAGGATCACGTCGAGGACCCGGCGCCGCCGCCATCGTCGGCGCACGACGTTGAGTGCGACGGTGCGCAGCCAGGCCTCGGGGTTGTCGATGCCGGCGAACCCGCGCGGGCGCGCCACGGCCCGCGCGAACGCCTCCTGCACGGCGTCCTGGGCCTCGGTCAGGTCCGTGGTGAACGCGAAGAGCTGCACCACGAGCCTGCGGTAGCAGGCGTGGTACACCTCCGCGACGTCGCCCACGCCCTCAACGATCCCTGGGGCGGCCGCGCGGTTCCCGCGATTCGCGGTCAGTTTGGCAGCACGGTGGCGGACAGGTCTGCCTCCTGCCAGGCGTGCGCGTCCGTGGATACCCTGGCCGGTTCGCCCAGGGACGCGAAGCCGTTGTCGACGGGAGCGATGGCACCGCCCGGGCCCGAGCCGGTCACGAAGCTCTCGCCGCCGTCCTTGCTCTCCAGGAACAGCGTGGCGCCGTCGGCCTGGAACCACAGCAGCAGCGAGCGATCGGGCCGGATGAGGACGCCGAATGGGCGGTTCTCCAGCGTCTTCAGCGACGCCGGGAGCTCGATCGACGTGCGGACCTCGCGCCAGTTCGCGCCGCCGTCGCTCGTGCGGAAGAGCCTGATCTGCCGGGTGTACCGCACGAAGGCCCAGGCATTGTGCCCGTCCTGGCTCACCACGGTCGGCACGTCGATGCCGGCCGGTGCGTCGAGGGTGCGCGCCAGCCAGATCTGGCCCTGGTCGGTGCTCACGGCGACGGCCGGTGCGCCGGTGTGCAGGTCGGCGCCGGTCACCCACCAGCCGGCGGCGGACGGCAGCCCGGACACGACGGTGCGCCTGGCCATGGACGGCTGGCCGATGAGGCTCATCGTGCCGTCGCTCTCGCGGACGCCGAAGAGGTCGCCGTACTGCACCAGCTGCACCGCCCGGTCCGCGGTGCCCAGCGGCAGGTGCTCGCTGGGCCCGATGACCGGCTGCCCGCTGCGCGAGGCCTGCGGGTCGTCGGTGAGCCGGAAGCGCACGTTGGAGCGCGACGCGCCGCTGACCTCGCCGCTGAGCATGAACGTGTCGGGCGCGATGCGGATCAGCTGCACCCCGCTGATCTTGTCCAGCGGGCTGGACCGCAGCGCGTCGAGCACGTAGGGCGTGCGCCGCTCGGCCTTGTCGCCGAACGCGGTGACCTGCAGGCTGCAGCGGCGGGCCTGCGGCGACTCCACGCAGACGTCGACGGCGGCGACCAGGTTGGGCAGGTTGCCGGCGGCGGCGAGCACGGTGATCGTCGACGAGTAGCCGGCGGTGGAGCTCGGCGCGACCGACGGCGACGTGGTGTCGGCGAGGTCCGGGTTGGGGCCCAGGACGTTGGGGGCCGGGCGGCCGAAGATCCCGGCGAGCGCGACCGGCGCGAGGACGGCGAGCGTGCCGACGAGGGCGCCGGCCACCGCCATCCGGTCGCGCAGCCGGACCCGGCCGGCGCGGCGGTAGAGCGCGGTGAAGTCGGGGACCCAGGTGGCCGCCTCGATCTGCGCTCGGAGGGTGCGGAAGTCCAGGTCAGGGCGCATCGCGCACCTCCTGCCCCGGATCGGGGCGCACCTGGACCGGCGTGGTGCGCGCGTGCGTGGGCGGCGGCGGCGCCGGCGTGCTCCGGCGCTGGTCGTCCCCGCCGGCCTCGTCGCTGAGCAGGGTGGCGAGCATGGCGCGGCCGCGGGACAGGCGCGCCTTGACCGTGCCGACGGGCACGCCGAGCGCGTCGGCCACCTCGTGCACGGACATGTCGGCCAGATGGTGCAGCACGATCGTCTCCCGCGTGGCCTGCGACAGTTGCTGCAGGGCGGCGACCAGGGCGACCCGGTTGGGGTCGACGCCGGGCACGCTTTCCACCGGACGGGCGACCCGGCCGCTGCGCACCAGTGTGTCGAACAGGCGGCGGCGGCGCCAGCGGGTGCGTGCAAGGTTCATGGCGACGGTGCGCAGCCACGCCTCAGGGTCGGCGACGTCGAGGAACTGCCGGGGCCGGGCCAGCGCCCGCGCGTAGGCCTCCTGGACGAGGTCCTGCGCCTCGGCATGGTCGCCGGTCAGCGCATACAGGGCGGCGACGAGCCGGCGGTAGTGCGCCTGGTATGCGTCGCGCACGGCCTCACGCGCCTCGAGCTCCTCACCCACACGCCACCTCCCTCACCCGTCACGCTATCCAGACAGACGCCTGTGTGGACCCCACGGTTGCGCCTGACAGAATGGCGGCATGTCGTCTCCCGCCCGGCCCCGGGTGCTTTCCGGGATTCAGCCCACCGCCGACTCGTTCCACTTGGGCAACTATCTGGGTGCCTTGCGCAACTGGGTGGCCATGCAGGAGACGCACGACACCTTTTATTGCGTGGTCGATCTGCACGCGATCACCATGGGTCACGACCCGGTGCTGCTGCGTAAGCGCACCCGGGTGAGCGCCGCCCAGCTGCTCGCCGTCGGGCTCGACCCGGAGCAGTGCACGCTGTTCGTGCAGAGCCACGTGCCCGAGCACGCGCAGCTCGGCTGGGTGATGAACTGCATCACCGGCTTCGGCGAGGCCAGCCGGATGACCCAGTTCAAGGACAAGTCGGCCAAGCAGGGCGCCGACCGCACCAGCGTCGGGCTGTTCACCTACCCGGTCCTGCAGGCGGCGGACATCCTGCTGTACCACGCGGACGCCGTGCCGGTCGGCGAGGACCAGCGCCAGCACCTGGAGCTCACGCGCGACCTGGCGCAGCGCTTCAACACCACGTTCGGCCAGACGTTCACGGTCCCCGCGCCCTTCATCATCAAGGACACGGCCAAGATCACCGACCTGCAGGAGCCGACGGCGAAGATGTCGAAGTCGGCCTCGACCGCGAACGGCCTGGTCGAGCTGCTGGAGGAGCCGGCCCGGATCGCCAAGAAGATCAAGTCCGCGGTCACCGACACCGGCCGCGAGATCGTCTTCGACCAGGCGAACAAGCCCGGCGTGTCCAACCTGCTCACCATCTACGCGGCGCTGACCGGGCGGTCGATCGAGGACCTGGTCGCGGCGTACGACGGGCGTGGGTACGGCGACCTCAAGAAGGACCTCGCCGAGGTCGTGGTCGAGTTCGTCAAGCCGATCCAGCAGCGCACCAACGCCTACCTCGACGACCCGGCGCAGCTGGACAAGCTGCTCGCCGTCGGCGCCGAGAAGGCGCGGGCGGTCGCGGCGCCGACGCTGCGCGCGGTGTACGACCGCATCGGCTTCCTGGCACCCGGCGCTGCCGCGCACTGAGGTGGACAAGACCACCATCGGCGTCGCGATCGACATCCCGCAGCCGTGGGGCGGCGAGTTGACCGCCGCCCGCCTGGCTGCCGGTGACCGGGTCGCGGAGTACGTGCCGGCTCATGTCACTCTGCTCGGCCCGACCGAGGTGAACGCGGCGGACCTGCCCGTCATCGACGCGTACCTGTGCCGGGTCGCACGCGAGCACCCGGCCTTCACCGTGCGGCTGCGCGGCACGGGCACGTTCCGGCCGGTCACCCAGGTGGTGTTCGTGGCGGTGGCGGCCGGCATCAGCGAGTGCGAGCAGCTGCACGAGGCGGTGCTCGCCGCCGAGCCGATCCGGGCGGCGGCCCGCTTCCCGTATCACCCGCACGTGACCGTGGCGCACGACGTGCCGCCGGAGCAGCTCGACGCCGCGTTCGCCGAACTGGCCGGCTACGAGGCGTCGTTCGCGGTCGGGGGATTCACGCTGTTCGAGCACGACGACGGGGGCCGCTGGCGCCCGCATGCGGAGTACCGCCTCACAGCGGACCATTGAGGGGTGGGCACCCTCGACCGGCTCGAGGCCGGCTTTGATCGCGCGGTCGCCGCTGCGCGGCGCCGGTCCCGGATGTTCGACCACGTCTGGCGGGCCCAGCAGCGGTACTTCGACGTCGACGCCGTCCGCCTGGCCGCCGCGACGGCCTACTACGGCTTCTTCGCCGTGTTCGCCATGGTGGTCGTGCTGTTCTTCGTCCTCGGCCAGGTGCTCGGCGGCAACAAGCTCGTGGTCGAGCGGGTGCAGGTCTACCTGCAGGCCAACCTGCCGCAGCTGCACTCCGACGAGATCTTCGCCGGCAGCCAGCAGATCGGCCTGCTCGCCCTCGTCGGCCTGGTCATCGCCGGCGTCGGCTGGGTGGAGAACCTGCGCTCCTCGCAGCGTGCGCTGTGGCGGCTGCAGGAGCACCCGGGCAACGCCATCGTGCGCTGGCTGGTCGACCTCGGGGTGCTCGTCGCGCTCGGCCTGCTGCTGCTGATCTCGATCGGCATCTTCGCCGGGGTGCAGGAGCTGCTGTACTGGCTGGCCGGCGACATGGGGCAGGACCCCGTACGGGTCGCGCTGCGGGCGTCCTCGACCCTGCTCTCCGGCGTGGTCGACGTCTTCCTCGGCGCCGCGCTGCTGCTCGGCGTGCCCCGGCTGCGCATGTCGCTGCGCCGGCTGTGGCCCTCGGCGCTGCTGTTCGCCGTCGGGCTCGGCCTGCTCAAGTCGCTGGGGAAGTGGTACATCACCCGCACCGAGCACAACCCGGCCTACCAGCTGGTCGCGGGCACGATCGGGCTGCTGCTGTACATGTACCTGCTGCACCAGCTCCTGCTGTTCGCCGCCGCGCTCGCCGCCACCAGCCCGCACGGCCGGGTCGTCGACCTCGCCGGCGGCGCGCCGCGCTCCGACGTGCAGGCCGCCCGGCGGGCCGCCGAGCTGGTCGAGCAGGCGGCCGAGACGACCGAGCACGCGGCCGAGATCGCCGCGCACGTCGTGCCGTCCGGCGGTTCGGCGGGTGCGGAGCGCCCCGAACCGTCATGATGGGCGCCGTGGGTGCACTCGTGACTTTGGACCTGCCGGCCGACGCGCCGGCGCTGACCCTGCCGTGGATCATCACCTTCGGCCCGATGAACGAGGAGGAGGAGTGGGAGCCGGTCGTCTGCGGCCCCTACGAGCGGGCGCACGCGCTCGCCCTCGCCGAGGCCGTGGTGGCCGATGAGGAGCTGATGGCGGTCGTGGAGCCGCTGCAGCCGCATGTGACCGTCGCGCAGATCCAGGGCGACATCGCCGCCTCGCGCATGGCGGCCGAGACCGAGGACCTGGAGACGGCGGCGCTGGACGCGGAGCTCGCCGGATACGAACACGATCACGACCACGGCGACGACGACCACGCGCACGAGCCGCCGTCGGTCGACGAGATCCGCGCCGGCTTCGCGCGCATCGCCGCCAAGCTCAGCAGCTGACCTTCCCCATGTCCCGGGCCGGCGCGGCGCGCCCGCGATCGGCCCGGCCTCAACCGCACAAACGCTGCCTCAACCGCACAAAACGGTCATGATGCCGCGAGCGTCGAGAACCCGTCCAGCAGGCGCTGGAGGCCGAACTCGAACAGCTCGTCCTCGGGCTCGGCCTCCATCGCGCTGCCGCGCACCAGGCTCGCCGCCGCCGTGACGAGGTCGGGCAGGGCGGACGGCTCCGCGCCGAGGCCCGCCAGCGCCCGCATGGCCCAGTCGGTGTGCGCGGCCACATGCGGGCACAGCTCGGGCCGCTTGAAGGAGACGATCTCGGCGACCCAGGGGTGGCCGCGGTACATCCGCCACTGCGTCCGGCAGAGCAGCTCCAGCTCGGCGCGCCAGTTACCGGCCGGCGAGGCCGGCGGCGGGTGCTCGGCGAAGATCCCGTCCGCCATGAGCAGCTCCAGGTCGGCCTTGTCCCGCACCCATTTGTAGATCGTGTTGGTGACGTAGCCGGCCCGCTGCGCGACGAGCCGCAGCGACGCGGCCTCGCGCCCGCCCGCGTCCGCCAGCTCGATGCCGGCCCGCACCAGCCGGGAACGGGTCAGCTCGCCCTGCGGCGCCGGTGGCTCCCACCCGGTGGCGATCGCGACGGCGTCCTCGGTGACCCGGAAGCCCCAGCTGCCGCTCACCTTCGTGAGCAGGCCCTCCAGCCGCATGATCTTGAAGGTGCTGTAGGCGATCGCCATCGAGACGTCGAACTCGGCCATGACGTCCTTCGCGGTCGGCATGAACTGGCCGGGCCGCAGTTCGCCGGCGATGATGCGCCGGCGCAGCTCCGCGACCACTTCCGCGGCGAACTGCACCCCGCCACCCCCGTCCACGAGATCAACGCTAGCGAAGCCGGCTGCTCTTGAGGGCCGAAAGGAACCACGCCCACCGGTGCATGGTGGCCGGGATCGGCGGCCAGCCGTTGATCGTGGCCATCAGCTGCCAGTAGCGCTCGGCCCGCGGCTCGATCGAGCGGTCGAGGGCGTCGATGACCTCGTCGCGCAGCCCCGGCGAGTCCTCCCGCCCGGCCGTCTCCGCCCAGCGGGCCATCACCTCGTCGACGACCGTCGCCGGATCGGCCTCGCCGCGGTCCTGCGCCTCGCCGACCAGGTCGACGAACCACTTGATCTCCGGCATCTCAGTCGGCACGACCCGCTTGACGCCCGGCGCGAAGCTGCGCCGGCCCATGTCGCGCAGCCGCTCGCGGAAGTCCTCCTGGCGCAGCATCTCGGCCAGCTCGATCCAGGCGTCGACCTGCTCGTCCGTCGGCTCGTCCGGCAGGTCGGCCGACACGCTGCGCATCCCGGCCTGGAAGCTTCGGGCCTCGTCGCTGTCGGTGACGCCGGTGAAGATGCTGTCGAAGAACTCGCCGACGATGCGCCGCCGCTCGTCCGCGCTCGCCTGCGCGATCTTCGTCAGCCGCTCCAGGTCGGCGGGCGTGGTCTCGCGGCCGGCGACCGCGCGCAGGGCCGCCCGGCGCAGCCGCAGCACCCGGATCTGCGCGCCCAGCGCCTCGGCGTGCGCGGCCGCCACCGCGCGCAGGTCCGTGCCGCGCTCGAGCACCTGGCGGATCGTGGCGAGGTCGAAGCCCAGCTCGCGCAGCGTGCGGACGAACTCCAGCCGGACGATCGAGGCGTGGTCGTAGCGGCGGTAGCCGGACCGCGACCGCTCGGCCTCCGGCACCAGGCCGACGTCCGAGTAGTACCGGATCGTCTTGACCGGCAGCCCGGTGAGGCGCGACAGCTCGCCGATGTTCATGCACCCGATCCTGGACCCTCCAGCGGCTGGAGAGTCAACCGAGCGCTACCTTGCGCGGGTGGAACCTTTGCGGCTCACCCTCCTGTTCCTCCATCTGATCGGCTTCGCGATGCTGCTGGGCGGCTCGATCGCGCAGTACCTCACCGGGAAGCTGCGGATCAACCAGGCCATGCTCTGGGGCGCCATCGTCCAGGTGGTCACCGGCCTGGGGCTCGCCGCCCCGCTGCGTGGCGGCGGCGAGCACGAACCGCCCACCGCGAAGCTCGCCGTGAAGCTCGTGATCGGGCTCATGATCTTCGCCATGGCCTTTTTCTCGCGCAAGCGCGACGAGGTCAACCGCGGTCATTTCCTGGCATTGGTCGGGTTAACGATCGCTAACGCCGCGGTTGCCGTGTTTTGGCGGTAACTGGGGTGTTACAAGATCGATCCCACGAGGCGAGAGGGACCCACGACTGGTCACGGCCCTATAACGCACTCCTCCCAACCGTGCAGCGAAGGCGGGAACTGCACCACCGAGGGCGTACGCTCCCGCGGTGGGTTCACCGCGTTGGGGCGGTGCATTGGGAAGGGAGACCGTCTTGCGCCGAGTGCGTGGGATGAAGGTTCTCGCGGCCGCCGCGGTGGCGTTTGTCGCGTTGGGTACGGTCGCCGCTTGCGGTGACGACAAGGGCAGCACGGGCAGTGACAACGGCAGTGCGGCGCCCGCCAAGAAGAACGTCAAGGTCGGCCTCGCCTTCGACATCGGCGGCCGGGGAGACAAGTCCTTCAACGACTCCGCCGCCGCGGGCCTGGACAAGGTCAAGAGCGACCTCAACCTCGAGGTCAAGGACCTGGCCGCGGTCGCCGGCGAGAGCGAGAACGACAAGTACTCGCGGCTGAAGCTGCTGTGCACCAGCGGCTACAACCCGGTCATCGCCGTCGGCTTCGTCTACGACGGCGCCGACGCCAAGAACGGCCCGCTCGCGCGCGCCGCCAAGGACTGCCCGAACACCAAGTTCGCGATCGTCGACGGCGGCACCACGGCCGACAACGTGGCCGACCTGACCTTCGCCGAGGAGCAGGGCTCCTACCTGGTCGGCGTCGCGGCCGCCCTCAAGTCGAAGAAGGGCACCGTCGGCTTCATCGGCGGCTGCCAGGTCGACCTGATCAAGAAGTTCGAGGCCGGCTTCACCGCGGGCGCCAAGGCCACCAAGGCCGACATCAAGGTGCTGACCAACTACCTGTCGACCCCGGCCGAGGCCTGCAAGGGCTTCAACGACCCGGCCGGCGGTAAGACGGCGGCCAGCGGCATGTACGACCAGGGCGCGGACATCGTCTACGCGGCGGCCGGCGGCTCCGGCACCGGCGTCTTCGAGGCCGCGAAGGACAAGAAGGCCCTGGCCATCGGCGTCGACTCGGACCAGTACAACACCGTTACCGACGCGTCGCTCAAGCCGGTCATCATGACCTCGATGCTCAAGCGCGTCGACAACGCGGTGTTCAACTTCGTCAAGGACTTCGCCGCGGGCAACTTCAAGGCCGGCGCCACCATCTTCGACCTCAAGGTCGACGGCGTGGGCTACGCCACCTCCGGTGGCCAGGTCGACGACATCAAGGACAAGCTCGACGCGGCCAAGGCCGACATCGTGTCGGGTAAGGTCACCGTACCTACCAAGTAAGTATCGGATGACTTCAGGCGGGGGGATCGCGAACCGGTCCCCCCGCCATCATCTGTTAGAGGAGCCTGGATGACCGCGGATCCGCCCGCCGTCGAACTGAAGGGGATCACCAAGAGGTTCCCCGGCGTCGTGGCCAACTCCGACGTCAACCTCACCGTCCGCAAGGGCACGATCCACGCGATCGTCGGTGAGAACGGCGCCGGCAAGTCGACCCTGATGAAGATCCTGTACGGCATGCAGCCCCCGGACGAGGGCGAGATCGTCATCGACGGGCGGCCCGTGCGCTTCTCCTCGCCGCAGGGCGCGATCGAGGTCGGCATCGGCATGGTGCACCAGCACTTCATGCTCGCCGACAACTTCACGGTCACCGAGAACGTGGTGCTCGGCGCCGAGAAGCTGCACGGCATCGGTGCCGGGGCAAAAGCCAAGATCCAAGAGATTTCGCAGCGGTACGGCCTGGGCGTGCGCCCCGACGAGCTGGTGGAGAACCTCGGCGTCGGCGACCGCCAGCGCGTGGAGATCCTCAAGGTGCTTTACCGCGGCGCCCGGATCCTCATCCTGGACGAGCCGACCGCGGTGCTCGTGCCGCAGGAGGTCGACGAGCTCTTCGGCAACCTGCGCGAGCTCATCCGCGAGGGCCTGACCGTCCTGTTCATCTCGCACAAGCTCGACGAGGTGCGCGGGGTGGCCGACGACATCACGGTCATCCGCCGCGGCACCACCGTCGCCTCGGTCAAGCCGTCCGACGTGACCGCCCGCCAGCTGGCCACGCTCATGGTCGGCAGCGAGCTGCCCAGCCCGGAGGCGCGCGAGTCGACCGTCACCGACGAGCCCGCCCTGGTCGTGTCGGGGCTGACGGTCCTCGGCGCGGAGGGCCGCCCGGTCGTGGACAACGCGACCTTCACCATCCACCGCGGCGAGGTCGTCGGCATCGCCGGCGTCGAGGGCAACGGCCAGGCCGAGCTCGCCGAGGCCATCCTCGGCGTGCGCCCGGCGACCGGCACGATCCTGCTCGGCGGCGAGGACGTCTCCGCCTGGTCGACCCGCCGCCGCCGCGAGGCCGGCATCGGCTACGTGCCGGAGGACCGCCACCGCCAGGGCCTGCTGCTGGACGCGCCGCTGTGGGAGAACCGGATCCTCGGGCACCAGACCGAGCGGCCCAACGCCCGCGGCTTCCTCATCGACGTCGGCGGGGCCCGCCGCGACACCCAGCGCATCGTCGAGCAGTACGACGTGCGCACACCCAGCATCGACGTGGCCGCGGTGGCGCTGTCCGGCGGCAACCAGCAGAAGCTGATCGTCGGGCGCGAGATGAGCCACGAGCCCAAGGTGCTCATCGCCGCGCACCCGACCCGCGGCGTCGACGTCGGCGCGCAGGCCGCCATCTGGGATCACATCCGCAACGCCCGCATCGCCGGCATGGGCGTGCTGCTGATCTCGGCCGACCTCGACGAGCTCATCGGCCTGTCCGACTCCCTCAAGGTGATCTACGGCGGCCGATTGGTCGCCGAGGCCGACCCGGCGACGGTCACGCCCGAGCAGCTCGGCGTCGCCATGACCGGCGCCTCCATCGATGACTCGACCGAGGAGGCGACCGAGTGACTTCGGCCACCACCACCGCACCGCCGCCGTTCTGGCGGCGCATCGACCCGGCCAAGCTGGTGCCGCAGCTCGTGGCGCCCGTCGCCGCGCTGCTGCTGGCCGCCGCGATCTCCTCCGTCGCGCTGCTCATCAGCGACAAGGACCCGGTGCAGGCCTTCACCGACATGTACCACTTCGGCATCACGCCGGACTCGCAGGTGGAGATCCTGAACAAGGCGAGCGAGTACTACATCGCCGCCGTCGCGGTCGCCATCGGCTTCAAGATGGGCCTGTTCAACATCGGCGTCGAGGGCCAGTCCAAGATCGGCGCGTTCATGGCCGGCGCGCTGGCCAGCGCCTCGTTCATGAGCTGGATGCCCGGCCCGCTGCGCATCGCGCTCATCATCGTGGTGGCGATGCTCGTCGGCGCGGCCTGGGCCTCGATCGCGGCGCTGCTCAAGACCCAGCGCGGGGTCAGCGAGGTGATCTCCACGCTGATGCTCAACTCCATCGGCGCGCTGGTCGTGACCTGGCTGCTCAACGACCATTGGGGCGTGCAGGAGCCGGGCGCGCAGATCAAGACCACCGGCATCCTGCCGGCGAACTCCTGGATGCCCGGCCTGCCGATCATCTCCGGCACCGACCAGAAGGTCCTGGGCTTCCTGGTCATCTCGGTCGTCCTGGGCATCGCGTACTGGTTCACGATCAACCGCACCCGCTTCGGCTTCGACCTGCGGGCCACCGGCTACAACCCGTTCGCGGCCAGTGCCAGCGGCGTCAACGCCAAAAAGATGATCATCACCGCGATGGTCATCTCGGGCGCGATCGCCGGCCTGGTCAACCTGCCCCGGATGCTCGGTGAGAGCCATACGTACACCGAGGGCTTCGGCGGCATCGGCTTCACCGGCATCGCCGTGGCGCTGCTGGGCCGCAACCACCCGGTCGGCATGGCGCTCGGCGCGATCCTCTGGGGCTTCCTGGCCCGCTCCCAGCTGATCCTCGACCTCGACGGCATCCCGAAGGAGATCGTCCTGATCATGCAGGGCGTCGCCGTGCTGTCCGTGGTCATCGCCTACGAGCTGGCCACGCGCATCGGCCGCCGCGCGCAGCAGCAACGCGTCGGCGCGGCCACTGCGGCACCGGCCACCGCGGCACCGCTGGCCACGGCCACTGAGGAGTCCAAGTGAGCACCGACGCCATGCTCTCGACCGCCGCGTCGGGCACGCCCGAGGCGCCCAAACGGCGCCGCCTGGGCACCGCGCGGATCCTGCTGATCATCTCGGGCGTGCTCATCGGCCTGTCGCTGGTGCACCTGCTCACCGGCGCCGACGACGTCACCTCGCAGGGTGCCATCCAGGCCGCGTTGCAGGCGGCCATCCCGCTGGGCCTCGCCGGCCTCGGCGGGCTGTGGGCCGAGCGGGCCGGCGTGGTCAACATCGGCCTCGAGGGGCAGATGATCCTGGGCACCTGGTTCGGCGCCTGGGGCAGCATCGAGTACGGCCCGTGGGCCGGCCTCGCGCTGGGCATCCTCGGCGGCGCGCTCGGCGGGCTCATCCACGCCCTGGCCACCGTGACCTTCGGCGTCGACCACATCATCTCCGGCGTGGCGATGACGATCCTGGCGCCCGGCGTCGCGCGGTACCTCTCCTTCCTGGCGTGGAACGGCACACCCGGCGCCGGGCCGACCCAGTCGCCGACCGTCAAGCCGCTGCCGCGGGTCTCCGTGCCGGGCGTGGACAGCCTGGCCTCCCTGGAGAAGCACCACTGGTTCCTGATCAGCGACCTGGCCGGCATCCTGCGCGGCCTGCTGGTCGACGTGTCGGTGGTGACGATCCTGGCGGTGCTGCTGATCCCGCTGACCTGGCTGCTGCTGTGGCGCACCTCGTTCGGCCTGCGCGTGCGCTCGGTCGGCGAGGACCCGCAGGCGGCGGAGAGCCTCGGCATCAACGTGTACCGGTACAAGTACTACGGCGTCGTGATCTCCGGCGCGATGGCCGGCCTCGGCGGCGTGTTCCTGTCGACGGTCAGCTCGGTGATCTACCGGGAGGGCCAGACCGGCGGCCGCGGCTACATCGGCCTCGCCGCGATGATCTTCGGCAACTGGCGCCCGGGCGGCCTGGCACTGGGCGCCTCGCTGTTCGGCTACACCGACGCCCTGCAGCTGCGCCGCGGCTCCGAGTCGGTGCACGCGCTGCTCATCCTGGTCGGCGCGCTGTTGCTGGCCCTGGCGGTGTGGGAGACGATCCGGCGCAACCGCGTGGTCGCGATCGCCTCGGCGGTGCTGGGCGTCCTGTCGTACGTCATCTTCTTCGCCGTCGACAAGATCCCCACGGCGCTGGTGCAGGCCGCGCCGTACATCACGGTGCTGGTGGTGCTCGCCCTGGCCGCGCAGCGCCTGCGCCCGCCCGCGGCCGACGGCAAGCCCTATCGCCGCGGAGGGTGAGAGGGCTGAGAGGGCAGACTGGAACGGTGAACATCGAATGGGCCGCGCTGCGAAGCGCGGCCATCACCGCTATGGAACGGGCCTACGCCCCCTACTCGAAGTTCCCGGTCGGCGCGGCGGCGCTCGTCGACGACGGCCGGGTCGTGGTCGGCTGCAACGTCGAGAACGCCTCCTACGGCCTCGGCCTGTGCGCCGAGTGCGGCCTGGTTTCCAACCTGCAGGTCACCGGCGGGGGCCGGCTGGTGGCGCTGGCCTGCGTGGACGCCGACGGCCGCCCGCTCATGCCGTGCGGGCGCTGCCGGCAGCTGCTGTGGGAGCACGGCGGCGCGGCGCTGCTCATCGACCACGCAAGCGGCCCGGTGCCGATGTCGGCGCTGCTGCCGCACGCCTTCGACGAGGGCGACCTCGACCGCATCGCCGCCGAGCGCGGCGAGCGGGACCGCCGCCCCGCCGTCCCGGCCGCGCTCGCGCTCAAGGTCGGCAGCGGCACGGTGTTCGTGCACCCGGACATCGCCGACGGCCGGCAGGTCTGGACGTCGTACTGGGAGCGCTCGTCCGGCACCGGCGACGACGAGCCGGCGGGCATCCTGGAGGAGGGACCCACCTTCGCCACCACCGCCGAGGCGGTCGAATGGGGCCGCATCCGCACACCGCGGGTCGTGGTCGTCGACGCGCAAGGCACCGCGAGCTGGGCCGGGGACACCCCCCGCCCGGCCGGCATCGAACGAGACTGGAGCACCCGATGAGCTTCGCGGCCGTGGACGTCATCCGGGCCAAGCGCGACAGGGGCGTGCTGAGCGACGAGCAGATCGACTGGGTCGTCGCCGCGTACACCCGCGGCGAGGTCGCCGACGAGCAGATGTCGGCGCTGGCGATGGCGATCCTGCTCAACGGCATGACGCCGGGTGAGATCGCTCGCTGGACCGCGGCGATGATCGCCTCGGGGGAGCGGCTGGACCTGTCCAAGGTCGGGCGCCCGACGGTCGACAAGCACTCGACCGGCGGCGTCGGCGACAAGATCACGCTGCCGCTGACGCCGCTCGTGGCCGCGTGCGGTGCCGCCGTACCGCAGCTGTCCGGCCGCGGCCTCGGCCACACCGGCGGCACGCTGGACAAGCTGGAGGCGGTGCGCGGCTTCGGCACGCACCTGTCCAACGAGGAGTTCGTCGAGCAGCTGCGCACCGTCGGCGCGGCCATCTGCGCCGCCGGCGAGGGCCTGGCGCCGGCCGACCGCAAGCTCTACGCCCTGCGCGACGTCACCGGCACCGTCGAGGCCATCCCGCTGATCGCCAGCTCCATCATGAGCAAGAAGATCGCCGAGGGCACCTCCGCGCTCGTGCTCGACGTCAAGTTCGGCTCCGGCGCCTTCATGCGCCAGGTCGCCGACGCCCGCGAGCTGGCCCGCACCATGGTCGAGCTCGGCAAGGCGCACGGCGTCACCACGGTCGCCCTGCTCACCGACATGGAGGTCCCGCTGGGCCGGGCCGTCGGGCACTCGATCGAGGTCGAGGAGTCCCTGGAGGTCCTCGCCGGCGGCGGGCCGCAGGACGTCGTCGCGCTCACCCTCGCCCTGGCCCGGGAGATGCTCGACGCCGTCGGCCTCGGCGACGCCGACCCGCAGGACGCGATCGCCGACGGCCGGGCCATGGACTCCTGGCGGGCGCTGGTGCGCGCGCAGGGGGGCGACCCGGACGCGCCCCTGCCCGTCGCCAACGAGGCCGAGACGATCGTCGCGGACGCGGACGGCTTCGTGGCCTCCATGGACGCCTACGCCGTCGGCGTGGCCGCCTGGCGCCTCGGCGCTGGCCGCGCGCGCAAGGAGGACCCGGTGAGCGCCTCGGCCGGCATCATGCTGCGCCGCAAGCCGGGCGAGGCGGTCAAGGCCGGCGACGTGCTCATGGAGCTGCGCGCCGAGGACGCCGCGAAGCTGCCCGCCGCCCTGGAGGTGGCCCGCGGCGCGGTCACCGTCGCCGAGACGCCGCCGCCCAAGCGGCCCTTGATCCTCGACCGGATCTCCTGATGTACGGCCACTGAAGGCGGTTGGCTATTGTGCGCGGGTGAGCGTCACGGCGCCGGATCCGCAGCGGGTGCGGGAGGCGAGCATCGAGCAGCTGCACCGCCTGCGGCTGCCACTACCCCCGCCGGACTTCCCGCTGGTCTGGGAGCCCGGTGACCAGGTCGAGCTGCGCCCCGGCGGCGAGATCGAGGCCCGTGCCGCGTGCCTGAACGTGGTGCTGGCCCGCGCGCACGGCATGCCGCCGGAGCTCGCCGTGCAGTGGCTGGCCGAGGCGCGGCTCATCGATCGGCTTACCCCGCCGGAGTGGCAGTTCGTCGCCGACGGCGTCGGCGACGAGCGCTCCTTCGCGCTGCACGTGGAGGCGCTGTTCGCCCTGTCCTGGCTGCTCGGCATCGCGATGGACCTCGACCCGCTGCTGCGCTGCGCCGCGGACGGCCTGATGGAGCGCCTGCCCAACCTGGTGCAGGGCGAGAGCTTCGACGCCTGGCGCCGCCGCACCCTGGCCGCGCCGCGCTCCGCGGTCGCCGCCGCGCAGCAGCTGGACCTGTATTACTGCCTGGATCGCTCGATCCTGGAGGCCGAGCGCGCCGGCCTGCCGCTTCCGGGCCAGGCCGACTCGAACACGACGGGCCAGCGCCGCTGGGCCCTGGAGTGGGCGGTGGTCTTCGCCGGCCCGTACCACGGCGCCGCGCCCGGCTGGGAGCAGGTGGACCTCTCGACGTAGTCGCGCCCGGATAAGTCAGGATGCTGGCGCATCCCGACTTATCCGACTTATACATTTGGACGGGGCAATTGCCACACCGTCAGGTCCACGTCCAGGGTCGCGGCGATCGGCTCGGGCATCGCCTCGAGTGCGCGGGCGATCGCGGCCGGATCGGTGTGCCACGCGCTCGGGCCCATGCCGACGAGGGCGTGCGCGTCGGCGCGCGTCAGGGCGAGGGCCGTGCGTATGCGGCGGGCTGCCGCGAGTACCAACGCGGGATTCAGGCTTTTGTGCAAACGCTCCCGTTTGGCCGGATCCACCCGGATCAGGCCCAGGGCGTCGACCAGCTCGGCCAGGTGGCCCTCGCCGGGCGTGGCGACGATCAGGCGGCCGTCGGGGCGCAGCACGCGGGCGAACTCCGGACCCGATCGCGGTGCGAAGACGTCCAGGATCGCGGTGGCGGCGCCGTCGGCGATGGGCAGGCCCTGCCAGATGTCGGCCCGGACCGCGCCGATGCGCTCATCGGCCCGGGCCGCGCGGCGCAGGGCGGCCTTCGAGGTGTCGATGGCGAGCCCGACATTTCCGTTCCGGCGAACATATCGCGCCAGATAGTGCGCCGTGCCGGCACCGACCTCCACGACGAGCCCCGGCCCGGCCGCCTCCTCGGCGATCGCCGCGGCCAGGGGCTCGAAATGGCCGGCCGCCAGCAACGACTCGCGGGCCGCCACCATCTCCGGCGTGTCGCCGGTGTGGGCGGCGCGGCCGGCGGTCAGGTCCACGTAACCCTGCCGGGCGATGTCGAACGAGTGCCCCCGCGCGCAGCGCAGTGCCCGCTCGGCGGGCGACAGCGACTCGCGGCATACCGGACAGCGCAGATGTGTGATGACGGACGGGTGCACAGCACTAGTGTCGGTGCATGGCTGTCTCCTCAGTTCCGGCTGGCCCATCTTTCGACGAGATCCGTCGAGCGCCGAAGGCCCTGCTGCACGATCACCTGGACGGGGGGCTGCGGCCCGCCACGATCCTCGACCTCGCCGCCGGGATCGGCCACGAGCTGCCGGCGGCCACGCCGGAGGGTCTCGGCGAGTGGTTCGTCGCCGCGGCCGACTCGGGGTCGCTGGAGCGGTACCTCACCACCTTCGCACACACCGTCGCCGTCATGCAGACCGCGGACGCGCTGCACCGCGTCGCCCGTGAGTGCGCGCTCGACCTGGCGAGGGACGGGGTGGTGTACGCCGAGGTGCGCTTCGCCCCCGAGCAGCACCTGGAGCGGGGCCTGAGCCTGCCCGAGGTGGTGGAGGCGGTGCTGGACGGCTTCCGGGCCGGTTCGGCCGAGGCGGCCGAGCAGGGCACCCCGATCCGGGTCGGCACGCTGCTGACCGCGATGCGCCACGCGGCGCGCTCGATGGAGATCGCCGAGCTTTCCATCCGGTACCGCGACGCCGGCGTCGTCGGCTTCGACATCGCCGGCGCGGAGGCCGGATACCCTCCCACGAGGCACCTGGACGCGTTCGAATACCTCCAGCGCGAGAACTCACATTTCACCATTCACGCCGGTGAGGCGTTCGGCCTGCCGTCGATCTGGCAGGCGCTGCAGTGGTGCGGCGCGGACCGTCTCGGACACGGTGTGCGCATCGTCGACGACATCGGGCCCGACAATGCACTCGGCCGGCTCGCCGCCTACGTGCGGGACAAGCGCATCCCGCTGGAGCTCTGCCCGTCGTCCAACGTGCAGACCGGCGCCGCCGCCTCGATTCGGGAGCACCCGATCGGGCTGCTGCGTGACCTGCGGTTCCGGGTCACGGTGAACACCGACAACCGGCTGATGAGCGGCACGAGCATGAGCCGCGAGATGGCCCTGCTGGTGGAGGCGTTCGGGTACGGGTGGCCGGAGTTGCAGTGGTTCACGGTCAACGCGATGAAGAGTGCCTTCATTCCGTTCGACGAGCGCCTCGCGTTGATCAACGACGTCATCAAGCCGGCGTACGCGAAGTTGACCTGATGTCCGGGTTTGTCACCCGTGATCATCTGGGTGTATCGGGTAAACCGCCCAGCGTAGGCGGATGATCGTCATAAATCCGATCTTTTTGGACATTTTTGTTGTACATGTACATAAGGCGCAGCAGGATACCTGGGCTTTCTTCTTGGCACGGGACATGGTGGAATCTCGGAGGTCTGGCCCAGTAGGGTCGGCCGGTCGCGGGTGCCTACTGTTCCACAAGGCGCCGGTTCGGAGGGCGGTGAAGTGAGCAAACGGCCATCGACGCGGGAGCCGGTCTCGTCGCGTCTGCGTTTCCCGATCGGCCGGCTCCGAGACCTGCCGATCTGGTCGAAGCTCGGCTTGATCATGATCGTTCCCATCATCGCCACGATCGTGGTCGGCACGAACGGTCTGGTCGGCAACATCGGTGAGGCGAACGACGCCGACCGGGCGCGCACCCTCTCCGGGCTGTCGGCGCAGGCGTCGGCGCTGGTCCACGAACTGCAGAGCGAGCGCGCCAACGCGGCGCTGCTGCTCGGCGTGATCAACGACCAGGCCGCCAGCGTCGAGGCCAAGAGCGTCTTCGAGCGGCAGACCCAGAAGACCGACGACGCCGCCAAGCAGTACCGGCTCACCCGGTCCGGCCTGGCCGACCCGCCGGAGGACTTCCGGGCGCAGCTCGCCTCGATCGACACGCAGCTCGGCGACCTCTCGGGCATGCGCAAGCAGATCTCCGACGGCGGCAAGGACGTCCTGGCCAGCACCGTGGTGGGTCGCTACCGCACGCTGATCGACGACCTGCTCGGCATCCGCGACAGCGCGGCCGAGCTGTCGAACAACCCGTCGCTCGGCGCCGACATGCGTGCCGCGGCCGCGATCTCCGAGATGAAGGAGCAGGTCTCGCTCGAGCGCGAGGTCGTGCTCCGGGCGCTCACCTCGAAGCAGTTCACGCCGCAGCTGCGCAAGGAGTTCCAGTCCGCCGTCACCGGGCGCGACCAGGCCGAGGAGCAGTTCCGCGTCAACTCCCAGCCGTGGCACCGCGACCTGTACGACAAGAAGATCTCCGGCTCCGACCTGCGCGAGGCCCAGAAGTTCGAGGGCATGCTTTCCCCGCTGACCACCGAGGACCTGCCCCCCGGCATCTTCAAGCCGGCGGACTGGGACAACGCCATGGTCAACCGGGCCAACCTGCTGCGCGGCATCGAGATCGAGTTCGACGAGCACAACACCGAGGACGCCACCGCGCACCGCAACGACCTGCAGCGCCAGGTGCTCGTCACCGCCGGCGTCCTGCTCGGCATGCTGCTGCTCGCGATCCTCTTCGCCTGGATCGTGGCCCGGTCGATGGCCCGCTCGCTGCGCGAGCTGCGCCACGGCGCGCTGACGGTCGCGCAGTTCGGCCTGCCGCAGGCGGTACAGCGCCTGCGTGACCCGTCGCTGGCCACGCAGATGTCGCCGCACCAGGTCGCCCTGCAGATCGCCGAGCCGCTGCCCATCCGCAGCCGCGACGAGTTCGGGCAGGTGGCCGAGGCGTTCAACGCCGTCCACCTCGAGGCCGTGCGCACCGCGGCCGAGCAGGCCGCACTGCGAGCCAGCGTTGCGACGATGTTCGTCAACCTCGCCCGCCGCTCCCAGATCCTGGTCGACCGGCTCATCGGTCACCTGGACCGGCTGGAGCGCGGCGAGGAGGACCCGGACCGCCTGGCCGAGCTGTTCCAGCTCGACCACCTCGCCACCCGGATGCGCCGTAACGACGAGAACCTCCTGGTCCTCGCCGGCGCCGACTCAACGCGCATCCAGCGCGAGCCGGCGCCGCTGATGGACGTGCTGCGCGCCGCGCAGTCCGAGGTGGAGCACTACACGCGCATCGAGTTCGGCATGATCGACCGGGACATCGAGATCGCGGCGCACGCGGTCAACGACATGGTCCACCTGGTCGCCGAGCTCCTCGACAACGCGACGGCGTTCTCGCCGCCGGACTCGGCCGTCATCGTGGAGGCCCGCCGCGTCGGCGACCGCTCGGTGCTGCTGGTCGAGGACCACGGCATCGGCGTTTCGCCCGAGCAGCTGTCCGAGCTCAACGAGCGCCTCGCCAACCCGCCGATGGTCGACGTGGCCGTCTCCCGGATGATGGGCCTCGTCGTGGTCGCCCGCCTTGCGGCCCGGCACGGCGTCAAGGTCGAGCTGCGGGCGGCCCGCGAGCGCGGCACCGTCGCCGATGTGACTATGCCGGCCGGCGTGCTGGTCCCGCGGGCGCTGTCCGGGCGGGCGACCGCCGGGATGCCGACCGCCGGCATGCCCGCCGTCGGCCCCAACGACGTCGTGCAGGCCCGGCCGATCCCGGCCGCCCCGTCGCCGCGCTCCCCGCTGGCCTCACCGCTGGCGCTGGAGAGCGGCCCGACCCCGGGCGGTCTCGGTGGCGGCGACCTCAGCGGCGCCGGCCGAGGGCCGGGCGGCGGTGGCGGTCCTCGCTTCGGCACCCTCACCAGCAGCGGCCTCTTCGGCGGCGGCAGCCAGGGCAACACCGGCGAGCGCCCGACCGTCAACGGCTTCGCCAACGGCGCCCCGCCGCGCCCGGCACCGCCCGCGCCGCCGTCGCGCCCCTCCCTGCCGCCCAGCGGCGGCGGGTTCGAGCGCGGCGACAGCTTCGCGGGCCAGGGCGGCTACGGCGATCGCGGCGGCAACGGCTTCGGCGACCAGGGCGGCTACGACCGCGGTGGCAGTGGATACGACCGCGGCGGCAGTGGCTACGACCAGAGCGGCTATGACCGGGGCGGCAACGGCTTCGGTCGCGGCGGCAACGGCAACGGCGCCGGCCCCGGTGCGGACCGCGGCGCGCCTCCCGGGCGCAACCTCCCGGCCTGGTCGGACCTCACCGGCGTCGGCAACGACCCGCTCCCGCCGAGCCGCTCGGACCGGGACCGGCTGGACCGCTCCGGCGACCTCGGCTCGCTGCCGCAGCGGCGCGCGAACGAGGCCTGGCCGTCCGACGACGCCGAGGGCGAAGAGGTCAGCGGCCCGATCCCGCGGCAGCGTCCGGGCTTCCCGAGCCCCTACGACGACGCCCCTGCGGGCCCGTCGGCGCCCCCCGCGGCCCCGCCGCTGTCCCAGTGGCCCCCGGCCGAGCCCGAGCCGCCGCGCCCCGCGCCGCAGCCGGACGCATACGCGCCCGTCGACATGACGGCGGAGATCCCGCGGGTCCGCCTGGACTGGGATCCGGCGCCGAACGAGAGTGATGCTCACGACTCTCGCCAGCGCTTCGTGGACGAGACGATGGAGCTGCCGATCTTCCGGGAGCTCGAGTCGGCCTGGTTCACGACGACGCGGCAGCCCCTGGAGGACCCCGCGCCGGCGGCTCCCGCACCTGCTCAGCCTTCGCCCAGCCAACGGCCGGTCGAGGTGACGTACAGCGAAGCGCCGTCCCCATACGTGCCCCCGCAGCGATTTGAAACCCGTAGTCCGGGTGAAGCTTCGCGAGGTTCGGCCGACCGGGCGTCGAGTGGTTCGGCAGTAAACTGGCACACTGCGGCAGACGAAGGATGGCAAGCGGCAGCGGCAATCGCCGAAGCGCAGGAATTCTCGACGACCGACATGGGTTTGCCCAAGCGCGTGCCGATGTCGCAGTTGGTTCCAGGCGGGGTTGAAAAGAACACCGCCGTTGCGCACAAGCGGACGCCGGAGTCCGTGCGCGGTCTGTTGTCGGCGTATCACCGAGGCGTTCAGCGCGGCCGCACGCGGTCCGACGACTCGAAAACCCCGGAGCCGACTTCGGCCGGGCCTCAAAACTCGCAGGTTGGCAAGGAGCAAGAGGCATGACATCTACGCAGGATCTCGGTTGGTTGCTCGCCAACTTCGCGGACCGAGTGCCGGGGGTCGCCCACGCGGTCGCCGTCTCGGCGGACGGTCTGCTGTTGGCTGCTTCTCGCGACCTGCCCCGCGACCGCGGCGATCAGCTCGCGGCGATCGCCTCCGGTCTGGTCAGCCTGACCCAGGGCGCGTCGCGTTGCTTCGAGGGCGGTGCGGTGCTGCAGACTGTCGTCGAAATGGACAACGGCTTCCTGTTCCTCATGTCGATCTCCGACGGTTCGTCGTTCGCGGTCCTCGCGGCCCGCGCCTGCGACGTCGGTCAGGTCGGCTATGAAATGGCGCTGCTGGTCGACCGGGTCGGTGACGCTCTCACGCCGCCGCCACGGCCTACCGCTTCGATGCTCGGCTGAAGCTGAACTTGGTGACAGAGCAATATCCATTAGCTGTATCAAACTCATTGGCTGCTTACGAGGCCCGACGAGTGAGGAGGTGAACGGCGAACATGGCCGAACGCGATGAGCCAACGGGCGCGTTGGTAAGGCCGTACGCCGTCACCCGAGGTCGCACCCGGCCCAAGCTGGAGATTGCGATCGAGGCGCTGGTCGAGACCACCGTGCGTGGCCGGGCGGCCAATACCCGGCCGGGCGGTGCTCACGGCCAGGAGCAGCAATACATTTCCACGCTTTGCGACGGGCGCCTGCAGTCCCTCGCCGAGATCGCGGCCCGCATGCAGCTCCCGCTGGGTGTCGCCCGCGTCATCGTGGCGGACATGGCTGCCGACGGACTGGTCGCGGTGTACGAGCCGACCTCGCTCGACGAAAACGAGTCGGTGGGCACAGAACTGCTTGAGAGGGTGCTGAGTGGACTTCGGAGGCTCTGACGTGGCGCACCGCCCAGGGCGGGTCACGTCAGCGAAGATCGTCATCGCCGGAGGTTTCGGCGTGGGCAAGACCACACTGGTCGGCTCGGTCTCGGAGATCACGCCGCTGACCACCGAGGCCATCATGACCTCCGCCGGGGTCGGTGTGGATGACACCCGCAATGTGCCCGGCAAGACGACGACCACGGTCGCGATGGACTTCGGTCGTATCTCGATCGACCGGGACCTGATCCTGTACCTGTTCGGCACCCCGGGCCAGACCCGTTTCTGGTTCATGTGGGACGAGCTGGTGCGCGGGGCCATCGGGGCGGTCGTGATGGTGGACACGCGGCGTCTCGCCGACTGCTTCGCCGCCATCGACTTCTTCGAGCACCGCCGGCTGCCGTACCTGGTGGCCATCAACTGCTTCGACGGCGTGCAGTACCACAACGCCGACGACGTGCGCGAGGCGCTCGCGATCTCGAGCGACGTGCCCGTCGTGTCGTGTGACGCGCGTTCCCGCGAGTCGACCAAGAACGTACTCATCTCGCTCGTCGAGTACGTCCTGTCGATGCGCCGGACCCGCGCGACCGCGCCCGCGTAAGCAGTCACCGCGCACACAACTGCACAACAGCACGGCACCCCTCAGCCGCAGCCGCGCACCGAGTAGCCCTTCTGGGTCGCCCGGTGCGTGTTTGCGTTGTAGGACCTTCACGCAGCGTGCGCAGCCAATCCCTCTACGGGGTTCGCGCTTTCGATCCGATATGTCCGCCACTCCGTGAGTGGACATATCGGTTTTTCGGTTACGCCCTGATCCGGCGGCTACTGCGGGCCCAGATGGGCTCTCAGAGGCCCGTAGGGCGCTCGACTTCCCAAGGCCGGGTAGGGGAAGCCACCGAGCTCAAAAGGCTCCAGGCATGAACAAGGGCCGCCTCCCGGTGGGAGACGGCCCTTTGTTCAGACGTTGCTAGCGGCGCGCCGAGCGGTACTCGTACTCGCGCTCCTGGTACTCCCGGCTGTTCGCGTCCCGGCTGAAGTCCCAGCCGCCCGCCGACTCGCGGCCCGGGCGGCCGCCGACCGAGAACCCGCCGACCTCCTGGCCGCGGCGCCAGCCGCGGAAGTAGCCGGTGGTGTGCGCGGCGATCTGGGCGGCGTCGCGGACGATCCGCAGCGGCCGCTCCGGGTTGTTGACCGGCGCGCCCGGCACCAGGTTCTGCTGCGGCACGCGCCGCGGCAGGCCCGAGCGGGTCTCGTCGCCGATCTCCGGCGCTGCGGCCCGCTGTGCCGCCTGCCAGGCCGAGTCGTTGGAATTCTCCCAGGCGGGGCGCGCGGGCGGGGCGACGGTCTCGCCGGTCGAGTCCGCGTCCCAGTCGGTGAACCAGGCGGAGCGGGCCGCGGCGAAGATCAGCAGGTCGCCGTCGCCCTCGTCGGCCGGCTTCGGGGCGGCCGCCTCGCGCTCGGCGGCGGCGCGACGGCTGCGACCGGCGCCCGAGCCGCTGCTGCGGGCGGTGGCCCGCTCGGCCGGGCGGTCCGAGTCGACCAGGCGCAGGGCCGGGGGCTCGAAGCGGAACTCGCCGCTGTACTCGCCGCTGAGCTCGTCCGGGTAGCCGCCCTTGAGCGCCGGGTCCTGCACCGGGGCCGGCTCGACCAGGCGCAGGCCTGCGGGCTCGAGCGGCAGCTCGCCGGTCTGCCACGGCGGGGGCACGCGGCCCTCGCGCTGGCGGGGCAGCTCGACGTGGCGCTCGGCGGTGCGGGACCGCTCGCTGCGGGGGATCTCGGTGCGCGACCGCTCGGAGCGGGGGATCTCGGTCCGCGAACGCTCGGAACGCGGGATCTCGGTGCGCGAGTGCTCCGAACTCGCCGGCCGCTCGGGGCTCGTCAGCCGCTCCGAGACCGTCGGCTCGGTGCGCGGGCCGCGGGAACGCTCGGAACGCGGGAGCGCCGTGCTCTCTTCGGCCTCGGCGGGCCGGCCGCGCCGGGACTCCGACCGGGTCGGCTGCTCGGCCGCCCGCTCGCGCTCGACCCGCTCCTCGCGCTCCCGCTCGGCGCGGTTGCGCTCCGAGCGCGACAGCCCCGACAGGGCGGACGCGATCGAGTGCGACGGTGCGGAGGCGGCGGGCTCGGAGCGGGAGAGCTCGGACCGTGACAGGCCGCTGAGTTCGCCGCGGCCGGCGAGGGGCGGGAACTCCCCGGAGGTGGAGCCGGTGCCGGCGGCGGCGAACGAGCCGCGCGAGCCGGTGGTCTCCAGCGGCGACGCCGCGTCGAGCGCGGAGAAGTCCGGGGGCTGCGGGATGTCGCTCAGCTTCGGCAGGCTGCTCAGCTCCGAGGGGGAGGCGAGCGGGTCCGCGCCGAACGCATAGGCCGGCGTCTCCGTGGAAGGCGTCTCCGCCCCGCCCAGCGGCCAGCTGGAGCGCGAACTCGCCCCGGCGGCGGCCGTGTCCAGAGTCGGGGGCTCACCGAGCGCGCTGAGGTCGCTCAGCCGCATCGCGCCGCTGTCGTGCGCGCCGCCCGAGGTGGGCGCGGCGGACACGGACGCGGCCGGCGGGGCCGAGGACGGGCCGGACAGCGGGTCGTAGCCGTAGGGGTCGAAGCGCGGCGGCTCGCCGATCAGCGGCGCGATGCCCGGCGGTGGCGGCGGCATGAGCGAGGCGTACTGCGGCTCGCTCGCCGTCTGCTGCGTCGGCTGCGGCGGGATCACCGGGATCGGCGCGACCGGCGGCGGCGCGACGGGCGCGGGTGCCACCGGCAGCGGCGCGACCGGCACGGGCTGCGGGGGAGCCGGCTGCAGCGGCACCGGGATCGACTGCATCGACGCGGGTGTCGGCGGCTGGTACGTCGGGGGCATCGGCGGCGCGGGCGCGTACATCGGTGCCGGCGGCTGGTAGGCGGCCGGCTGGTACGTCGGCGGCGCGGCGTGCGACGGCGGCGCGTACCCGGGCGGAGTCGACGTCACCGGCGGCGCGGAGGTGACCCCGTACGCCGGCGGCGCCGAGGGAACCTGACCGTAGGCGGCCGGCGGGGCCGAGGGGACCTGCCCGTAGGACGGGCCGCTCGCGGCGGCCGGCGTGTACCCGGGCGGCGTCGAGATGACCGGCGGCGTGGAAGTTACAGCCGGCGGCGCGGAGATGACCGGCGGCTGGGCCTGCGCCGGCACGGCCGGAGCGTTCTGGGCGCGGCGGCGGCCGCCGACGGCACGCGCGGCGTTCGACTCCTCGGCGCGGGCGGCCTCGGCGGCGCGTGACGCGGCGCGGGAGCGGGTCTGCGGGGCCTCGGCCGCGGCGGCCGCCGGGCGGCCGTTGGCGGCGGCGGCGCGCGAGCGCGACGGCGCGTTGTCCAGGGCCGGGGCCTGTGCCTGGGCGGCGGGCCGGAGCGGGCCGGCCGGGGCCAGCGGCGCGGCGGGCGCCAGCGGCGTGGCCGGGCGCTGGCGGCCGGCAGCGACGTGGTGCATCGACGGGCTCATCTTGTCCGCCAGCACCGCGACCAGGGCGGCTGCCGCGGCGTCGCTCGCGCGCACCGCGGCGACCGACTGCCGGATGGTCTCGGCGACGGCGTTGTTCATGACCCGGTTGACGCCGGTGCGGCGGGGCGTCTCGGCGATCGCGACCCGCAGGGCGGTGATCGCCTCGCCGAGGGTGTCGGCGTCGGCGACGCCGGCCTTGGCGAGCTCGGCCACGACGGCCGCGTCGCCCTTGCGCCCGGTGGCGCCGCCGCCGAGGATGCCCGGCTCGGGCAGCGCGTCGAGGATCGCCAGCGGGATGGCCTCGGCCGGGTCCGGGTAGGCGCGCAGCGCGGCCGGGTAGAGCTCGCGGAGGACCTCGCGCAGCGTGGCCGCGGCGCTCTGCCGGCCCGAGACGACCGCGGCGTGCGCGGCGAGGACCGGCTTGAGCGGCAGCATGTCGCGGGGCGGGCTCTGGCCGACCGCGGAGAGCACGCCGGCCTGCAGCGCACGGGCGAGGCCGACGGCGCGGCGCTCGGCCGCGTTGGACTGGATCTCCTCCGGAGACTCGTCGTCGGCGAAGCGCTCGGCGTAGTCGTCGGCCGAGTCGTCGTCGGTGAAGGCGAGGTTGCGGCCCGCCGCGGTGAGCAGCTGGGTGACGACGTGGTCGTCGCTCTCGGCCGCGACCGCCACGGCGGACGTGCCGCCGGAGCGCTGCGCCAGCAGCGCGCTCAGCTCGGCATAGCCACCGGCGTCGTCGCTCACCTCGCAGATGTCGATGAGTCGGCCGGCGTCGTCGACGACCGCGACGGTCAACCAGATGTCGGAACCCGACTGCGGCTCGGCGAGATCAGCCGACGCCAGACCGCAGTACACCCGAACGAGCGCCACCGCGTCGTCCTCCTCTCGGGACATCAGTTGAGCTTTCGTCACGTCGGCGGGGACTGTCCCGAACTCCCCACCGACGTGTTGCCGCAGGTCAAACTGAACGACCTCTAGTGAACAGGTTGACGGCCGGTGACGCGATCAGCCGTTTCGGCTGAATGCCCCGCTGGCTGATCGTCGACCACTGCCGCCACCCGTCCGGCTAGGGGCCGGGTCGGGCCCGCCGTGCCAAAATGCCCACGGCTTAGATCCTGTCGGTCACAAATCAATCACGCCAGTCCACGGCGGCAGAAATCTTGCCAATAATCGTCCGCCAGCCGAGGGCTGCCTGTTGTGCCCCGATTTTCTTGAGCCGGCGCTTCGCGAAGAAGCCCCCGACGCCGCCTGATGCCGCAGCTCGCAGGCCCTCGTCGAGGTCGTCGAGGGGCGAGCCCGCCGAGAGCGCGGTGCGGACCGGCTCGAGCCGCAGGGCGTAAGCAAGGTCACGTGCGGCCTCGCCGGCGCCGAGCAACAGGTCGGTGTCCCACGCGTCCTGGCCACCGCGGAGGTTCTCCACGACGAGGTCCAGCTCGTAGCGGTTCTCGTCCGTGGCCACGACCGACGACGCGGTGATGCGCGACTTGAGGCTGCCCCAGGTGTCGAGCTGGACCATGTCGTGCTCGGCGTCGGACTTCACGAACTCGACGAGGCCCTCGACGCTGCGGAAGAGCAGCAGCTTGCCGTGGTCGCTGAGGAAGACGGGAACCTCCTCGGGCTCCTCCTCTTCCTCCTCTTCTTCTTCCTCGGCCTCTTCCTCTTCCGCCTCGGCCTCTTCGTCCTCAGCGTCTTCGGAGTCTTCGACCTCTTCGACTTCATCCGACTCGTCCGACTCATCGGACTTGTCCGAAATTTCGGAGTCTTCGTCGTCCTTGTCGGAGGACTTCTTCTTGCTCTTGGCGGAACTCTTCGAAGCGGCGACGGGCTCCGGCTCCTCCTCGAACATCTCCGCGTTCTCGAGGATCACGACCCGATCGTCGTCTTCGTCCTCCTCGTGCCGGCGGTGGAGGATCGCGAAGTCGTCCTCCTCCTCGTCGACCTCGGTCGGCGTCAGCTCGTTCGACATCCGGTACGCCCGCAGCGTGTACCCGACGCCCTTCGGCAGCGCCAGCTCGACCGGCTCGATCTTGACGTCGTCCCACATCGCGTCGGCCTGCGCCGAGCGGGTAGCGCCGTCCTCATCCTCGAGGTCGTCATCCTCGAGGTCGTCGTCGTCGACCTCCTCGACCTCGTCGACCTCGTCGGCGTTCTCGTCGACCTCGACGTCCTCGACGGCGTCGAGCTCCTCATCCACCGGCTTGGCCTTTTCCAACGGCTCGGCCTTCTTCAACGGCTCGGCCTTCTTGGCGCTCGGCCGCGACGACGCGGACCGTGAAGACTGGGAAGACTGGCGGGCCACTGTGACCTCCGTAGTCGGGCTCGGCGTGCGGGCACACCAGGGCGTGTGTGGCCTCGCGCACAAAACACCCTAGTGTGCACCGTCTGCGGCGGTCAGACCCCCTTGGGGTGCCAGACCGTCTTGATCTCCAGCAGCGAAAGCATCCGTGACACGCCCGGGTCGGCGGCCCAGTCCGGCGTGCTCGGGCGGATCACCCGCTTCAGGTTCTCGGCCGCGGCGACCTCGAGCTCCCTGCCCAATGTGGGGTCCGTCACACCAGTCAGGTCGATGGCGTTGACGTCCATGTGCGCGGCGAGCCACGGTGCCATCTCGGCGACCGAGCCGGTCAGCACGTTGACGACCCCGCCCGGCAGGTCCGACGTCGCCAGTACCTCGCCCAGCGTGACCGCCGGCAGCGGCCGCTCGGTCGAGGCGAGCACGACGACGGTGTTGCCGGTGACGATGGCCGGCGCGACGACGCTGACCAGCCCCAGCAGCGACGACGCCGCGGGCGCGACGATGCCGACCACCCCGGTCGGCTCGGGCGCGGAGAGGTTGAAGTAGGGGCCGGCGACGGGGTTGGCCCCGCCGAGCACCTGGGCGACCTTGTCGGACCACCCGGCGTACCAGACCCAGCGGTCGATCGCGGCGTCGACGATCGCGGCGGCGTCGCGCTCGCCGGCGCCCTCCGCCGCGGCCACCTCGGCGACGAACTGGTCGCGGCGGCCCTCCAGCATCTCCGCGACGCGATACAGGATCTGCCCGCGGTTGTACGCGGTCGCGCCGGACCACTTGGCAACGGCCGCCCGGGCCGCCTTCACGGCGTCGCGGACGTCCTTGCGGGACCCGAGCGCGGCGTTGGCGAGGAAGTCGCCGGAGGCCGACTGCACCTGGTAGGACCTCCCGGACTCGCTGCGGGGGAACGCGCCGCCGATGTAGAGCTTGTACGTCTTGCGTACGGCCAGGCGGGCGGGGGACTCAGTGCTCAAGGTAGGCCTCCAGCCCGTGCCGGCCGCCTTCGCGGCCGTAGCCCGACTCCTTGTACCCACCGAACGGCGAGGCCGGGTCGAACTTGTTGAACGTGTTGGCCCACACGACCCCGGCCCGCAGCCGGTCCGCGATGTTCAGGATCCGCGAGCCCTTCTCGGTCCACACGCCCGCCGACAGCCCGTAGGGCGTGTTGTTCGCCTTCTCGACCGCCTCGTCCGGCGTGCGGAACGTCAGCACCGACAGCACCGGCCCGAAGATCTCCTCGCGGGCGATGCGGTGCGCCTGGGTCACCCCGGTGAAGATCGTCGGGGCGAACCAGAACCCGCGGTCGGGCAGCTCGCACGGCGCGCTCCAGCGCTCGGCGCCCTCCTGCTCGCCGACCTGCGACAGCTCGCGGATGCGTGCCAGCTGCGCGGCGGAGTTGATCGCGCCGACGTCGGTGTTCTTGTCCAGCGGGTCGCCGACGCGCAGCAGCGCCATCCGCCGCTTGAGCGCCGCCAGGAAGTCCTCGGCGATCGACTCCTGCAGCAGCAGCCGGGAGCCGGCGCAGCACACGTGGCCCTGGTTGAAGAAGATGCCGTTGACGACGCCCTCGACCGCCTGGTCCAGCGCCGCGTCGTCGAAGACGATGTTGGCCGCCTTGCCGCCGAGCTCCAGGGTGAGCCGCTTGCGCGTGCCGGCCACCGCCTTGGCGATCGCGCGGCCGACCTCGGTCGAGCCGGTGAAGGCGACCTTGTCCACGCCCGGGTGCTCGACGAGCGTCCGGCCGGTCTCGCCGGCGCCGGTGATGATGTTGACGACGCCGGGCGGCAGGTCGGCCTGCTGGCAGATCTCGGCGAACAGCAGCGCGGTCAGCGGCGTCGTCTCGGCGGGCTTGAGCACCACCGTGTTGCCGGCCGCGAGCGCGGGCGCGATCTTCCACGCCAGCATCAGCAGCGGAAAGTTCCACGGGATGACCTGGCCGGCGACGCCCAGCGGGCGCGGGTCGGGTCCGAAGCCGGCGTAGGCCAGCTTGTCGGCCCACCCCGCGTAGTAGAAGAAGTGCGCGGCCACGAGCGGCACGTCGACGTCGCGCGACTCGCGGATCGGCTTGCCGTTGTCCAGCGACTCGAGCACGGCCAGCTCGCGGGAGCGCTCCTGGATGATCCGGGCGATCCGGAAGAGGTACTTCGCCCGCTCCCGCCCCGGCATCGGCCCCCAGACCGTGTCGTAGGCGTGCCGGGCGGCGGCGACGGCCGCGTCCACGTCGGCGGCGTCGGCGCAGGCGATCTCGGCGAGGGTCTCCTCGCTGGCCGGGTTGATCGACTTGAACGCCTCGCCCTTGCCGTCGACGAACTCACCGCCGATGAACAGGCCGTAGGACGAGCGGATGTCGACGATCGAGCGCGACTCGGGCGCCGGTGCGTATGAGAAGTCCATGTCGGCTCAGTCCAGGGTGAAGTAGTCGGGGCCGCTGTAACGGCCGGTGGTGAGCTTCGTGCGCTGCATCAGCAGGTCATTGAGCAGCGTGGAGGCCCCGAAGCGGAACCGGTCCGGGTCCAGCCAGTCGGGCCCGGCGGTCTCGTTGACCAGCACGAGGTACTTGATGGCGTCCTTGGCGGTCCGAATGCCGCCGGCGGGCTTCACGCCGATGATCCGGCCCGTCTCGGCCCGGAAGTCGCGCACCGCCTCGAGCATGACCAGCGTCACCGGCAGCGTGGCCGCGGGCTGCACCTTGCCGGTGGAGGTCTTGATGAAATCGGCGCCGGCGAGCATCGCCAGCCAGGAGGCGCGCCGCACGTTGTCGAGCGTCGCGAGCTCGCCGGTCTCGAGGATGACCTTGAGGTGGGCGTCGCCGCAGGCCTGCTTGACCGCGGCGATCTCGTCGTGGACCTCGGCGTAGCGGCCGGCCAGGAACGCGCCGCGGGAGATCACCATGTCGATCTCGTCCGCGCCGTCGGCGACGGCGGCCTTCGTGTCGGCGAGCTTCACCGACAGCGGCGCCTGGCCGGACGGGAACGCGGTGGCGACGCTGGCCAGGTGCACCCCGCTGCCGCGCAGCGCGTCGGCGGCCGCCTCGATCATTGCCGGGTAGACGCAGACGGCGGCGGCGCTCGGGCAGGTGGCATCGGCCGGGTCCGGTCGCACAGCCTTGGCGCACAGGGCGCGCACCTTGCCGGGGGTGTCGGAGCCCTCCAGTGTGGTCAGGTCGACCATCCGGATGGCCAGGTCGAGGGCCTGTGCCTTGGCACTGGTCTTGATCGACCGAGTGCCCAGCATCGCGGCGCGCTGCTCCGCGCCGACCTGGTCGACGCCCGGTAGGCCGTGCAGGAAGGTCCGCAACGCACCTTGTGAGCGCGCGACCTCGGCGGTGAGGGTCATGTCCCAAATATTAGGCTGTCCGTTCGTGGACGTACTCGTGGTGGATCACCCCCTGGCCAAGTCGCGGTTGACCGCGATGCGCGATGAGCGCACTGACAACGGCTCGTTCCGTGCGGCGCTGCACGAGCTGACGACGATGCTGGTGTACGAGGCCGCCCGGTCCTTCGCCACCGAGCGGTTCCCGGTCAAGACGCCGGTCGCGGTCGCCGAGGGCACCCGGCTGGCCAACCCGCCGCTGCTGGTGCCGGTGCTGCGGGCGGGCCTAGGCATGGCCGACTCGGCGCTGGCGCTGCTGCCGGAGTCGTCGATGGGGTTCGTGGGGCTCGCGCGCGACGAGGAGACCTACGAGCCGCGGGCCTACATGGAGTCGCTGCCCCGCGACCTGTCCGGCATCCCGGTGCTGGTGCTCGACCCGATGCTCGCCACCGGCGGCTCGCTGGAGCACTGCGTGCGCCTGCTGGTCGACCGCGGCGCCACCGACATCACCGTGCTGTGCGTGCTGGCCGCGCCGGCCGGCATCGAGCGGCTGGCCAACTCGGGCCTGCCGATGCGCCTGGTCACCGCCGCGATCGACGAGCGCCTCAACGAGCGCATGTTCATCGTCCCGGGCCTCGGCGACGCCGGCGACCGGCAGTTCGGCGGCATGCCCCGCTTCGGCGATTCGTGACGTGACGCTCTGCCGGACGTGACCCACTAGCGCAGGCCGAGGGCCTCCGCCGTCTCCGTGCGCAGCGCCGACAGGGAGGCGGCGGCGCGCTCGCGGGCGCCGGCGATGTCGCCGCCGGCGACCGGCTCGACGACCTCGAGGTAGGCCTTGAGCTTGGGCTCGGTCCCCGACGGGCGCACCACGACCCGGGTGGTGCCGGCGCGCAGGATGAGCACGTCGGACTCCGGCAGCCGGTCCTCGATCGCGGTGACCGGCTCGTCGAGCAGGTCGGCCGGCGGCCGGTCGCGGATCGTGGCCATCATCCGCGCGATCTCGCCGAGGTCTTCGACCCGCACGGAGAGCTGGTCGGTGGCGTGCACCCCGTAGCGCACGGCCAGCTCGTCGAGGCGGTCGCCCAGCGTGCGCAGCTCGGCCTTGAGCCCGGCGGCGAGCTCGCAGACCAGCAGGGCGGCGGTGATGCCGTCCTTGTCGCGGACCATGCCCGGCGCCACGCAGTAGCCGAGCGCCTCCTCGTACCCGTAGACGAGGTCGTCCCCGGCCCGCACGATCCACTTGAAGCCGGTCAGCGTCTCGCCGTAGGGCAGGTCGTGCTCGGCGCACATGCGCGACAGCAGGCTCGAGGAGACGATCGTGGTGGCGTAGCGGCCCCGGACCCCGCGGCGCATCAGGTGGTCGGCGAGCAGCGCGCCGACCTCGTCGCCGCGCAGCTGGTGCCACTGCCCGTCCCGCTCGTAGGCCACCGCGCAGCGGTCGGCGTCCGGGTCGTTGGCGATGGCGATGTCGGCGCCCTCGTGCGCGGCGAGCGCGAGCAGCCGGTCCATCGCGCCCGGTTCCTCCGGGTTGGGGAACGCCACGGTCGGAAAGTCCGGATCCGGCTCGGCCTGCTCGGCGACGACGAACGGCGCGGAGTACCCGGCGGCCTGCAGCGTCGCGGCGAAGACCTCCCGGCCGACGCCGTGCATCGGGGTGTACGCGACGGCGAGCTCCCGCGGCACGTCCGGGTCGATCACGCCGAGGGCGGCGTCGACGTACTCGCGCACGATCGCCTCGTCGAGCACCTCGCCCGGCCCGCCGAGCGACACGGAGGCGAGCGGCCCGACCTCGCGGATGGCTCGTTCGATTTCGGCGTCGGCCGGCGGGACGAGCTGTGCGCCGTCGGCGAGATACACCTTGTAACCGTTGTCCTGCGGAGGGTTGTGGCTGGCGGTGACCATGACGCCGGCCGCGGCGCGGTGGCGGCGCACGGCGAAGGCGAGCACCGGCGTGGGCAGCGGCCGCGGCATCAGCAGCGCGCGCCGCCCGGCACCGGTGACGACCCGGGCGGTCTCCACCGCGAACGCGTGCGACCCGTGCCGGGCGTCGTAGCCGATGACCACCGGCCGCTCGTCGGGCGCGGCCTGCTGCGCGCCGAGCCAGCGCACCAGGCCGGCGGCGGCGCCGCGCACCACGGCGAGGTTCATGCCGTTGGGCCCGGCGCGCAGCGGCCCGCGCAGGCCGGCCGTGCCGAAGCGCAGCGGCCCGGCGAAGCGGTCGGCCAGCTCGGGGGCGTTGTCCAGCACCGCCCGCAGCTCGTCGCGGCTGGCCGGGTCCGGATCGTCGGCCAGCCAGGCCTCGGCCTCGGCCCGAAGGGACAGGTTGGAGGTCATCTGCCCTTCATAACACGGGTCAGGGGCCGCTCGACGGGGTAGTCAGCTTGAACGAGCTGACCATCTCGTCGAAGATCGCCTTGCTCTCCGAGAACCGGGCGTCGGGCACGGTGACGAAGAAGTGATACGCCTTGCCGCCCACGACCACCGCATTCCACAGCGCGTGGCGCAGCTTCTCGCCGGATCCGCAGGTGTACTCCAGGATCGCCGCCGGCTGCCCGTCGAGCTTGTCCTCGCTCATGTTGACGCGGGCGTAGGGCGCCTCACAGCTGGACGGCGTCGACTTGAGCCGGTTCTCGGCCGACTCGAGGAACTGCCGCGGCGACGCCGAGGTCTTCTCGATGTTGACCCGGATGCGGCGGTTGCCGTCGACGGGGTCGACGATGTCGAAATACGGCGCGCTGGCGTTGCCCAGCTTGTTGGTCTTCCAGCCCTTCGGCACGTTGACCGTGATGCCGCCGGGGTGCGAGAACGACTCCACCTCGAAGGCGGGCGTCGCCGGAGCGCTCGACGTGTTGCCGGACGGGCCCTGGCCCTGGTTGTTGCCGTCGCCGCCGGAGAACAGCCCGGTCGCGGCGCCGATGCCGAGGAACAGCACGATCGCCACGCCGGCGGCGACGGCGGCCTTGGCCCAGCCGGGCGCCGCCTTGGCCTTGCCGGCGAGCTGGCGCGCGAGGTCCCCGGTGCCCGGCTTCGGCGCCGGTGGCGGCGGGCCCTGCGTCCAGTCCTCCTGGCCGTAGCCCTGCGCATACGCGTTGTAATGCTCGGCGCCGGTGCGCTCCGCCTCGGGCGCATAGGCGTTGTACTGGTCCGCGCCGGTGCGCTCGAGCTCCGCGCCGTGCGCCCCGCCCGCCTGCGTCGGCGCGCCGGAGTGCATGCGCCGCATCGCGCCGCTGACCGTCTCGCCGGGCGCCATCATCGCCCGGCCGCCGATCTGCCCGGTGGGCTGCTGCTGGTGGACAATCGTCGGCTGGTGCGCCGGGCGGACCACCGCGTAGGGGTCGGTCATGTGCGCCGGAGCGTTGCTGGCCAGCGGGCCGGCGAGCAGGTCGCGCAGCACGGCGCGGCCGGTGTCGACGTTCCAGCGGCGGGCCGGGTCCTTCTCCAGCAGCCCGTAGAGCACGCCGGCCAGCGGTCCCGCGCGCATCGACTGCGCCGGGGGCTCCTCGACGACGGCGCGCATGGTCTCGAACGGGTCCCGCTTGTCGAACGGCGGGCGGCCCTCGACCGCGGTGTAGAGCGTGACGCCGAGGCTGAACAAATCGCTCGGCGGGCCGAACTTCGCGCCGATCGCCCGCTCGGGCGAGATGAAGTGCGGCGAGCCGAGCACCATGCCGGGCGTGGTCAGCTCGCTGTCGGTGGGCATGCGGGCCACGCCGAAGTCGGTGAGCACGCAGCGGCCGTCGCCGCAGATGAGCACGTTGGCCGGCTTCACGTCACGGTGCAGCACTCCGGCGGCGTGCGCCACCTCGAGCGCGCCGAGCAGCGCGATGCCGATCTTGGCGACCGCCCGTGCTGCCAGCGGGCCGTCCTCGACGATCATCTCGGCGAGGCTGCGGGCCTGCAGCAGCTCCATGACGATCCACGGCCGGCCGGCCTCGGTGACGACGTCGTACACCTGAACGACCGCCGGGTGCGACAGCGCGGCGGCCGCGCGTGCCTCGCGCAGGGTCCGCTGGTACATCGCGTCGCGGTCGGTGGGCGCCAGGCCGGGCGGGAGGATCACCTCCTTCACCGCCACGTCGCGGCGCAGCAGCGTGTCGCTGGCGCGCCAGACGGTTCCCATGCCGCCGTGACCGATCGCGGTGCGCAGCGCATACCGCCCGCCGATGACCACGCCGGGTGCCGCCCGCTGCCCCGGAACGGGGGGCGCGGTCGACCCGGGCTCGCGTGGTTCGCGGGTGGGTTGGTTGGAGGGAGAGTCGGAGCCACGCGCAGGTTCGCGCCCGGCTCCGGCCGAGGCCAGAGCACCGGTGGGTGGCAGGGGCTCGCCATGCCACGTCGGAAGCTGAGTCACAGGCAGTAAACCGTCATGGGAGGGGGAGGTTGACTTCTCGCCCCACTATCTTGCGTGCTCGTGCCCAGTTAAGAAAGATGGGGTCCGCTCCTTCACCGTACCGTGACCCGCGGACAACCGACCGTGCCGATCTTGTCGCCCTGCGGACCACTCGAGTTCGTCCTACGACCATTGCAGGATTGAATTCGTTCATCGGGGGAACCTGGACACCCGGGTGGAGCGTCTAGGCAGGTGACGGAAACCTCGGTGGAACATCGGCGGACTAGGTTTCCTGGATTTCCTGCTAGCAGCACCGGTAGTCGGACGAGCGGTGCGTCGCCGGGTCCCTGGGTCGTGCCACCCTGCGACGTCTCTCGTCACTGTGCGTCGAACAGTGGCGACTCTGGTCGCAGTACCGCTGTGAAAAACTTATCGCGACACCACGTGACCGTGGCGCCAGTCACCCGTTAAAGGAGGTGAGGGGTACGTGTCTGGGTCGGAAGCCGCCAACCCGGCCGTGCCTGCTGATTTGTGCCTCCGTGAGGGTTCAAGTGACGCTCAGCTATATCAACATCACGAGAATGATGTTGCGCTCCGTCACCTTGACCCGGTTAGTCTGTCCATGGCACGCATCGGGCGGGCCGTTCCAATAGACCGAAATAGAGAACACACCGTGACGAGAGCGCTGATGCTGCCGGAAGCCGCCGTGACCGCGGCGCGACCGGTCGGCAAGTTGACGTCGTCCGGGTCGTCCAAGGCAGGGCATTTGTCCGAGGGCTGGCCCGAGACGCCGCCGGGGGCCGACCCCCTTCCAGGTCAGCTGGACCGCTGGCTCGCCTCGCGCGGGGCCGAGCTGGTAGCGGTCCGTCGTCACATCCACGCGCACCCCGAGCTGTCCGGCCACGAGTTCGAGACCGCGGCGCTCGTCGCCCGCGAGCTCACTCGCGCCGGCCTCTCGCCACGCGTGCTGCCCAAAGGCAACGGCGTTATGTGTGACATCGGTTACGGCGAGCGCGTCATCGCGCTGCGCGCCGACCTCGACGCGCTGCCGCTGCCCGACACCAAGGACGTGCCCTACCGCTCCACAGTCGACAACGTCTGCCACGCCTGCGGCCACGACGTGCACACGACCGTCCTGCTCGGCGCCGGGCTGGCGCTCGCGCAGCTGGCCGAGCGCGACGAGCTGCCGGGCCGGGTGCGGCTGCTGTTCCAGCCGGCCGAGGAGACCATGCCATCCGGCGCGCCCGAGGTGATCGCCGCCGGCGGGCTCAAGGACGTGGCCGCGATCTTCGCGCTGCACTGCGCGCCGCAGCTGCCCGTCGGCCTCGTCGGCGTGCGCTCGGGGCCCTTCACCGCCGCCGCCGACAAGATCGAGGTCCGGCTCACCGGCCGCGGCGGGCACACCGCTCGCCCGCACCTGACCGCCGACCTCGTCCACGCGCTCGGTCGCATCCTCGTCGACGTGCCGTCGCTGCTGGACCGCAAGCTCGACGCGCGGGCCGGCGTGTCGATGGTGTGGGGCGCGGTGCGCGCCGGTGAGGCCGCCAACGCCATCCCGATCGAGGGCATGGCCCGCGGCACCATCCGCGTGCTGAGCCGCGACGCCTGGCGCGACGTGCCCGAGCTCGTCACCAAGCTGGTCCACGACGTCATCGCGCCGACCGGCGCCGACGTCGAGGTCACCTACACCCGCGGCGTGCCGCCGGTGGTGAACGACCGGCTCGCCACCGCCATCATCGCCGGCGCGGCCGGCGCGGCGCTGGGCCCCGACCGGGTCGTCGAGGCCGAGATCAGCATGGGCGGCGAGGACTTCGCCTTCTACCTCGACGGCATTCCCGGCTCGATGATCCGCCTGGGCGTCGGCGTGCCGGGCGCGGAGACGAAGTTCGACATCCACCAGTCCTCCTTCGACGTCGACGAGCGCGCGATCGGGCACGGCGTGCGGATCATGGTGCACACCGCCCTGGCCGCGCTGAGCGCCGGAGCGTTCTAGCAGCGCTTTTCGGACAGCGGTATCGACGCGCTTCTGGTAATCCGGAGGCGTGGTCACCGAGCTGCGCGTGCACGGCGTCACCGGCTCCCCGGCCGAGGACGTCCTGGACCGGCCCCTGCTGCGGCGGGTCGCCGGCGACACCGACGCGGGCTTCTTCCGCCCGCGCGCCGAGTACGGCGCCGTCACCGGCCCCGGCGGGGCGACCCTCGAGGCGTACCGCTGGGGCAACCTCACCGCCGGCGCCGCCGCCCGTGCGCTGTGGCTGCTGTTGCTGCCGTTCATGCTCGCCAACGTCGCGCTCTGGCTGCGCCCGGCGACCCGCCCCGGCCCGCGGGCGGCGATCCGTGCGCTGACGCGCATCTACGCGCTGAGCATGACCGGCTCGTTCGTGCTGGCCTTCGCCGAGATCTCGATGGACCTCGTCGGCTGGCAGTGCGCGGCGCTGTCGCGCTGCCCGCAGGGGCGCTGGTACCTCGCGCCGCTCGCCGACGGCTTCTTCGCCACGACCTCCCGCCGCCTCGCCCTGACCGCGCTGGTGCCCGCGCTGGCCATCGCGTTCCTGTGGTTTCTCGGGCGGCGCACGTGGTCGCGGTACGAGGCGTTCCCGGTGGCGACCGAGGGCGACGGCGACGGCCTGGCGCACCCCTGCTTCTGGAACGGCGCCCCGCTGGTCGGCCGGCTGCGCTCCCTGCACATCGCGTTCGCCTTCGCGACCCTGGATGCGGTACTGCTAGGGATCCTGGTCCCGCGCGACCGGCACCCGGCCGGCTACGTCCTCGCCGCGGCGACCGCCCTGATCCTGCTGACCTGCATCGTGGCGGTGGCGGTGCGGCCCGTCGTCGACCGGGACAATCCGACCCGCTGGGCGCGCCCGCTCACCCGGCTGCTCAGCCACACCGCGGTCGGACTCACCGTCGTCGTGCTCGGCTACGCGCTGCTGGCCCGCGACCCGTGGACGGCGACCGGGCGGATGCCGGTCCTGGGCGGCACGGTCACCGGGCTCTTCGCCGTGCAGGTCGTGCTCATGCTCGTCCTCGGCGCCGTGGTCCTGGCCAGCCGCCCGCGCGGCACGTTCCTGCAGGGCCTCGCCGGTCCGCTCATCGCCAGCGCCGGGCTCGGCGTCGCGGTCGCGTTCGCCGCCGGTCTCGCCTACCGCGTCGCCGACTTCCTCGACCGCCGCGCGCTGCCGTCCACACCGGACTACGCGGCCGGGCCGGCGCTGGAGCCGCCGCCGGCCTACGAGTGGGCGGCCGCCGGGTTCGTGCTGCTGCTCCTGCTGACCGCGCTCGTCGCGATCGTCGGCGGGCTGCCGCTGGTGCGCCGGCTGCGCCGCTACGCGCGGGTCGTCACCGACGCCGACTTCCGCGGCGGGCGCGAGCGCGACGCCGCCCGGGCGCGGCGTATCGACCGCGCCGTCGCCGACTCGCTCGTCACCGACCACATCGGACGGATGCTGGTCTGGGTGTTCATCCCGTCCGCCGTCGCCGCCATGGCCGCGACCGGCTTCGCCCTCGCCGGGCGGCGCCCGATCCGGCTGGCGGAGTCCGGCTCGGCGGCGGCCGAGGCGCTGTCGTTCGCCGTCAACCTCGGCACGTACCTCATCGGCCTGTCCGCGTTCGCGCTCGTCCTCATCGGCGTGCTCGCGTACCGCTACCAGCGCTTCCGCCGCATCGTCGGCGTGCTGTGGGACCTCGGCACGTTCTGGCCGCGGGCCGCGCATCCGCTCGCACCGCCCTGCTACGCCGAGCGCGTCGTGCCGGAGCTGGCGAAGCGGGCGTCGTGGCTCGCCGCCGAGCAGGGCGGCGTGATCCTGTCCGGGCACAGCCAGGGCAGCGTGCTCGCCGCCGCGACGGTGCTGCAGATGCCGGCGGAGGCGCAGGCACGCACGGCGCTGCTCACCTACGGTTCGCCGTTGCGCCGGTTGTACGCCCGGTTCTTCCCCGCCTACCTCGGCGACCCGATGCTGGAGCAGGTCGGAGCGGTGCTGGCCCGGCCCCGGCAGGAGCCGGGCCAGCACACCCCCCGTTGGGTCAACCTTTGGCGGGACACCGACCCCATCGGCGGACCGGTGGCGTCGCCGACGGCCCGCGACGTGCGGCTCGTCGACCCGCCGGGCTTCGGTATTGCGCCCGGCGACACGGTGTTCCCCAAGGTTGACGGACATTCCGGCTATCAGTTGCGACCGGAGTTCGGTGCGGTGGTCAGCGGGCTTGTTCGGGACCTGACGTCCCCTCCCCCTCGTCCCGAGGCTCCGGCCGATGCGGGGCCGCTGCCTCAGGTGCCCGCGTAGGTTCCGCCTCTGCCCCGTCCCGTGCGTCCGAAACCGGCTCTTTGCCGCCTTGCTCGGCGGTTGTTGGCGCCGGGGGTCCGGACACCGGCGCGGGCTGTGCCGGCGGCGTCCAACGCGGCCCCGGAGCGACCGGGTGGACCGACGGGACCGGGCGCCCCGCGTAGACGGGTGCGGGCGGCGCGGGCACGGGCATGAGGCGGGGCGGGAGCGGGTGCGTCCGGCGGTACCGACGGAAGAGCCAGATGATCAGGTAGACCGGGCCGCCGATGAAGACGACCCACGGCAGCAGCCAGCCGAGCACCGTCAGCGCGACGCGCAGCGAGGCCACGAACGCGTGCCAGCCGTTGCGCAGGCCGACCATGATGCCGGTGTCCTCCTTGGATACCACCGGCGCCTGCGGCCCGTGCAGGAAGACGGTGATGGTGGACAGCGCGGTGAGCCCGTCGAGGCGCCGCTTGCGCGCCTGCAGCGACTCGAGGTCGGACTCGCGCCGCGACAGTTCCGACTCGAGCGCCGTGATCTCGCCGATCGTCTGCGCCCTGGCCATCAGCGCCCGGATGCGGTCCACGCTCGCCTGCGCCGTCTTGATCCGCGAGTCGACGTCGGCGACCTGGTCGGTGACGTCCTGCGCGGACAGCTGCCGGCCCTTCTCCTCGCCGACCGTCTTGACCTGCTCCAGGGTGCTCTGGAACTTCGCCGCCGGCACCCGCAGGGTCAGCGTCGCGGTCGAGCTGTCGCCGTCGATCTGACGGTTGTCGCCGCCGACGAATCCGCCCGCGGCGACCGCGAACGCGATCGCCTTCGTGGCGGCCTCGTTCACGTCCTTCACCTGCACGGTCATCGTGCCGGAGTAGATGATGGCCCGATCGCTCGTGTCGACGCTGTCCGGCGCCTTCTGCTCGGCGCCGGCGTCCCCCTTCTCCTGCCCCTGGGCCTGGTTCAGCGGCTCCTGCTGCGCCTCGCCCGCCGCCTGGCGCTGGTCGGCGGGGCCGGCGCCCGCCGCGCCGTTCGCCGCGGCCGGCTTGTCGGCGGAGGTCGGTGCAGAGTCTTTCTGGCTGTCGCTGCCGCAGCCGCTCAGCGCGAGGACCACGGCGGTGGCGGCCGCCGCGAGGAACACGGTGGTGCGCCTGACTGACATGACGCCTCCTGGGTAGGGTCGATCCGGAAGCCGGAAACACCACCTCCGACGCGGGCCGGTGCGGCTCCGGTTCCATCCGCCTGTGTCACGGTTCTGCCACGAGGAGGTCACCGGATGCGGATCACGAAGTACACCCACGCATGCCTGCGCCTGGAGCACGACGGCGGGGTCCTGGTGATCGATCCCGGCATCTTCAGCGAGCCCGAGGCCCTCGACGGCGCCGATGCCGTGCTCATCACCCACGAGCACATGGACCACATCGACATCGACCGGCTGCGCGGCGCGGCCGCCCGGCAGCCCTCGCTCTTCGTCTTCGCCCACCCCGACGTCGAGGACCAGCTCACCGACGTGGACGCCGACCGCTACGGGGTCAACCCCGGCGACACGTTCGTGGCGGCCGGCATGACGGTGCGCGCGCACGGCGGGCAGCACGCGATCATCCACCCCGACATCCCGCGGATCGTCAACGTCGGCTACGTCATCGACGCCCCCGACGGCCCGATCTACCACCCGGGCGACGCGTTCCACGTGCCGGACGAGGAGATCGCGACGCTGTTCGTGCCCGTCTCCGCTCCGTGGCTCAAGCTCTCCGAGGCCATCGACTTCGCCCGGGCGGTCAAGCCGGAGCGCGCGTTCGCCCTGCACGACAGCCTGCTCGTCGATGTGGGCCAGCAGATGGTCACCGGGCACATGACGCGCCTTTCCGGCACGCACTACGAGCGCCTGGAACCCGGCACCACGATCTAGCGTTGTCCCTATGGATGACGCCATCGCCCGGCTGTACTCGGCACCGCCCGAGGAGTTCATCGCGCTGCGCGGCGAGGAGATCGCCAAGGCACGGCAGGCCCGCGACACCGCGCGGGCGGCGGCGCTGGCCAAGCTGCGCAAGCCGACCGTCGCGGCGTGGCTCGTCAACCGCCTTGCGCACGAGCGGCCCGACCTCGTCGCGGACCTGCTCGCCCTGGCCGAGGAGCTGCGCGCGGCCCAGCGCGAGCTGCGCGGCGCGGACCTGCGCGAGCTGTCGGTGCGCCGCCGCGCGACGGTCACGGCCCTGGCCCGCGAGGCCGCGCGGCTGGCCGGCGACGCGCGCGGCAACCTGCCGACGGCCGAGGTGGAGGCAACCTTCGCCGCGGCGCTCGCGGATGCCGAGGTGGCCGCGGCGGTACGCGAGGGACGCCTGACCAAGGCCCTCGAATACACCGGGTTCGGCGAGACGCCGCGCCCCAACCTGCGGCTCGTGCAGGGCTCCGGTTCGGTCACCCCGATCCGGTCCGCCCCCGACGAGCAGGAGCGGGAGCGGCGGGCCGAGGCGCGCCGCCGCGAGGAGGAGCGGCGCGCCGCCGAGGAGGAGCACGCCCGCGCGGTCAAGCAGGCCCGGCGCGAGCTGATGACGGCGCTGCAGCAGGTCTCCGACGCCGAGAACGCCAAGGCCGAGGCCGAGCGGGCGGTCGCCGCCGCCGACAAGGCGATCCGCCAGGCCGAGAAGCGTGTGAAGCTCGCCCAGGACGCCCTGGCGGATCTCGGCTGAACCTCCGTCTGCGACCTCGGCTGTTGCGTTCGTCCCGGCGCGCACATGGTTCGTACTCGAACGAGTGTCTTCACCGTGATCCGTGCGGGAGGGCAGAATGACCCGGGTGACTCCCGAGCAGGCGGCCGCGGCGGCGAAGCGGGCGGTGCTGGTGCTGGGTGGCGCCTTCAGCGACGACCCGAAGACCATGCGGCGCGCCCGGCAGATCGGCCTGACCGGCTGGGCCTTCTACGTGGCCGGCCGCGGCGGCGCCCTGGGCGACGTGCGCGCCGACACCGTCGCGGCCGCGCTGGGCTTCATCGCACCGGAAGCGGTCCAGGACGGCTGGGACGCCGCGCGCAAGGTCGCCCCGCCGGAGCAGGTCGCCGCCGAGAACCTCGACGAGTGCTGCCGCTGGGGCCGCGAGCACCTGGAGAGCTTCTACGCGCTGCCCAAGCTCGTCGAGCTGGCCGAGCGGGTGGTGGTCAGCGCCGAGACGGCCGGCATGCCGCTGTTCGCGGCCTGGCGCGCGATGCCGCTGCCCGACGACTCGCCCGGCGCCCGTGCCGCCGTCCTGGCTCACCTGCTGCGCGAGCACCGCGGCGCCGCCCACCTCCTGGCGATCCGTGCCAGCGGCCTGACCCCGCTGGAGGCGATCATCGCCGGCCCGGACGGCGAGGCCGAGGCCACGGCGTTCGGCTGGCAGCCGCCGTTTCCGGCGTTCGAGCCCCTGGTACGCCGCCGCAGCTGGGCCGAGGCCCTGACCGACCGCATCGCCGGGGAGGCCTTCCGCGCCCTCGCCCCGGCCGAGCGCACCGAGCTCGTCAACCTCCTCGACGCCGCCGTGCAGTCGGTGCAGGAGGAGCTGCCGGCGTAGCCGATTTTGTCGTACCCCCCGACTAGGTTCTGGGTATGGAGCTGACGGGATTGCCGAGCTGGACGGTGCGGGGGTGCACGCTGCGGGACGTGGCGGCGATCCTGGCCGTCACGCGGGCCAGCGACGAGGCGACCGTCGGCGAGCCGGACTGGACCGAGGACGAGGTGGTGTCGACGCTGACCGCGCCCAACCAGGACCCGGCTGTGGACTCGTGGCTGGCCTTCGACCCGGACGGCTCGCCGTCCGCCTGGGCCTATGTGGACAATCCGGAGCGCGGCCCGCGGGACAACGTCGAGGTCTATGCCGTGCCTGGCCGCGGCGCCGCGGCCTACGGCCCGCTGCTGGACCTGGCGCTGCCGCGGGTGGCCGAGCGGGCCCGGGAGGCCGGCCGGTCGGAGGTCACGCTGCGGGCGGGCGCGGTGGCGAGCGAGGAGGACTACATCGCCGCGCTGAGGGCGCACGGCTTCGTCTTCCGCAAGCGCCACGCACGCATGACCCGCCCGCTGACCGGGGACGACGCGCGGGCGTCTCCCGAGGCGCGGGCGGTGGCCGGGGGCGACGGGACGGTCCCCATGGTGCGCGCCGTCCGGGCCGAGGACGAGGCCGAGATGCGGCGCGTTCACGAGGTCCTGCAGACCGCGTTCGCCGACACGCCCGACTTCCAGCCGATGTCCTACGAAGCGTGGCGCGAATCGCTGGCCGCGCTGCCCTCGATCAGCTGGGACGAGTGGCTCGTGTCCGAGATCTCCGGACAGATCGTCGGCGTGCTGCAGTCCGCCGACCAGGGCCTCGAGCGCGGCGAGGGCTGGGTGAAGAACCTCGCGGTGCTGCGGGGGCACCGCCGGGCGGGCATCGGGGGAGCGCTGCTGCGCGCCGCGTTCGCGATCTACGCCGCCAAGGGGCGCACGAGCGCGGGGCTCGGCGTCGACCTCACCAACCCGACGGGGGCCTACAGCCTCTATGCGGGCGTGGGGATGAGCGTCGCGTTCGCGGCTGACATGTACGAGAGGACGGTGACGGTCCCGCCCTAGGGCATCGCGGTCTTCGTCGGGCGGGCGCGCAGGGCGTCGAGGTAGTCCGCGGGGGCGCCGGCTTTTGCGGCGGCGTTGGCGATCTCGGCCAGGTACCACGCGGTGGGCAGGCCGCCCTCGTAGCCGTTGAAGACGTACACCCAGGCGGTCTCCTCGCCGTCGAGGGTGGCCACGCGCAGGTGCAGCTTGCGGTAGGTGCCGGCCAGGGCGCCCTCGACCTCGTCGAGCTGCTTCTCGTCGTTGGGGTGCACGTCGTAGAGCGCGACGAAGACCCGGTCGCCCGGCGACTCGACGATCGTCGTGACGGAGCCCTCCCAGCCCAGGACGTCCTCCCCGGCGAAGGTCAGCCGCCAGCCCTCGAGCCAGCCGGTCCCGATCATCGGCGAGTACGGACAGTAGGCCCGCATGCGGGCGGGGTCCAGGTTCGAGCCATACGCGGCGTAATGACGCACGGCGATGACGATAGACCCGACCGGGTGTCGAGAGAATACTGCCGAGCGTGTCGGATTCGGATCCACTCGTCGGCGCGCCATGCACCGTTCGGCTGGGGGAGGGCCCCGGTCGCGTGAACTTCGGCCTCGGTCGAGGCTTGGGCGCTCGAAACCTCGGCTCGGGGTGAATCCGGCCGCCACCGAGGGCTCTATCCGGGCTCTACCTGGGCGAACCTCGGGCCACGCGAACTCGGGCCCGGTGTGGCCGGACCGGCGGCCCTTGGCCTGATGGCCTCCAGCCGAAAGGCTGACGGCATTCTGGCCGGTTGGGTCTCGGCGGGGCCGAGGCCGGAGGGCTTGGCCGGGCGAGGGAGAATACGGTGGGAATGCCGAGGAGGGGTGGCTGGCGTGGGCCGGATCGTGATCATCGGAGGTGGACCGGCGGGCTACGAGGCGGCGCTGGTCGCGGCACAGCTGGACGCCCAGGTGACCGTGATCGAGGCCGAAGGCGCAGGTGGCGCCTGCGTGCTGCACGACTGCGTGCCCTCGAAGACGTTCATCGCGAGCTCCTCCGTCGTCACCGCACACCTCGACACCGAGGCGTTCGGGGTCATCGGGCCCGCGGGGCCCGACGTGCGGGTCGACGGGCCCGCGGTGCACCAAAGGGTCAAACGGCTCGCGGCCGCCCAGTCCGGCGATATTCACGCCAAACTGGTCAAGGCCGGTGTCGAGTTCGTCACGGGCACTGCGCGCCTCGGTGAGGACACGCTCGGTCACACTCACGCCGTTCGGGTGACCCCGGCCGACGGTGACGCTCCGTATGACATCGCCGCCTCGATCGTGCTGATCGCCACCGGCGCGACGCCCCGCGTGCTGCCGACCGCGGTGCCCGACGGGGAGCGGATCCTCGACTGGCGGCAGGTGTACGACCTGCCGAAGCTCCCGGAGCGGCTCATCGTCGTCGGGTCGGGTGTGACCGGCGCCGAGTTCGCGTCGGCGTACCTGGCCATGGGCATCGAGGTGACCCTCGTCTCCAGCCGCGACCGGGTCATGCCGCACGAGGACCCCGACGCCGCGATGGCGATCGAGCGGGTCTTCCGCACCCGCGGCATGACGATCCTCAACAACTCGCGCGCGGCCGCGGCTCGGCGCACCGCCGACGGTGTCGTCGTCGAGCTCGCCGACGGGCGTTCCGTCGAGGGCTCCCACGTCCTGATGTGCGTCGGCTCGGTGCCGCAGACGGGGGCGCTCGGGCTCGCGGAGTACGGGGTCGAGGTCGCGCCGGGCGGGTACGTGACGGTGGACCGGGTCTCGCGCACCAACGTGCCCGGCATCTACGCGGCCGGCGACTGCACCGGCCTGCTGCCGCTGGCCAGCGTCGCCGCCATGCAGGGGCGCATCGCGATGTGGCACGCGCTGGGCGAGGCGGTCGCGCCGCTGAAGCTGCGCACCGTCGCGGCCAACGTGTTCACCGACCCCGAGCTCGCCTCGGTCGGCATCACGCAGTCCGACATCGACAGCGGGCGGGTGCCGGCGCGGGCGGTCATGCTGCCGCTGGCCGGCAACGCGCGGGCCAAGATGGACGGGCTCGACGACGGGTTCGTGAAGATCTTCTGCCGGCCGGCGTCCGGGCTGGTCGTCGGCGGCGTCGTGGTGGCGCCGAAGGCGAGCGAGCTCATCATGCCGATCGCGATGGCGGTGGAGAACCACCTCAGCGTCGACCAGCTGGCGCACACGATCACGATCTACCCGTCGATCTCGGGATCGATCTCCGAGGCCGCCCGCCAGCTCATGCAGCACGACGAGGACTGACGGGCGGTCCTACGGGATCTCGCGGAAGATGTCGCGGGCGTAGTCGGCGACGGCCGCCCGCGTCACCGTCGCGTCGATCGGCAGGGACTCCAGGCAGCGGCGCAGCGTGTCGGTCAGCAGCGGCCGCGGCACGCGCATCGACACCGTCGAGTGCGGGACCCACTCGCCGGGCGCGTAGAGCGGCAGCGTCTCCATGCCGGCCGCGTCGAGCAGGCCCCACACGCGGGCCTGGTGCGCGACCAGCTCCGGCGTCGGGGCCGGGCCGAGGAAGACGACGCGGCCGACGAAGACACCGGAGTACTGAAAATTGATCCGCAGCGGCTCGGCGACCCGGATGCCGGCGAGCGCCTCGGCGACCGCCTCCGGATCGAGCTCGCGGGCGACGGCGAGCGTGACGTGCGGGCGGTGGCGGCCCTCGTGCGGGGTGCGCAGCGACTGCACGCCCATCTCCTCGAGCTGGTCCCACAGCACGCGGATGCGGCGGGTCGAGCGCTCGTCCAGGTACATCTCGACCGAGGCGACCATCAGCGGGCCTTCTGGCAGCGCGGGCACCAGTAGGCGTTGCGCGCATTGAGCACCGCGGTGCGCACCGGCGTCTGGCACACCAGGCAGGGCTGGCCGGTGCGCCGGTAGACGTAGACCTCGCCGCCGTGGCGGTCCACGCGCGGCGCACGGCCCATCGCCTCCGGCATGTGTGCACTGTGGACGGTGTCGATGCGGCCCTCGGCCACGCCGGCGCGCATGAGCGTGCGCAGGTCGTGCCAGATGGCGTCCCAGCGGCGCCGGGAGAGCTTGGTGCCGGGCGTCGTCGGCGGCAGGCCCGCGCGGAACAGCGACTCCGTCACATAGATGAGGCCGGCGCCCGCGACCACCGCCTGGTCCATGAGCAGCGCCATGAGCGGACGGGTCGAGCCTTTGATGATTCGGTACGCCAGGAGGCCGTCGCTCGCCTCGTCCAGCGGGTCGGGCCCGAGCCGCGCGTGCAGGGCCTCCAGCTGCGCCGGGTCGAGCCGCTCGCAGGCGGCGGGCCCGCGCAGGTCCAGCCAGTGCTCGCCGCCGGCCATGCGCATCCGCACCTCGCCCACCGGCGCCGGTGCCGGGGCGTCGCCGTCGGCGAACTTGCCGTACAGGCCCAGGTGGACGTGGACGGTCTCGCCGCCCTCGTAGTGGTGGAACAGGTGCTTGCCGCGCGCGGAGGCGTCCTCGAGCACGCGGCCGTCGACGCGCAGCGCGTCCGCGGCGAAGCGCCCCTGCGGGCTCGAGACCGCGACCGGGCGGCCGGCGAACAGCTTGCGGTGCCGCTCGGCGAGGCGGTGGATGGTGTGACCTTCGGGCACCCGAACGTTTATACCCGTAGTCGTCGGCGGGCGGCACGCTATTGTTGGTCGCATGAGTCGCAGCGCACTGTCCACGACGACGCCGGGCCTTCCCCGGCGGCGCTGACCGACGTTCAGCTTCAGCTCCGGGGCGTTGCGCTCCGGAGCTTTTTCGTGTCCCGAGTCGCGCGCTCCCCTTTGTGAGGAGTCGACATGCAGGACCACCGCCGGCTCGGGCGAGAGCTCGAGCTCTTCCACTCCGACCCGCTCGTCGGCGCCGGGCTGCCGCTGTGGCTGCCCCGCGGCGCGGCCGCGCGGCGCGCCGTCGAGGACTATCTGCTCGACCTGGAACGCCGCAACGGCTACCAGCACGTGTACTCGCCGCCGCTGGCCAAGGCGGAGATGTACTACAGATCCGGCCACCTGCCGCACTACGCCGACGACATGTTCCCGCCGATGGCCCTGGACCCGGACAACGCCTTCGTCCTGCGGCCGAGCCTGTGCCCGCACCACGCGGCGGTGTTCGCCTCGCGCGGGCGCTCCTACCGGGAACTGCCGCTGCGCATCGGCGAGATCGGCGGCCAGTACCGGGCCGAGCGCTCGGGCGTGCTGGGCGGGCTGGCACGGGTACGCGCGATATCTCTCAACGACGGGCACGTCTTCTGCGCCGAGGACGAGGTCGAGTCCGAGATCGTCGCGGCGCTCGAGGTGATGCGGGAGGCGCACGCCGCCCTCGGCTTCGAGCCGTCCTCGTGGCGGTTGTCGCTGCGCGGCGAGGGCGCCAAGTACGTCGACGACCCGCCGATGTGGCAACGCGCGACCGCGGTGCTGCGCCGCGCGCTCGAGGCCGCGGGCGTGCCCTACGAGGAGGCGCCGGGCGAGGCGGCGTTCTACGGTCCGAAGATCGACATCCAGCTGCGCGACTACGCCGGCCGGGAGAGCACCCTCGCCACCGTCCAGGTCGACTACTTCATGCCGGCCCGGTTCGACCTGTCCTATGTGGACGCCGGCGGGGCCCGCCGGCGCCCGGTCATGGTGCACCGCAGCGCGGCCGGGAGCATGGAACGGCTGTTCGCGCACCTCATCGAGGTACACGACGGCGCCTTTCCGGCCTGGTATGCCCCCGTGCAGGTGGAGGTGCTCCCGGTCGGCGACGCCGTCGTGCGCGGGTTCGCCGAACACTGTCGTTCCCTGGGCCTGCGCGTCGAGGAGGTGTACGGCGGGAGCCTCGCCGCCCGCATCCGCGACGCGTCGGTGCGCCGCGTGCCGTTCGTGGCCGTGCTCGGCGCGAACGAGCTGGCCGCCGGCACCGTCTCGCTGCGCTCCCGCGACGGCTCCGTCGCGCAGCTGCCGGTGCCGGCGGCGCTGGATCTGCTCGCCGCCGAGTGCCGGCCGCCTAAACGCGCGGCGGTGCCCGGTTCGTCTGTTCCCGTGTGAAGGTACCTCCCATGATCGGCGCGGGGCTCGCGGTGCTGTTGACCGCCGCGTGCTCCGCGCCCTCCGTCGCCGCCTCGCCTCCCGCCCCGTCGCCTTTGGAGAGTTTGGAGAGTTTGGAGAGTGCACCGGCCACCCGCGGACCGGCGACCGTTGCCGTGCCCGAGATCGCCTACCCAGCGGTGGGCGGCCGGACCTACGACTACGCGACCGCAGGCGGCCCGGTCGCCGGCACCGCCGGCAAGCTGCTGGAGTACCGGATCGCGGTCGAACGCGACATCACCGGCATATCCGCCGCCGGCTTCGCCGAGGCCGTCGAGGCCGTCTTCGCCGACCCGCGCAGCTGGCCCGGCACCGGCCAGTGGCGGCTGCGGAGGGCCGGCGCCGGCGAGCACTACGACTTCACCATCTACCTGGTCACCCCGGCGACCCGCGACCGGCTCTGCAACAGCTCCTACGACCGGTACACCAGCTGCCGCAACGGCGACAGCGTCGTCATCAACGTGGCCCGCTGGGCGCACGGCGTGCCCGACTACGGCGCCGACCTGGTCACCTACCGGCAGTACGTGATCAACCACGAAACCGGCCACCGGCTCTATCACGGCCACGAGCTCTGCCCCGGCCCCGGCCGCCCGGCGCCGGTCATGCAGCAGCAGACGCTCGGCCTGCACGGCTGCACGGCCAACGCCTGGCCGATCGTCGACGGCCACGCGTACGCCGGCCGCTCCGGCCAATACAACGACCCGACCCCGCGCGACCCGTAAACGCACCACCCCTCCGGCCTCGTCTACGCAAGTGGGGGAAGGAGGCCCATGCAGGTCGAGTTCACCGAGTTCGTGCTCGGCCGGTCGCATGCGCTGCTGCGTTTTGCGTACCTGCTGACCGCGGACCGGCATCTGGCCGAGGACCTGACGCAGGAGGCGCTGGTGCGCGCGCACCGCCGCTGGTCCGGCATCGTCGGCGCCGAAGGCCCGGAGCCGTACGTGCGCAAGGCGATCCTGCGGCAGTACCTCTCCTGGCGCCGCCGCCGCTCGTTCACCGAACGCCCGGTGGCCGACCTGCCCGACGCGTTGCCCGGAACGATCGCCGAGGACGCCGCCGGCCGGGTCGTCGAGGCCGACGCGATGTGGTCCCTGCTGTCCGCCCTGCCCCGCTCCCAGCGCGCCGTGATGGTCCTGCGCTACTACGAGGACCTCCCTGACGCGGAGATCGCCCGCCTGCTCAACTGCTCCACCTCCACCGTTCGAGTCCACGCGTTCCACGCGCTGAACAAACTTCGGGCAGCCTTGGCCGTACGCCGGGTCGCCCCCGCGCCGGGAGGCCATACATGATCAACGACGACGTCGAGGAGCGCCTGCGCGAGGCCCTCCGCATGCACGCGGCCGAGGCCCCGCCCGGCGCCGCGCTGCTCTCCACAGTCACCACCGAGTCGGTACGCCGAGGCCGCCGCGCCCGCCTGGCAACGCTCTCGACGGCGGCGGCGGTCCTGGTCGCCATCGGCGCCGCGATCCCGTTCGCCCTGCAGGGCACGCCCGCCCCTCAGGCGGCCGCGGGCGGCGCACCTGCGACGCCCATCGCGAGCCCCACGTCGTCCACCACGGCCGCCCCGGCCACGCCGGCCACGGTTGCGCTGGTCGAGTCCACGGTCCCGACCTCGGTGACCTTCCCGTTCTCCCCGCCGGCGGTCTCCGGTTACGGCAAGCCGACGGTCATGCTCACCGCGGGCCGCGCCACGCTGATGCAGCAGCTCGGCCCCGCCGGCAAGGGCACGGCCACGATGACCGAGTACCACACGCGCCCGCCGAGCCCGACGTCGAAGGCAAGGCCCGCATCGGCAACGGTCGGCAAGAAGCCGGCAACGGTCTACGAGTGGCGGTGGTCCGACGACGACCCGACCAACCCGTACACCGACCTCCAGCGCACCCTGGTCTGGCAGCCCGACTCCACAACCTGGCTGACCCTGGACATCACCCCGGCCCGCACCGCGGCAGACTTGGTCACCTACGCCGAGAAGGTCGTCGCGGGCGGCGAGAAGGCCCAGTCCCCCTTCGCCTTCAAACTGATGCCCTCCGGCTGGACGGTGGACAACATCAGCCCCGCCTCGGTCACGTTCTGCCCGCCCGGCGTGGCCCCCGACCCGTCGTACGTCAACAAGATCGCCGTCATGCTCGACGAATCCCCAGGCACCGAGCCAAAGGGCGGCGGCCAGGCGACCCAGGTCCAGATCAACGACCGCAAGGCCTGGCTGACGAGTTCGGACGAGGGCCAGACCCTGCTGATCCCGGTAGCGGGCGGCCGTTCCCTGCTGCTGCAGATCGCCGCGAGGGCTCTCCTACCGACCGACGTCCTGCTCCGTTTCGCGGCGTCGATCACGGTGACGCCTGCCGCCCAGGTCAGCCAGGGCTGACGCCACTCCGTTCTGGTCGCAAACGGCCGCGCACGACGACTCCGGTCGCCGTCCGCGGCCGTGCCCGCCCCGTGCCTCGGCTGTTCGCCGTCCCGGCCGCGCGTCCCGGCGGTTCGGCGTCCCGGGCGCGCGGCCCGGCCCGTGCCTCGGCTGTTCGGCGTCGCGGCCGCGCGGCCGGCCCGTGGCCCCCGGCGGTTCGGCGTCTCGGCTGTGCCCGCGGCGGTTCGGCGTCTCGGCCGCGCGGCCTGGCCGGTGCCGAGCGGTTCGCCGTCCTGGCTGCGCATGGCGTTTTTCGCGGTTCGGCCCCGCGGCCCGGCGCGCGTGCAGCAAGCTCGGAATGAGCCCCGCAGGTTCGGGGGAGCCACCGGGGTCAGAGTCCGGATGATTCGGACTGGATCGCCTCGAAACCCGATATATCTCCATACGATCGCGTCGTGATGGTTGTAACGACTGAGGGCCTCCCCGGCTTCGAGATCACCGCGGTGCTCGGAGAGGTTCTGGGGGTGGTCGCCAGCTCCCGAAACCCGTTCGCGGTAGGCATCAGGTCCACCGAGGGCGGGCCCGGCCAGGACATGTCCCAGTTCCTGGTCCAAACCCGCTCGCGTGCGGTGGGACAGATGGTCCAGGCCGCCGAGCACCGCGGCGCAACCGCCATCGTCGGCATGCGCTTCGACCACCGCGACGTGACCAACACGTGGGTCGAGCTGTGCGCGTACGGCACGGCGGTGGTCGCGGTCCCCATCCACGCCCGAACCGGCGCCCACGCCGCCGCCTAGCCCTGACCCCGCGCACCCCGAGTCGGCCGCCTGGCTTCTGACCCGCGTATCCCGAGCCCGCCGCCTGGCTTCTGGCCCGCGCATCCCGAGTCCGCTGCCTAGCCCTGACCTGCGCATCCCCGACGAGTTGAGGCCGCCGCGCTGTGGGTGTGTCAGGCGAAATCGGGACGAGCTCGGCGGCGGTCACTCCGCTTAATCCACCGTAACATGCGCTATCAAACTGAGACGTTGAGTGACTGCGGAGCGTAATTCTGCGTTGCGCTTGGTTACTTGATTTCGGTGATTGAGGTGCCGGCGGAGACGACCTCGCCGACCTTGGCGGTCAGGCCGGTGATGGTGCCTGACTTATGGGCGTTCAGAGGCTGTTCCATTTTCATGGCCTCCAGGACGACGATCAGGTCGCCCTCGGCTACCGTGTCGCCCTCCGCCACCGCGATCTTCACGATGGTGCCCTGCATGGGGCTGGTCAGCGCGTCGCCGCTGGCTGCGGCCGATTGCTTCTTCGACGCCGAGCGCTTGCGTGGGGTGGCCGCGGGGGAGGACGACGGTGCGGCGGCGGAGAAAGCGGGGAGGGTGACCTCCAGGCGCTTGCCGGAGACCTCGACCACGACCGTGGTGCGGGGTTCCGGGTCGGCCATGGGGCCGGCCGGCGCTGCGAACGGGGGGACGTCGTTCGTCCACTCGGTCTCGATCCAGCGGGTGTGGACGCGGAAGGGCTCGTCCGTGAAGGCCGGGTCGCGGATCACCTTGCGGTGGAAGGTGAGAGCCGTCGCCATGCCCTCCACGACCATCTCGTCCAAGGCGCGGCGGGAGCGCTCCAAGGCCTGCTCGCGGGTTTCGCCCACGACGATGACCTTCGCGAGCAGGGAGTCGAAGTTGCCGCCGATGACGCTGCCGGGCTCGATTCCGGTGTCCACCCGCACGCCGGGGCCGGTGGGGAGGGTCAGGACCGTTACCGTGCCGGGGGCCGGCAGGAAGTTGCGGCCGGGGTCCTCGCCGTTGATGCGGAACTCGATCGCGTGGCCGCGTGGGGTGGGGTCGGCGTCGAAGCGGAGCTTTTCGCCGTCGGCGACCCGGAACTGCTCGCGGACCAGGTCGATGCCGGTGGTTTCCTCGCTGACCGGGTGCTCCACCTGGAGGCGGGTGTTGACCTCCAGGAAAGAGATCGTTCCGTCGTTTCCGACGAGATATTCCACCGTGCCGGCGCCGTGGTAGCCGGCCTCGCGGCAGATGGCCTTGGCCGACTCGTGGATCTGGGTGCGCTGGGCGTCGGTGAGGAACGGCGCGGGGGCCTCTTCGACCAGCTTCTGGTGGCGGCGCTGCAGGGAGCAGTCGCGGGTGCCGACCACGATGACGTTGCCGTGCTGGTCGGCGAGGACCTGGGCCTCCACGTGGCGGGGCTGGTCCAGGTAGCGCTCGACGAAGCACTCGCCGCGGCCGAAGGCCGCCACGGCCTCGCGGGTTGCCGATTCGAACAGGGCGGGGATCTCGTCCATGGTGCGGGCGACCTTCAGGCCGCGGCCGCCGCCGCCGAAAGCGGCCTTGATGGCGACCGGGAGGCCGTGGGCCTCGGCGAAGGCGATGATCTCTGCCGCGTCCTTGACGGGCTCCGGGGTGCCGGGGACGAGCGGGGCGCCGGCGCGCTGGGCTATGTGGCGGGCGGTGACCTTGTCGCCGAGGTCGCGGATGGCCTGTGGGGTGGGGCCGATCCAGGTGAGGCCCGCGTCGATCACTGCCTGTGCGAAGTCCGCGTTTTCCGACAGGAAGCCGTAGCCGGGGTGGACGGCGTCGGCGCCGCAGCGGGTCGCGACGTCGATGAGCTTGTCGATGCGCAGGTAGGACTCGGCCGCGGTGTCGCCGGCCAGGGAGTAGGCCTCGTCGGCCAGGCGCGCGTGCAGGGCGTCGCGGTCGGAGTCCGCGTAGACCGCCACGCTGCCCAGGCCGGCGTCGCGGCAGGCCCGGATGACCCGGACCGCGATCTCGCCCCGGTTGGCGATGAGTACCTTGCGCACTGAACGCTCCCTTTGTTCGGCCCTCGGCGCAGTCTAAGCCCAGCGTCCGACAGTTTCCGTTGCCAACAAAATCACTACAAGGCGTTAGTCAAGTTTTCCTATTACGCTTATGTCGTGTCCACTACGCGTCTGATGATCCTCGGGCTGGTGTCGTACCTCCAGCCGGTGCACGGCTACGACATCCGCAAGGAGCTGGCCAGCTGGAACGTCGAGAGCTGGGCCAACGTCCAGCCGGGGTCGATCTACCACGCCCTGCGCAAGATGACCGAGGAAGGGCTGCTCGAGGAGGCCGGCAGCGGGACCGTGGGCAACCGGCCGGCGCGCACGCAGTACCGGATGACGGCGGCGGGCGCTACGGAGTACCAGACGTTGCTGCGCAAGTACTGGTGGGAGTACCAGGAGCCGACGGATCCGTTCCTGGCGGCGTTCGCGTTCCTGCCAGGGCTGTCGCGCGCGGAGGCCGTCGGGGCGCTGCGGGCGCGGGCGCGGCTGCTCGAAGGCTGGAACGCGGCCTATCGCGACAATGCCGAGGAGTGGACCGCGTACAAGCCGCCACACGTCGGCTGGCAGTTCGAGCTGACCATGGCCCGCTGCGAGGCGGAGGCCCGCTGGTGCCACGACATCGCCGCCCGTATCGAGGCCGGGGAGGGTGTGCACCTCGGCGAGGAGCCGACCGGGCAGAACGCGGAGGAGTGGCGCAAGGCCATCCGGGCCGAGTACGGCGAGCCCGTCGACGACGAGGACGAGTAGTACGCGATATATTCAAGCTTGACCCGCCAAACTATATCGCGTTATGGTCTCCCTGCTCACACACAGACAGGGAGACGGACATGATCGAGACGAGGGGGCTGCGGAAGTCATTCCGCTCCCGCGCCGGTCGGGAGACGAAGGTCGTCGAGGCCGTGCGGGGCGTCGACCTCTCCGTCAAGGAGGGGGAGATCTTCGGGTTCCTCGGGCCGAACGGCGCCGGCAAGACCACCACGCTGCGGATGCTCGCCACGCTCATCACCCCCGACGGCGGTGAGGCGCGCATCGCCGGCGCCGACCTGCTCAAGGACCCGGGCGAGGTGCGCCGGCGCATCGGCTACGTGGCGCAGGGCGGCAGCACCTGGGACGAGAGCACCGCGCGCGAGGAGCTCGTCCTGCAGGCGCGCTACTACGGCATCTCGAAGTCGGAGGCGCGCGTGCGGGCCGCGAAGGCGCTCGACGCGTTCCAGCTGACCGAGTACGCCGACCGCCGCTGCAAGACCTACTCCGGCGGCCAGCGCCGCCGCGTCGACATCGCGCTCGGCATCATCCACGAGCCGAAGATCGTCTTTCTCGACGAGCCGACCACCGGGCTCGACCCGCAGAGCCGCGCGCACATGTGGGACGAGGTGCGCCGCCTGCGCGCCGAAGGCATGACCGTCTTCATCACCACGCACTACCTCGACGAGGCCGACGCGCTCTGCGACCGGATCGCGATCATGGATCACGGGGAGATCGTCACCGAGGGGACCGTCGACGCCCTCAAGCGCGAGGTCGCCGGGGACGTGGTCACCGTCGGCGTCAACGGCAGTATCGACACCGCCGCCGGGTTGCTGACCAACCAGGACTACGTGCGCAACGTCGATCGCGCCGACGGGCGTCTTCGCCTGTACGTCACCGACGGCGCCACCGCCATCCCGCACATCCTGCGGCTGCTGGACCACGCGGGCGTGACGCTCGGCGAGATGGAGCTGCACCGCCCGAGCCTCGACGACGTGTTCCTCACCAAGACCGGCCGTTCCCTGAGGGAGAGCTGAGCGATGAAATTCTTCCGCGACACCTGGCTGGTCTTCCAGCGGCAGATGCAGCTCATGCTGCGCAACCCGGTCTGGCTCATCGTCGGGATCATCCAGCCGCTGTTCTACCTGCTGCTCTTCGCGCCGCTGCTCAAGCCGGCGCTGGGCGTGAGCTCCAACGCCGACGCGTACAAGCTGTTCGTGCCCGGCCTGCTGGTGCTGCTGGCGATGTTCGGCTCGCTGTTCACCGGGTTCGGGTTGATCGCGGAGCTGCGGGCCGGCGTCATCGAGCGCAGCCGGGTCACCCCGGTCAGCCGATTCGCGTTGCTGGTCGGCCGCTCGCTGCGCGACGTCGTGTCGCTGCTGTTCCAGGCGCTGCTCATCGTGGTCATCGCGGTCGCGTTCGGGCTGCGGGTCAACGCGCTGGACGTGACCGCGGCGTTCGGGCTGATGGCCGTCATCTCGCTGATGCTGTCGGCGTTCTCCTACGCCATCTCGCTCAAGCTGCGCAGCGAGGACGCCCTCGCGCCGCTGCTGAACACGATCTCGCAGCCGTTGCTGCTGACCGCCGGCATCCTGCTGCCGCTGACCTTCGCGCCGAAGTGGCTGAAGACCGTCGCCGACTGGAACCCGTTCTCGTGGGCAGTCGACGGCGTGCGTGCGCTCTTCGACGGCCACCCCGGCGCGGACTCGGTGTGGCAGGCGGCGGTGGTCATAGGGGGCCTGACGGTCCTCACCGTGGTCTGGGCGTCGCGAGCGTTCGCCAAGGGCGTCCGGTAGTCCGGCGAGAACATGAAATAGGCGAAAAATCCGATATGTCCGTCACGGAGTGGCGGACATATCGGATCGCCGGCCGGCGGCGAGGGCGGTCGCCGGTAATGACCGTCACCGCTGCGGCCCCTTCCGCCTGTGGGAGGGGCCGTGACAGCGTCTGTGGGTGCCTCGACTCGTCCGCGACCGGCTCACCTGGGTCATGTACGTCCAGCTCGCCCTGTGGGTCTACTTCCTGTACGGCTTCGGGCCGGTCGCACCGCTGCTGCGCGACGAGTTGCACATCAGCCGCACCCTCGCCGGGCTGCACGGCACCGCGTTCGCCGCCGGGGGGATCATCGGCGGCGCGGTCCTGCCGGTGCTGACCCGCAGGCTCGGGCGGCACCGGCTCATCTGGATCGGGCTGGGGTTGGTCTGTGCGGCGGCCGGCGGGATGTACGCCGCGCACCATCTCGCGCTGACGCTGACGTTCACCACGTTGGGGAGCTTCGGCGGGGCGCTCTCGGTCAACGCGATCAACGCGGCGCTCACCGACCACCACGGCAACGCCGCGCCGGCGGCGATCAGCGAGGCCAACGCTGCCGCGGCCGGGGTCGGGCTGGTGGCGCCGCTCATCGTGGGTGCGACGTTCGCCGCCGGGCTGGGGTGGCGGTTCGGGCTCGTGCTCGTCGTCATTCCGGTCGTGGTCGTCGCGCTGTACGCGCGGGCGCGGGCGGTCCGGCCGCCGGAGGCCGCCGGGTTCGGGGGAGAGCGGGCGGCGCACCGGCCGCTGCCGGGTACCTTTCCGCTGGCGCTGACGAGCCTCTTCGCCACCGGGTCGATCGAGATCTGCCTGACGCTGTGGGGCAGCGACGTGCTGCGCGACCACGCGCGCGTGTCGGCCGGCGTGGCCACCGCCGCGCTGTCGACGCTGATCGCCGGGATGGTGGCGGGGCGGCTGGTCGGCGGGCGGCTGCTCCTGCGGTTCCGGCCGACGCGGATGCTGCTCGTCGCGCTCGTGGTGAACGTCGCCGGGTTTGCGCTGTTCTGGTCGGCGACGCTGCCGTGGCTGGCGATGGCGGGGCTCGCCGTGGCCGGGCTGGGCATGGGGCTGCACTATCCGCTCGGGATCGGGCTGGCCCTCGCGCACTCCGACGGCCAGCCCGACCTCGCGGCGGCCCGGGCCTCGTTCGCGGTCGGCATCTCGTTCGCGGTCGCGCCGTTCGCGCTGGGCGCCCTGGCCGACCGGGTGGGACCGCATCCGGCATTTCTTCTGGTACCGCTCTTCGCCGCCGTTTCGGCGGTCGCCATCCTCAGGCTCGACCGGCTGACGCTGCCCGACCTTGGCACCGCGGACGTGGCAGCGGAGGGCCGCTAGGCCCGCAGCGTTGACTGGTGGGAACAACGGTCAGCTACTGACGCGGACCCGAGCCATGAATTATCTACAGCACGCGAGCGATGGTGAGCCCGTCGGCGATCGGCAGCAGGACGGACTCCACGCGCGGGTCCGCCAGGACCCGGCGGTTGAACTCGACCATCGCCACCGTGCCGGCGTCGCCGGGCATGGGGTCGACGATGTGGCCGTGGCGCAGCACGTTGTCGACCAGGATCAGCCCGCCGGGCAGCATGCGCGGCACGAGCGCCTCCCAGTAGCCCAGGTACCCGGTCTTGTCCGCGTCGATGAACGCCAGGTCGAGGTGCGGCTCGCCCGGCAGCGCGGCGAGCGTCTCCGCGGCCGGGCCGATGCGCAGCTCGATGCGGTCGGCTAGGCCGGCCCGCGCCCAGTAGCGCCGCGCGATGGCGGTGAACTCCTCCGACACGTCCAGGCAGGTCAGCCGGCCGCCGTCGGACAGGCCGCGGGCGATCGCGATGCTCGACAGGCCGGTGAACGTGCCGATCTCGAGCGCGTTGCGGGCGCCGTGGATGCGGGTCAGCAAGGTCATGAACGCGGCCTGCTCGCGCGCGATCTGCATGCCCGCGTCGGCCGGCAGCACGCGCGCCGTCTCCTCGATGAGGTCGCGCACCACGTCGTCGGGGGCGCTGCCGTTGGCCACCACGTACGCCTGCAGCGCGTCGTTCAGGGTCAGGGTTTCCTTGGTCATGGGTCCATCCTGCCGCGCGACCACAGCGATGTGATCGGCACGCCGAGCTCCGCCAGGAGCAGCCGCAGCGTCGGTACCGAAAGCCCGACCACGTTCGTGTGGTCGCCCTCGATGCCGGCGACGAACGCGCCGCCCAGGCCGTCGATGGTGAACGCGCCGGCGACTTCCAGCGGCTCGCCCGTCGACACGTAGGCGGCGATCTCGTCGTCGTCGGGCTCGGCGAAGTGCACCGTGGTGGCCACGACGGCCTCGGCGGACCGGCCGGTCGCGGTGTCGATCAGGCAGTGCCCGGTGTACAGCACGCCCGAGCGGCCGCGCATCATCTTCCAGCGCGCGGTCGCGTCGCTGACGGTGGCCGGCTTGCCGAGGATCTCGCCGTCGAACGCGAGGAGCGAGTCGCAGCCCAGGACCAGGGCGTCGGGGGCGAGGACGGCGTCGAGGACCGCGCGGGCCTTGAGGGCGGCGAGCGTGCCGGCCAGTGTCGCGGCGTCGCCGGCCTCCACCGCGGACTCGTCGACGCCGCTCACGACGACCTGCGGATCAATGCCGGCGTGAGTTAGCAGGCGGCGCCGGGCCGGGCTCGCCGAAGCGAGAATGAACGTCTTCACGCAACGGAACGTTAGCGAACTCTTCGTACCATCATGGCCGTGCGCAAGCTCTGGGCGGAGTTCAAGGCCATCGCCATCGGGGGTTCGGTCCTCGACCTGGCGCTCGGGTTCATCATCGGCACCGCGTTCGCGACGCTGATCCAGTCGTTCGTGACCAACCTGTTCCTGCAGGCCGTCGCCGTGCTCGTGCACGAGCCGGACTTCAAGGAAGTGCAGTTCAAGATCCACGGCACGCCGATCAAGTACGGCATGTTCCTCAACGACCTGCTGCAGTTCATGCTGCTGGCGGTGGGGCTGTTCGTGGTCATCAAGCTGATGATGCTCATCGGCGTCGACCGCGGGCGCCCGCTCGAGTTGCGCAGCTGCCCCTACTGCCTGGACCGCATCCCGGTGGCCGCGATGACCTGCCGCTCCTGCGGGCAGCAGCTGGTGTCCGAGCTGCCCCCGCCGGACGAGGCCGAGCGGCTGCAGCGCGAGCGCGAGACCCGCAAGTGGCCGACGTTGCCGCCGATCACGATCCCGCGACGGCGCTCCACTGGCGCGGGCGACCCGGGCGAGCACTCCGGGCCCAGCGGGAGCTCGGAGCCGGAGCCGGAGGGGCAGCGGGCGCGAGACTGAACAGCGCGCCGACGATCGCCGCGACCTCCTCGGCGCTCGGCGTGCCGCGCACCACCCTGAACAGTGGCTCCTCGGTCACGAAACCCTCCCGCACTCGTTCGCGAAACGTTGCCGTCTTGCGAGCATACGCACACCCCGGCGGCGCATACTCGAACGGAACGGGAGTCGATGGCGAGTTGGGGGGCCCATTGACTGACCTCCTGCTTCGCCGAGTCTCTGTCTATATATCGACCAGCTTCGTCGTGCTGATGCTCGCGCCGGCCGTCCCGGCCTCGGCGCGCGAAGGCTCCGCACCCGCATCGGTGTCCGCGTCGGTGCGTTACCAGGTCACGTTCGTGGCCCGGGCCTGCGACAACTACCAGAGCGTCATGGGCGGGCGGGTCCGCGACGACAACGCCGAGAGCGCGGCGCCGACCGGGCGCGACAGCGCCTACCGGGACGGCGAGGCGGTCGACCCGGCCGTCGAGGCGGCCAACTCCGCCGGCTGCGTGCCGCTGAACGGGTGGCAATTTTCACTGGGCGCCGGGCACGAGAAGAAGGGCGCCCTGTCGACCGTGACCGCGCCGGCCACCAGCAGCGGCCCGACCGCCGCGGCCGCGCCGCTGCTGGACCGCACCGGGATCAAGAGCAGCCAGACCATCGACGGCGCCGTGACCGTGACGCTCACCGACGAGCAGGCCAAGGCCGCGGCCCGCCACCAGCTGTGGGCGCAGGGCGGCAGCCCCGCCGACCCGCTGGGCGCGCAGTCGGGCAAGGCCGGCTACGGCTTCGGCGCCCTGCGCTGCGCCATCGACGGGCACACCGGCGGCAACGTGCAGTGGATCGGCTTCCCGGCCGGCACCCGGCACGTGTTCTGCTTCGCCTACTACGTCAAGGGCGCGCCGGCGACCGGCACGCTGATCGTGCGCGCGCGGACCACCCACCCCGTCGGGTATCCGCAGCGCTTCGCCTTCGACGCGAGCCCCAGCTACACCCTCGCCAAGCAGATCAGCATCGACGCGGCCAACGACGCCACGTTCGTGCGCAGCTCCGGCGGGCAGCCGAGCACGATCATCTCGCGCACCCCGCCCGGCTGGACGCTCACCGACCTCGGCTGCACCAAGAGCGGCGCCGGGCAGAGCCTCGCCGCCACCGACGTGCCGACCGGCCAGGCCACGGTGACCATGGCCCCCGGCGAGATCGTCACGTGCACGTTCACCTATGCGCCGCCGCCCTCGCCGGCCGGATTGACGCTCCGGTTGTACTCCGACAGCCCCGGCGGCGCCTTCAACCTCTCCGTCGCCGACCCCGCCGGCGGCCCGCCGCGCCTGCTCAGCGCCACGCCGGCCGGCGACGGCTCGGCGCCGGCCGCGACCGGCGCGGACCTCGGCACGCTGCCGCCCGGCGCCTACGCGGTGACCCTCACCCCGCCGACCGGCGACGCCGCGGCGTGGCGCCTGGCCGGTGCCGGCTGCGGCGACCAGGAGCTCAAGCCGGAGAACCTGACCGTCACCGTGGTCGTCGCGGCCGGCGCGCCGACCGAGTGCGCCCTGCGGGTCAGCCGCAAGGCCGGCTCGCTCGAGCTGCGCGCCGTCACCGTCGGCGGCACCGGTGCCTCTTCCTTCGCCGTCACGCCGCGCGGCCAGGCCGTCGCCGGCTGGTCGGCGGTGGCGACCACGACCGGCGCCGGGATCGGCGCCGTGGCGCAGGGCGACGTGCCCGGCTCGCTGGCGTTCGGCGAGTACGTGGTCACCCCGGTCCCGCCGGTCTCCACCGTGGACGGTGGCTGGCGGCTGAGCTCCTTCGTGTGCGACCCGGGGGAGTCGCAGGACACGCCGAACGTGGGTGCCGATGTGGTACCGCTGAATGCCGCCGACCCCGCCGCGAAGTGCACGGCGACGTACCTCTTCGAGCCCGCCCGCCGGCTGCAGGCCACGGTCCGCTTCGCCGGCAACGTCGACGGGCGCGCGGGCGCCGTCGTGCTCGACATCGCGTGCGAGGACGGCTCGACCGGCCGAGTGGTGCTCGCCGCCGAGGACAACAGCGAGGCCTCGCTGCCGACCCCGCTCGGATTCCTGGGCCCGACCCGGTGCCTGGTGCAGCGCCCGGCGGCGCCGGCGGCGAAGGACGCCCAGGTGTCGGTCGCCGCGACCCTCGACCCCAACCCGGGAAAGGGCCCGCTGGCGATACCCGGCATGGTCGAGATCGGCGCCGACAACGCGGCCGACGGGCAGGAGTACACGGTCGTCGTCACGGTCACGTTCGACACGGTGGACAGCGCGCCCACCCAGCAGAAGGTCCTCGATACCTTCAAGGTCCTCCCGGTCGCCCTCATCGGCTCCGGCCTCGTCGGGATCGGCCTGGTCATCCTGCTGATCATGGTGCTGCGCTCGCGGACCGATTGAGAGGAGATCTTCACCGGAACCGGGGTTATACGGGGTGCGAGCGTTGGGTAACTTTCTTGGTGATGACGCAGCCCCGGGTCCTGATCGCCGAGCGATATCGATTGATCGAGTCGCTCGGCGCGGGTGGCATGGGCCGGGTCTGGCTGGCCCGCGACGAGATGCTGCGCCGGGACGTGGCCATCAAGGAGGTCATCCCGCCGGAGAGCCTGACCCAGGAGGAGCGCGACGAGCTGCGCCTGCGCACCCTGCGCGAGGCCCGCGCGGCGGCCCGGCTCAACGACGCCAACGTGGTGCGCATCTACGACGTCGTGCACACCGAGCAGGCCCCGTGGATCGTCATGGAGTACGTCCCGTCGCGCTCGCTGCATCAGGTGATCACCGACGACGGCCCGCTGCCGCCCGAGCGCGTCGCCCAGATCGGCCTCGACGTCCTCGCCGCGCTCAAGGCCGCCCACGCCGCCGGGGTGCTCCACCGCGACGTCAAGCCCGGCAACGTGCTGCTGGCCGACACCGGGCGGGTCGTGCTCACCGACTTCGGCCTGGCCGTGTTCGAGGGCGGCGACGGCGCCGTCACGCGGCCCGGGCTGATCCTCGGTTCGCCGCAGTACATCTCCCCGGAGCGGGCGCGCGAGGGCACCTCCGGCCCCGAGTCGGACATGTGGTCGCTGGGCGCCACGTTGTACGCCGCAGTCGAGGGCCGGTCGCCGTATGCGCGCTCCACGACGTTCGCGACGCTGACCGCCCTCGCCACCGAGGAGCCCGACCCGCCGGCCCGCGCCGGCGTGCTGAAGCCGGTCCTGACCGCGCTGCTGCGCAAGGACCCGCGCGCCCGCGCCGGCGTCGCCGAGACCGAGCGCCTGCTCCGGCGCGCCGCGATCGGCGCCGGCCGCGGCTGGCTGTTCGGCATGCCCGCGCTCCCGCGCTCGCGCCGCTCCCGCGAGGTCGCGCCGCCCGCCCCGTCCGCATCGGCCGGCGCCATGCGCGGCTACTCGCGCAGCGCCTCCACACACTCCGGCGCCTCCGACCGTTTCCCGCACGAGCTCGAGGCCGCGGCCCCCGAGCCGATCGCCCCGGTCAGCGCTGCCCCAGCCGCGGCGTCGGACCGTTCGCCCGAGCCGGTCTCGTTGTTTCCCGGAAAGCCCCATATCCGGTACCCCGGCCGCGTCCTCGGCAGCGCCACCGTGGCCCCGGAGCCACCGCTCGTCGCGCTCAACTCGGTCGACGACGACCTGGACCGCACCGTCCCTCGTGCCCAGCGCTGGCGCTGGGTCGCCGCCGGCGTGGCCCTCCTGCTGCTGGTGGTGGCCTCGGCGCTGTACTTCTCGGACTCCGGCTCGGGCACTCGGCCCACCGGCCAGGGCGCGGCACCCGCCCCGTCGCCGTCCTCGGCCTCCTCGTCGCCCAGCCCCACCCCGTCGCCGATCGTCCGGGGCTCGATCGGCAACGCCGTGATCCAGCTGCCCGACGGGTACGAGTGGATCACCGACCAGCGGCTCGGCTGGCGGGTCGCCCTGCCGATCGGCTGGATCCCCACGAAGACGGACGACTACCCGTCGATGGTCTTCTACCGCAGTAACACCGACCCGCGCATGCGCATCGGCTTCGACACCACGAGCACCCCGCCCCAGGGCGACCCGAAGGCCGACTGGGAGGACCAGGAGCGCACCCGCATCCGCAAGGGCATGTACACGAACTACCAGCGCATCGGGATCGTGGACGTCCCGAACTACCTGGGCGCGTGCGCCGACTGGCAGTGGTTCTACGACTCCTCGCAGGGCCACATGCACGTGTCGAACCTGGGCTGCCGCGTCCGCCCGAACCTCGGCGTGGCCATCTACTGGGAGTGCCCGGCCGACATGTGGTCGTCGGCGCCGGTCCAGCAGATCTACAACATCATCAAGGTCTCGTTCCAGCCGCCGCCGCCCTGACCCCGCGCCGCTCTCCCCGCCGTTGCTCCACTCTCGCCGCCGTTGCCCCACCGAGGACACTGCGTGCGCCCTTGCCCCCCGCACCTCTTTCGTCGCCGTTGCCCCACCGAGGACACTGCGTGCGCCCTTGACCCCGCGCCTCTCTCGCCGCCGATGCCCTGCCACGGACACTGCGTGCGCTCGTGACGCCGCGCCGCTCTCGTCGCCGTTGCGCCACCACGGACACTGCGTGTCCGACTTTTCGCCCGACAGGCGATTTGCGGGGCGAACTCATCGAGCGCCGTGGTGCCTGGCGGGTGCGCTCAGGGGCGTCGGGGGCGTTTGCTCTCCACGATCATGAAAAACCGGCTCGTTCGGGCATTGAAAATGCATGATCGTGGAGAGGAAAGCGTCGCCTCGCCGCTTTGCCAACGAAATGTCGGTCGGCGGGGTATAAATCCGACAAGTCGTGGCACGGAGTGCCCGACTTGTCGGGAAAACCACGCCGCGAGAAGAGTCAGAGGGGGATGTTGCCGTGCTTCTTCGGGGGGAGGGTCTCGCGCTTGGTGCGGAGCAGGCGCAGGGCGCGCACGATCTCGATGCGGGTCGTCGACGGGGGGATGACGCCGTCGATGTAGCCGCGCTCGGCCGCGACGTACGGGTTGGCGAGCGTGTCCTCGTACTCCTGCACGAGGTCGGCGCGCAGCGACGTCGGGTCCTTGGCCTCGCGTAGCTCCTGGCGGTACAGGATGTTGACGGCGCCCTGTGCGCCCATCACGGCGATCTGCGCGGTCGGCCAGGCGAAGTTCAGGTCGGCGCCGAGGTGCTTGGAGCCCATGACGTCGTACGCGCCGCCGTAGGCCTTGCGGGTGATGACCGTGACCTTCGGTACCGTCGCCTCGGCGTAGGCGTAGATCAGCTTTGCGCCGCGGCGGATGATGCCGTCCCACTCCTGGCTGGCGCCGGGCAGGAAGCCGGGGACGTCGACGAACGTCAGGATTGGGATGTTGAAGGCGTCGCAGGTGCGCACGAAGCGGGCCGCCTTCTCCGAGGCGTCGATGTCCAGGCAGCCGGCGAAGTGCATCGGCTGGTTGGCTACGACGCCCACCGGGTGGCCCTCGACGCGGCCGAAGCCGACCACGATGTTCTGCGCGAACAGCGGCTGCACCTCGAGGAAGTCCTCGACGACCGCCTCGATGACCGTGTGGATGTCGTACGGCTGGTTCGCCGAGTCCGGGATCACGGAGTCGAGCGCCAGGTCCTCGTCGGTGACTTCGAGCGGCGCGGGCGCCGGGACGACGGGAGCGTCGTCCATGTTGTTCGACGGCAGGTAGGACAGCAGCGCGCGCACGTAGTCGATCGCGTCGTCCTCGTCGGCGGCGAGGTAGTGCGCGTTGCCCGACTTGGTGTTGTGCGTGCGCGCGCCGCCGAGCTCCTCGAACTCAATGTCCTCGCCGGTGACGGTCTTGATCACGTCGGGGCCGGTGATGAACATGTGCGACGTCTGGTCGACCATGACGGTGAAGTCGGTGACGGCCGGCGAGTAGACGGCGCCGCCGGCGCACGGGCCCATGATCAGCGAGATCTGCGGGATGACGCCCGAGGCGCGGACGTTGCGGAAGAAGATCTCGCCGTACAACCCGAGGCTGACCACACCCTCCTGGATGCGGGCGCCGCCGGAGTCGTTGATGCCGACGACCGGGCAGCCGATCTTCATCGCCAGGTCCATGACCTTGACGATCTTCTCGCCGAAGACCTCGCCGAGGGAGCCGCCGAAGACGGTGAAGTCCTGCGCGAAGACGCACACCTGGCGGCCGTCGACGGTGCCGTAGCCGGTGACGACGCCGTCGCCGTACGGGCGGGTGCGCTCCAGGCCGAAGTTCGTGGACCGGTGCCGGGCGAGCTCGTCGAGCTCGACGAACGTGCCGGGGTCGAGCAGCAGGTCGATGCGCTCGCGGGCGGTCTTCTTGCCGCGGGAGTGCTGCTTCTCGACGGCGCGGGCCGAGCCGGCGTGGACCGCTTCCTCCGTGCGGCGCACGAGATCCGCGAGTTTTCCGGCCGTCGTGTGGATGTCAGCGCCGACACCAGCCTGCTCAATGGTCACGCTCGGCATCCTATTCGCGCCGACATAGGGTCGACCTGTGAACATTTCCACCGGGGGCGCATACTCCGACCTCGACCGCCCGCCCCTGCACCCGGCGGCGTTGCGCCGCGCGCTGCTGGTGCCCGGCGGCTTCTGGACCGACCTGCGGGTCGTGGAGGAGACCGGCTCGACGAACGCGGACGTGGCCGCGGCCGCGCGTGACGGCGCGCTCGAGGGGCTGGTGATCGTCGCCGAGCGGCAGAGCGCTGGCCGCGGGCGCCTGGGGCGGCAGTGGCAGTCGCCGCCGCGGGCCGGGCTCGCCCTCAGCGTGCTGCTGCGTCCGGCCCTCCCTCCGGGGCGGCTGGGCTGGCTGCCCCTGCTCGCCGGTGTCGCGCTGGCCGAGTCGGTACGCCGGGTCGCCCGCATCGACGCCTACCTCAAGTGGCCCAACGACCTGCTGCTGCGGGGCGACCGCAAGACCGCCGGCATCCTGGCCGAGGCGGCCGACGGCGCCGTGGTCCTCGGCATCGGCCTCAACACCACCCTGCGGGAGGACGAGCTGCCCCGCCCGGACGCCACGTCCCTGGCGCTCGGCGGCGCGATGAGCACCGACCGGGACCCGCTGCTGCGGGCGCTGCTGCGCTCGATCGCCGACTGGTACACCCGCTTCACCGAGCACGGCGGCGACCCGGAGGCCTCGGGCCTGCGCGAGGAGTACGTCCTGCACTGCGGCACGCTCGGCCGGCGCGTGCGGGTCGACCTGCCCGGCGGCGGCACGCTGGAGGGCGTCGCCTCCGGCATCGACGGCGACGGCCGCCTGCAGGTCACCGACCGGTTCGGCGCTGGGCAGGCGGTCGCGGCCGGGGATGTCGTTCATGCCCGGTTGGATTAGCCCGGTTGATACGACCGGTTAAGTACGACCGGGTAGGCAATGCCGCCGGGTGGCGGTCAGGGTCTAGCCTCACCTCCGACATTCATGAATGAGGAGGGGTTGGCGTGGGGTTCCCGGAAAGCGTCCTGACCAAGGACGAGCAGGTGGTGCTGCACCTGCACCCCCACTGGAAGGCGCTGTTCCTGCCGGTGGTCTGGTTCGTGCTGGCCCTGGCTGCGGTCATCGCGCTCGCAATCTTCACGAGCTGGGGCCTGATCCCGATGCTCATCGTGGCCGGCGTGGCCCTGGTGGTCGTGCTCGTGGTCACCGTGTGGCCGTGGATCAAGTGGCGGACCACGCACTATGTCTTCACCAACGAGCGGGTGATCATGCGCAGCGGCGTCTTCTCGCGCAGCGGCCGGGACATCCCGCTCGGGCGCGTCAACGACGTGTCGTTCTCGCACTCGCTGTTCGAGCGGATGCTCGGCTGCGGCACGCTGACGATCGAGTCGGCCGGTGAGCGCGGCCAGGTGCAGCTCAACGGCCTGCCGAAGGTCGAGAAGACGCAGAGCGTGCTCTACGAGCTGGTCGACGCGGACCGGCAGAAGCACACCTTCGGTGACGACGACCGCGAGGCGCTCGTCAACGAGATCAAGAACGACTGAACAGGTACCGAACGAGTCTCCGGCCCCCGCGTCAGCGCTTCGCGGCGGGGGTCGCCGGCTCCTCGGCCGGCTGGCGGGGCGTGGGCGCCGGCGCGTCCGCGTCGGAGAAGGCCGCCTCGAGCGCCTCCATCTGACGCGCGTCGGCCGCGACCGGCGCGGTGCCGGAGAACGCCACCTCGAGGGCCTCGATCTCGCGCTCCTCGGCCGTGGCCGTCTCGGCGGGGGCGGTGAAGACCCAGGTGCGGTACGCCCAGAAGCGGAAGATCATGGCGAGCGCGATGCCGGCGGCGTTGGCGATGTTGAACGCCAGGCGGTCGCCCGGGTTGGACTCGCTGAAGTGCAGCCCGTACTTTGCAACGCCCAGCACGGCCTCCTGGATGAGCAGGCCGACGCCGTTGAGGGCGAAGAAGAGGATGTACTCGCGGCGAACGCCGCTGCGGTCACGCTCCGCGTAGGTCCACTGGCGGTTGAGCACGTAGGACACGGTGGTGGCGACGACGGCCGCGACGACCTTGGCCTTCAGCGGGCCGATGAACAGCAGGGCGTTGACCAGAGCGAAGTCGATGACGGTGTTGACCCCGCCGACCGCCGCGAACTTGAACAGTTCGGTCGCGAGGGATCGGTATCGCTCGGGGACGTACCGGTCACGGAGACTGCTGGCAAAGCGCACCGGCCAACCTTACGGTAAGCGACCAAATGCCGCTCGGCCTCGCGGGCCGAGTGCAAGACAGCTCACCCTGCGCTGTCACCCGCCGTCTCCACGGCGTTACCCGCCGCCTCCGCCGGGTGCTTCCGGAAGACGATCTGGCGGTACGACCAGAAGCGGAACGTGGTGCCCAGGACGAGCCCGACGCCGTTCTTGGCGATGTTGTCGGCCAGCTGCGAGGTGAAGTCGAGCGCGTAGTGGCTCACCCACAGGCAGCCGAGCGCGATGCCCAGCCCGCAGAGGTTGAACAGGAAGTACAGAGCGTATTCCCGGCGCAGGTCCGTGCGGGCCCGGTCGCGCCACGTCCAGAACCGGTTGCCGATGAAGGCGACGGTCGCCGCCACCGTCATCGAGATCGCGCCGGCGGCCAGCGTCGGCATGGCGTGCCACAGCGCGTTGAACACGGCCGTGTCGACGGCGAAGGAGATGACGCCGATGGTGCCGAACTTGCCGAGCTCGTGAACGAGGCCCTGGAAGCGATCGAAGAGGCGCGCCAGGAACGAGGAGGTCGGCTTGGACTGCAGGTCGGTCACGTTCGTCAGGGTAAGGCACGAGACGGATTGCGCAGTGCTGCGCGCTGAACGAAAAGTTCGCGCGAATTTCTGCGTTCGGGCGCAAAGTTCTCCGGCGTTTGTGCAGCGTTTCACAAGCTCTCACGGTGCCGGGCCCAGGATGCGGGCTTAGTCTGAGGTCAAATCGGCCGGAGTACCACGACGCGCTTGTCCCATCGCGCGCCGCGCTGACGCGCACCCTCCGGCCGCCGAGAGGTCAATGCCGACCACGAGGAGTCAACGCATGTCTGCCCCGGTTACCGTGCCCGGCCTGGATCAGGCGCCGACCCCCCATACCAGGCTGATCGCCTGGGTCCGTGAGGTCGCCGAGCTCACCCGACCCGAACGAGTGGTCTGGTGCGACGGCTCCGAGGGGGAATGGCGCCGCATGACCGACGAGCTGGTCGAGAGCGGGGCGCTGGTCCGCCTGGCCGCGCGCCCGAACTCGTTCTGGGCCCGCACCGACCCGTCGGACGTGGCCCGCGTCGAGGAACGCACGTTCATCTGCTCGGTCGACGAGGCCGACGCGGGGCCGACCAACAACTGGATGGCGCCCGACGAGATGAAGCGGCGAATGACCGAGCTGTACGACGGGTCCATGCGCGGCAGGACGATGTACGTCATCCCGTTCTGCATGGGCTCGCTCGACTCGCCGCAGCCGATGTTCGGCGTCGAGGTCACCGACTCGCCCTACGTGGTCGCCTCCATGCGGATCATGACCAGGATGGGTTCGGCGGTGCTCGAGCGCATGGGCGCCGACGCCCCGTTCGTGCCCTGCCTGCACTCCGTCGGCGCGCCCCTGGAGCACGGCCAGCAGGACGTTGCGTGGCCGTGCAACGAGATCAAGTACATCTCCCACTTCCCGCAGACGCGCGAGATCTGGAGCTTCGGGTCCGGCTACGGCGGCAACTCGCTGCTGGGCAAGAAGTGCTTCTCGCTGCGCATCGCGAGCGTCATCGGGCGCGACGAGGGCTGGCTCGCCGAGCACATGCTCATCCTGAAGCTCACCTCGCCGGCGGGCGTGGTCAAGTACGTCGCGGCGGCGTTCCCGAGCGCCTGCGGCAAGACCAACCTCGCCATGCTCGAGCCGACCGTGCCCGGCTGGAAGGTCGAGACACTCGGCGACGACATCGCCTGGATGCGCTTCGGCGAGGACGGCCGGCTCTACGCCGTCAACCCCGAGTTCGGCCTGTTCGGCGTCGCGCCCGGCACCGACTGGAAGACCAACCCCAACGCGATGCGCACGCTCGCGCGGGGCAACTCGGTCTTCACCAACGTGGCGCTCACCGACGACGGCGACATCTGGTGGGAGGGCATGGGCGAGCCGCCCGCGCACCTGACCGACTGGCGCGGCCACGACTGGACGCCGGAGTCCGACGAGCCGTCCTCGCACCCGAACTCGCGCTTCTGCACGCCGATCTCGCAGTGCCCGATCCTGGCGCCGGAGTACGACGACCCGCGCGGCGTGCCGATCGACGCCATCCTCTTCGGCGGGCGCCGCAAGACGACGATTCCGCTGGTCACCGAGGCGCGCGACTGGGTGCACGGTGTATACCTGGGCGCGACGCTGTCCAGCGAGACCACCGCCGCGGCGGTCGGCCAGGTGGGCGTCGTGCGCCGTGATCCGATGGCCATGCTGCCGTTCATCGGGTACCACGGCGGCGACTACTTCGCGCACTGGATCAACATGGGCAAGGGCAACGGCGCTGCCGGTGACGCCAAGCTGCCGCGGATCTTCTACGTGAACTGGTTCCGCCGCGGCGCCGACGGCCGCTTCCTGTGGCCCGGCTTCGGCGAGAACTCGCGCGTGCTCAAGTGGGTCGTCGAGCGGATCGAGGGCACCGCGGCGGCCGTGGAGACCCCGATCGGCGCGGTGCCGGCGCCCGGCTCGCTGGACGTGTCCGGCCTCGACCTGAGCGAGGAGGACCTGGCCGCGGTGCTGCGCGTCGACCCGGACGAGTGGCGCGAGGAACTGCCCCAGATCGCGGCCTGGTTCGAGAAGTTCGGCGAGAAGTTGCCCGGTGTTCTCTGGGCCGAACTCGACGCCCTGCGCGCCCGCCTCGGCGCCGCGTAGCCCCTATAACCGCAGCTGAGCGGCCGGTCCGTCAGCGGGCCGGCCGCTCCTGCGTTTACAGATTCGGTACTGTCCAGTGCCCGGGTAGCGGTGTTGTTTCGCCCTTTAGGTCGCTACTCTTCTCTGCCGTGGGCCTGCGTGACGTGGTTTATGCGCTGTACGAGAAGCGTCTCGCCCGGAGGCTGCTCGGCAAGCCGAAGCCGCACCACGTCGGGGTGATCGTCGACGGCAACCGCCGCTGGGCACGCGAGATGGGCTACGTCGATCCGAACGACGGGCATCGGGTCGGCGCGGAGCGCATCAAGGAGCTCCTGCGCTGGTGCGACGGCTCCGGCGTCAAGCACGTGACGCTCTGGCTGCTGTCCACCGACAACCTCTCCCGCCCCGCGCAGGAGCTCGACCCCCTGCTGCAGATCATCGAGAACCTCGCCGCCGACCTGGCCGCCGCCGGCAACCCGTGGCAGCTTCGGATCGTCGGCGCGCTCGACCTGCTGCCGAACGCCAGCGCCCAGGCGCTGAAGGCCGCACAGGAGAAGACCGTCGAGCGCACCGGCGGCGCCCAGGTCAGCCTGGCCGTCGGCTACGGAGGCCGCCGCGAGATCGCCGACGCCGTGCGCTCCCTGCTGCACGAGCACGCGAAGGCCGGCACGACGATCGAGGAGCTCGCCGAGATCCTGGACGTCGACCACATCTCCGACCACCTGTACACGCGCGGCCTCCCCGACCCGGACCTGGTCATCCGCACGTCGGGCGAGCAGCGCCTGTCCGGCTTCCTGCTCTGGCAGAGCGCCCACTCGGAGTTCTACTTCTGCGACGTGCACTGGCCGAGCTTCCGCCGCACCGACTTCCTCCGCGCCCTGCGCTCCTACGCCAACCGCCAGCGCCGCTTCGGCGCCTGAGGCCGGCTTTTGCGACAAGTCGGGCGCTGGCGCGCCACGACTTGTCGGATTTATACCCTGACAGCCGACAAATCCGGTTCGGCGCTCAAGACGCCCCTGAGCTGGCACTTCGCGTCACCGTCCGCACATTCGAGCGCGGAACGGTCGGCGTTGCGCTGCTCCCGGACGTCGACGGCTCCTGACACACGCCACCGAACGAGAACAGAGCAGCTCCACCGGGCGAGCGGAGCGAGCCAGATGTACAGCCCGCGATCTAGTGGATTTTGCTGCCACCGGATAGCGTCATTGGCGTGACGGGGGTTTTCCCCGGCATCCGAGGCCCGGACCGAGCGAACGCATGTGAAGCCACGGGGCCAAGCACCCGACCCCGTGCGGGCGTCGGAGGACGCGAGTGCGGGCGGCGAGGTGCCCGCCCCCGGAGATCCCGTGACCGTTCGCCGTAGTCCCTCAGCAAGCTCCTCTACGAACTCCTCGGAGCCGGCGCCAGCGCCCGTGAAGGCCGTGCGCCGCACTCGTAAGAAGGCCGAGGAGGCCCCCGTTCCCGTGCGACGCACCTTTGTGCTCGACACGTCCGTGCTGCTCTCCGATCCGGGCGCGTTCCTGCGCTTCGGCGAGCACGACGTGGTCCTGCCGCTGGTCGTCATCTCCGAGTTGGAGGGCAAGCGGCACCACCCCGAGCTGGGGTACTTCGCGCGGCGCTCGCTGCGCTTCCTCGACGAGCTTCGGGCCAAGCACGGGCGGCTGGACAAGCCGCTGCCGCTGACCGACGCCGGAGGGACGCTGTGGGTCGAGCTCAACCACGCCGATCAGCACGTGCTGCCGGCCGGGTTCCGGGCCGACACCGACGATGCGCGAATCCTGGCGGTTGCGCTCGCGCTGCAGGCCGAAGGCAAGGACGTCCTGCTCGTCACGAAGGACATGCCGCTGCGCGTGAAGGCCGGGTCCGTCGGGCTCGCGGCCGACGAGTACCAGCCGGGGCCGACCGCCGATCACAGCTGGACCGGCATGGTCGAGCTCGGGATCAGCGAGGCCGAGGTCAAGCGGCTGTACGCGGGGGAGGCCCTCGACCTGGACGGGGCCGGGGACCTGCCGGTGCACACCGGGCTGGTGCTCTCCTCGCCCAACGGGTCGGCGCTCGGCCGGGTCGGCGTGGACAAGTCGGTGCGGCTGGTGCGCGGGGACCGGGAGGCGTTCGGCGTGCGCGGGCGCTCGGCGGAGCAGCGCGTCGCCCTCGACCTGCTGATGGACGACTCGGTCGGCATCGTGTCGCTCGGCGGGCGGGCCGGCACCGGCAAGTCGGCGCTCGCGCTGTGCGCCGGGCTCGAAGCGGTGATGGAGCGGCGCAAGCACAAGAAGGTCATCGTCTTCCGGCCCCTGTACGCGGTCGGCGGGCAGGAGCTGGGCTACCTGCCGGGCAGCGAGTCCGAGAAGATGTCGCCGTGGGCGCAGGCCGTCTTCGACACGCTCGGGGCGCTCGTGCACGACAACGTGATGGAGGAGGTCGCGGCCCGGGGCATGCTCGAGGTCCTGCCGCTGACCCACATCCGCGGGCGCAGCCTGCACGACGCCTTCGTGATCGTGGACGAGGCGCAGTCGCTCGAGCGGGGCGTCCTGCTGACCGTGCTGTCGCGCATCGGCAGCAACTCGCGGGTGGTGCTCACCCACGATGTTGCGCAGCGTGACAACCTCCGGGTGGGTCGTCACGACGGTATCGCCGCGGTGATCGAGGCCCTCAAGGGCCATCCCCTCTTCGCACACGTCACCCTCACCCGTTCGGAGCGTTCTCCGATCGCGGAGGTCGTGACGGATCTGCTGGAGGACCTGCCGTTCGAGCGCTGATGAGCGTCCAAGTTGCGCGAATGTATCCGAATTGTGGCGTGATTAGAATCACAAGCTCTACCGTTTGGGTTCTCATCATCGAATGCGCTAGGCGATGGTGGGTCTCGAGCGCATGACGCCACGCTAGTCGGCATCAGGCGCTCACGGTGCGTAAGGGCCCGGGCGGAACGCTCCGGCCGGGCCCGACCCACCGTGTCCCTGTCCCCGACGAATGGATGACTCCGTGATCCGGCTGTGGCAGCGGGTCGGCACTCTTCGAGCCGTGTTCGCCCTCGTGATCCTCGCGGGGCTGGCGGGCGGGCTCGTGATCGCCAACCGAATGACCCAGCACGATGCGTCCGCGAGCGAGCCCAAGGCCGTCGGCGCCTTCTCTTCTTCTTCGGCGACCCCCTCCGTGTCGCGGTCGCCGTACACGCTCGACGAGGCCGACGCATTGGCGAAGGCCAAGGACGCCGCGTCCGACGCTTCGGCAGAGGCCAAGGCCGCCGACGACGAGGCGCGTCGCAAGGCCGAGGAGGCGAGCCGGGCCAACCAGCGCACCACGACCGCGCCGCCGACGAACTCGGCGCCGAAGTACCCCGCGCCGAGCTCCTGCAACGTGTACTCGGGCAACAAGAAGGTCGGCTGCGCGGTGCTCGTCGGCTACGGCTTCGGCCTCGACCAGATGCCGTGCCTGGAGAAGCTCTGGGACCGCGAGAGCCACTGGACGACCACCGCGTCGAACAAGAGCAGCGGCGCCTACGGCATCCCGCAGGCCCTGCCCGGCAGCAAGATGGCCTCGGTCGGCGCGGACTGGAAGACCAACCCGGAGACGCAGATCCGCTGGGGCCTGAACTACATCAAGGGCAGGTACAAGACGCCCTGCGGTGCCTGGTCCCACAGTCAGTCGACCGGTTGGTACTAAAGATGTAGATCGTGCCGGCGCCGCCACGGGACTCGTGTGGCGGCGCTGGCGTGGACCTGTTACCACAATGTTGTGGCGAACGATTCTGACCGGCAGTCCGACCCGACACGCTTCGGCACCGACGCCTTCTACGCCTCCATCGGGCGGGCTTTCGTCGCCATGTGCGCGTTCGTGCCCGTGCTGTTCCTCATCGAGTTCTTCGACAAGCTCTCCGGGCACCGCCTGGCCCGCGACGGCGGCATCGAGCCGCACCGCATCGAGGGGCTCGACGGCATCGTCTTCGCGCCGTTCCTGCACGCGAGCTTCGAGCACGTCCTGGCCAACAGCATCCCGCTGATCCTGCTCGGCACGTTCGTGCTGGCCGACGGGGGCGCCCGCTTCTGGCTCACCACGATCTTCATCGCGGTCGTGTCGGGCGTCGGGGTGTGGTTCCTCGGCGACGGGCTCACGGTCGGCGCCAGCGGGGTCATCTTCGGGTACCTCGGCGTCATCCTCATGCGCGGCGTGGTCGGGCGCAGCCTGTGGCACATCGCCGTCGGCCTGCTGATCGGGCTCCTCTACGGCTGGCAGATCATCGGCGTGCTGCCCAACGACCCGGACGTGTCGTGGCAGGGGCACCTGTTCGGGTTCATCGGCGGGCTCGTCGCGGCGATCCTGTTCCGCCGCCGTCGCCCCAAGCCCGTCGAGCGCACCGAACCTCTGGCCCTCGGGCCGGACCTGACGTAGCGTTCGGCGCATGCGGGAAGTTGACCTCGCCATTGTCGGCGCGGGACCGGCGGGTCTGTTCGCCGCCTACTACGCGGGGTTCCGGGGCCTGTCCACCACGATCATCGACGCGCTGCCGGAGCCCGGTGGGCAGGTCACGGCGATGTACCCGGAAAAGATGATCTTCGACGTTGCGGGCTTCCCCGGCATCCGCGGCCGCGACCTCGTCGCCAACCTGGTGGAGCAGGCCGCCCAGTTCAACCCGGAGTACATCCTCGGGGTGCGCGCCGAGGGGCTGTCCTATGTGGACGAGCGCCCGGTGCTCACGCTGTCCGACGGCCAGCAGGTGCGCTGCGGCGCGGTGCTCATCACGGGCGGCCTGGGCAGCTTCACCGCCCGCCCGCTGCCCGCCGCCAACGGGTTCGCCGGCGAGGGGCTCGTCTTCTTCGTACCCCACCTGGCCGACCTGGCCGGGCACGACGTGGTCATCGTCGGCGGCGGCGACTCCGCCTTCGACTGGGCGCTGGCCCTCGAGCCGATCGCCAAGTCGGTGACCCTGGTGCACCGGCGCGACAAGTTCCGCGCGCACGCGCACACCGTGGCCCGCGTCCAGGCCCTGCCGGTCGAGATCGTGGTCAACGCCGAGGTGACCCGCCTGCACGGCGAGGGCCGTGTGTCGGGAGTCGAGGTGGCGGTCAGCGGCGCGGAGCCCCGCACTGTGCCGGCCGACACGGTCGTGGCCGCGCTCGGCTTCACCGCCGACCTCGGCCCGCTCGCCGACTGGGGTCTCGAGCTCGACAAGCGCCACATCCGCGTCGACTCGACGACCGCCACCAACCTGCCGCGGGTCTTCGCGGCCGGGGACATCAGCGAGTACAGCGGAAAGGTCCGCCTCATCGCGGTCGGCTTCGGGGAGGCGGCCACCGCCGTCAACAACGCCGCCGTGATCATCGACCCGGCGGCACACCTGTTCCCCGGGCACTCCTCGGACAACGGTTGAGCGGCGAGCCTACGCCGTAAGGCCTTCCGCCAGCTGCCTGAACTGCGCGTCCTTCGCCTGGCCGACGATGATCACGGTGCGCGGGTCCGTCGTCTGCACGAGCGCCGTCTCGCCCGGGCGGCCCTGGGTGTACCGCTGCCAGGTGATGTTCTTGATGGTGATCTCGTCGCCGGCCTTGGCGCCCGGTCCCACGATCGCCGGCACGAGCTCGGCCCGCGGCTTGGCGCTCTCGACGATCTGCAGCGCCCCGTCGTCGGGCGCCGTCACCCCGAGGCGCAGCACGCCGTCGGTGAAGGTCGCCGAGACGATCCGCCAACCGTCCGGCAGGCTCTCCGGCCGCAGCGGCTGGAACTGCCCCGCGCGCTGGACCGACCCGTACACCTCGGTGGTGTCGATCTGCGGCGGCGTCTCGTGACCGAGGTAGCGGTAGAACCCGACGATCAGGAACACCGGAATGATCAGGACGAGCATCGACAGCGCCATGTCCCGCGGACGGCGCGCCTTCGGCTCCCGGGTCGGCTGTGTCGCAGTCACCACGTGTCCATCTTGACAGGCCATGGCGGCCGGGTCCCTGTCAGGATTACTTGAGACGCACCACACCCACGCAACGACGCGCGAGGAGTGCACGAATGAGTCGTGAGATGGACCGGAACCTGGCCCTCGACCTCGTCCGGGTCACCGAGGCGGCGGCGATGGCCGCCGGCCGCTGGGTGGGCCGGGGCGACAAGAACGGCGGCGACGGCGCGGCCGTCGACGCCATGCGCCTGCTGATCAACTCGCTGCCCATGCGCGGCACGGTGGTGATCGGCGAGGGTGAGAAGGACAACGCGCCGATGCTCTACAACGGCGAGAGCGTTGGCGACGGCACCGGCCCCGAGGTCGACGTCGCGGTCGACCCGGTCGACGGCACCACCCTGATGAGTAAGGGCATGCCCAACGCCCTCGCGGTGCTCGCCGTCGCCGAGCGGGGCGCGATGTTCGACCCGTCCGCGGTGTTCTACATGGAGAAGCTCGCCGTCGGCCCCGACTGTGCCGACGTGATCGACATCGACGCCGGCGTCGAGGAGAACCTGCGCCGCATCGCGAAGGTCAAGCGCTCCAGCGTCTCCGAGCTCACCGTCTGCATCCTGGACCGCCCGCGCCACCAGGAGCTCGTCCACACGGTCCGCCAGACCGGCGCGCGCATCCGCTTCATCTCCGACGGCGACATCGCCGGCGCGATCAGCGCCGCCCGCGACGTCAGCGAGACGGACGTGCTGATGGGCATCGGCGGCACCCCCGAGGGCATCGTCGCCGCCGTGGCGCTGAAGTGCATGGGCGGCGCGATCCAGGCCAAGCTGTGGCCGCGCGACGACGCCGAGCGCGAAAAGGCCCTGGCCGCGGGCCACGACCTCGGGCGGGTCCTGCACACCGACGACCTGGTGAGCGGCGACAACATGTTCTTCTGCGCGACGGGGGTGACGAGCGGCGACCTGCTGAAGGGCGTGCGCTACCGCTCGGGCGGCGCCTACACCCAGTCGATCGTGATGCGGTCGCGGTCGGGCACGATCCGCTGGATCGACTCGTTCCACCGGCTGGAGAAGCTGCGCGCGTACTCCCTCGTCGACTTCTCCTGACGCGGCCGGCACGGCCCTGAGGCGTTTCCGGACGCCTCAGGGCTCCTGCCTTCCCGGGGTCCTTCGGGCCCTCGTGCTTCCCCGGCCTCGTGCTTCCCCGGCCTCGTGCTTCCCCGGCCTCGTGCTTCCCCGGCCTCGTGCTTCCCCGGCCTCGTGCTTCCCCGGCCTCGTGCTTCCCCGGCCTCGTGCTTCCCCGGCCTCGTGCCGAAATGTCGGGCGCTTCGCGCCGCGACATTTCGGATTTTTCGCCTGACGGGGTATATGTCGCTTTCGAAGCTCACATCTGGCGCAGGGTCGCGCGGATCGCGTCGTCCAGCGGCGTCGCCGTCAGCCCGAACTCGGCCGTCGCCCGCGAGGAGTCCATGATGAACGGCCGCGCGTGCTGGTACCGGACCTCCAGGAACTCCTTGGCGAACTTGTCGTAGAGCCCGGCCATCCGGACCGCCGCCTTCGGGTACGTCCGCAGCCGCGGCGCCGGCAGCCCGGCCAGCTCCGCGACCCGCCCGAGCAACTGCCGCGCGGTCATCGGCGCCGGCGACGGCGTGTGCCAGGCGTGGCCCCAGGCGCGCTCCTGCCCCGCCAGCTCGACCAGCGTGCGGGCGGCGTCGGCCGTGTACGTGTAGGTGTGCGGCACGTCGAGCGGCGCCGGCATCCAGGCGGTCCTGTTGCGCCGCATGGCAGGCATGGCCTGGTCGATCAGGGAGTACTTCGGGCTGATCCAGTCCGACGAGCGCACCTCGATCGCGCGCACCCCCGAGGCGAGCGCGTCCTGCCACATCTTCGCCCGCACGCGGCCCTTCACCGTGGTGGCGGCCAGCGGCATGTCCTCGGTCATCGGGCGGTCGACGGGGCCGTACGCGTACAGGTTCCCGGTGATCGCCAGCACCGCGTCGCTGGCCTCGGCGGCCCGCAGCATGGCGTTCGCGAGCGGCGGCCAGGCGGTCGGCCACTCGTAGTACAGCGGATTGGCGCAGTTGTAGATCACCGTGGCGCCCTTGGCGATGCGGGCGAGCGCGGCCGCGTCCCCGGCGTCCGCCTTCACCCGGCTGATCTGCGGGTGCTCCGGGCCGCTGCCGCTGCGCGTGACCACGCGCACCTCCTCGCCGGCGCTCGCGAGCTGGAGCGCGATGGCCGTACCGACCGAACCCGACCCGACGACGACCTGCATGACAGAGCCTCCTTGTGTCGCCCGCTCAACTTTGTGAGCAGTGCTCTCGCTTCAGAGCATAGGACTACGGCGCTCGCAAATGCAAGAGCAGTGCTCTCGAATTGGAGCGTGTGTCATGATGGGTCGATGAGAGCGAACTCGATCAGGGCGCGCGTCCGGGCGGAGATGACCGACGAGATCAAGGAGATCGCCCGCCGCCACCTGGCCACCGACGGCGCGAACCTCTCGCTGCGCGCCGTGGCCCGCGACCTGGGCGTGGTGAGCTCGGCGATCTACCGGTACTTCGCGAGCCGCGACGAGCTGCTGACCGCCCTGATCCTGGACGCTTACAACGCGCTGGGCGGCTCCGCCGAAGAGGCCGAGTCAGCGGTACCGCGAAATGCCTACACCGACCGATGGCTGGCCGTAGCCGGGTCGGTGCGCGGCTGGGCCTTGCAGCGACCGCACGAGTACGCGCTCATCTACGGAAGCCCCGTCCCCGGGTACCAGGCCCCGGAGGACACGGTGATCGCGGCCACCCGCGCGGTCCGGGTGCTCGGCGGCATCCTCCAGGACGCGGCCCTCGCCGGCGCGCTGCGCCCGAACGACGACCCGCCGCCCCCGCCGGATGCGGCCCAGGACGTGGAGCGCATCCTCGCCGCCCTCGCCCCCGACGTCCCGGTCACCACGATGGCCCGGGGCCTGTCGTCGTGGGTGACCCTGTTCGGCCAGGTGAGCTTCGAGATCTTCGGTCAGCTGCGCAACACCATCAACCACCGCGACGAGTTCTTCGAGCACCAGATGCGCGCGCAGGCCCGCTACATCGGCCTGACGGTATAAACGACCGCGGCCCGGTCATGACTCCGGCGGTGTGAGCCGGGCGCGGGCGGCGTCCAGCCAGCGCTGACAGATCGCGGCCAGCTCCTCGCCGCGCTCCCACAGGGCCAGGGACTCCTCGAGCGTCGAGCCGCCCGACTCGAGCCGCTCGACGACGGTTGCCAGTTCGGCCCGCGCCTGCTCGTACGTCAGGGCGGGCGCGGTCTCGCTCTTCGGATCGCTCACGCGGTCGCTTCCCCCTCGGAGTTGTACGACAGGAACAGCACGGAGTCGGTGCGACGGTAGCCGACGCGCGCGTAGACCCGCTCCTGCGCCTCGCCGGCCGGCGTCAGGTAGACCAGCGTCGCCCCGGCCGCGAACGCCGCGCGCGTCAGGTGCAGGGTGAGGGCGGCGCCGAGGCCGCGCCGCTCGTACCGCGGCCGCACCGCGATCCCGGCGACCTCGGAGATGCCGTCGCGCACCGCGATCGCCACGCCGCCGCCGGCCGGCTCTCCCGTCGCGATCTCGCGCGCGAGCAGCTGCAGCTGCCCGCCCTTGGCCTTGGCGCGCGTGTTCGCCACGTGCTCCGGCGACGGCGGCGGTTCGCCGAACGCCTCGTGCTGCGCGCCGAGCATCGCCGCGACGTCCTCGTTGGACTCGGGCACGACGAGCTCGAACCCGTCCGGCACCGGGCAGTCGGCGTCGGCACCCGGCGAGCACTGCATGAGCGGCAGCCGCTCGGCGACGGTGAACCCGGCGGCGAGCAGCGCGGGTTCGACGGCGGGGGCGAGGCCCGGCAGGTACTCCAGCCGCGGCGTCCGACCTCGGCTCGTGAACGCCTCGACGAGTTCCGCAACGTCGGCCGGCGACGGCTCGGCGCCCTCGTCGGGGATCGCGTAGTTGAGGTAGACGTTCGCGTCGTGCCCGCTGATCGTCACCGTGAACGGCCCGGCCCGCACGACCTCGCGGCCGCTGCAGGCGCTGGCCAGCATGTACTCCTGCAGTCGCTTCGACATCCTCATCCTTCCGTCGCGACGGTCGCGGCGATCGTGCTGTCGGCCGGCCTGGTGCGCGGCCGTTCCCCGGCGGCGACGTCCTCGGGCGCACGCCCGGTCGCGGCGAGCGTGCCGTCGGCCGGCCGTTCCTTGGCGGCGACTTCCTCGGGCGCGCGCAATCCTCATCCCTCCGTCGAGTCCGGCGAGACGGTCGCGGCGAGCGTGCCGTCGGCGAGCCTGATGCGCAGCCGTTCCCCGGCGGCGACGTCCTCGGGCGCGCGCACCACCGCCCCGTCCGCGCGCTGCACGATCGCGTACCCGCGCTGCAGCGTGGCCTTGGGCGACAGCGTGCGCAGCCGCGCGAGCGTGTGCTCGAGCGCGGTGCCGGCCCGGTCGAGCCGGTGCAGCAGGTTGCGCCTGGCGCGCTCGCGCACGGCGGCCACGTCCGCCTCGCGCACGTCGACCATCGTCAACGGCCGCGCGATCGAGGGCCGCGAGCGCAGCGCGTCGAGGCGGTGCTGCTCGCGGTCGAGCAGGCCGCGCAGCGAGCGGTCGAGCCGCTGCTTGGCCTGCCCGATGAGCCGCACCTCGTCGCCGAGGTCGGGCACGATGCGCTTGGCGGCGTCGGTGGGCGTCGAGGCGCGCACGTCGGCGACGAAGTCCACCAGCGGCGCGTCCGGCTCGTGCCCGATCGCGGACACGACCGGCGTCCGGCACGCGAACACGGCCCGGCACAGCGCCTCGTCGGAGAACGGCAGCAGGTCCTCGACCGACCCGCCCCCGCGCGCGAGCACGATCACGTCGATCGACTCGTCGCGGTCGAGGATGTTGAGCGCGTCGATGATCTGCGGCACGGCGGAGGGCCCCTGCACCGCCACGTTGATGACCCGGAAGTCGATCGCCGGCCACCGCCGCCGCGCGTTGGTCAGCACGTCGCGCTCGGCGGCGCTGGCCCGCCCGGTGACGAGCCCGACCCGGCGCGGCAGGAACGGCAGCCGGCGCTTGCGCTCGCGGGCGAAGAGCCCCTCGGCCTGCAGCAGCCGCTTCACCTGCTCCAGCCGGGCGAGCAGCTCGCCGAGCCCGACCTGGCGGATCTCGTCGGCGCGCAGGCTGAGCGAGCCGCGGGCGGCGTAGAACTCCGGGCGGGCGTGCACCACGATCCGGGCGCCCTCGGCCAGCGTCGGGGCGCCGAGGTCGACCACGTCGCGGTTGGTCGTCACGCTCAGGCTCAGGTCGGCGGACGGGTCGCGCAGCGTGATGAACACCGTGTTGGTGCCCGGCCGCCGGACGACCTGCGTGACCTGCCCGTCGATCCAGATCCAGCCGAGGCGGCCGATCCACTGGCTGATCTTCTGGCTGACCACGCGCACGGGCCAGGGCTTCTCGCTGGTGGACTTGTCACCCGCGGCGTCTTCGGTCACGCGCGCGACCACACGGCGCTCGAGCCCACGCCGGCGCGGCCGTGCACGCTGTCACCCAAAGACCAACGCGCTGCGAGCCCACGCGCCGGAAGCTCGCGCGAGCGACCGCATGCCGAAAACCTCATGTCCGCCACCCTAATGCCGAGTCCGCCGACGCCCGGCGAGTGAGGCGATGACACGGGTGCGCGGTTGCGGCGGCGCCCCCTCGTTCCTGCACCTAAACGCTACCATCCACCAAAAATCGCGGCCCTCATCGATTACTCGGAGCGACATTCAGTCACGCACCGCGCAGGTACGCGAGGACGGCGCGGACGCGGCGGTGTACGTCGTCGTCCGGTGGGAGGTCGAGCTTCGCCAGCAGGCCGTTGATGTGCTTCGCCACCGCGGCCTCGCTCACCACCAGGGCGCGGGCGATCGCGGCGTTCGAGCGGCCCTCGGCCATGAGCGCGAGCACCTCGCGCTCGCGCGGGGTGAGGCGGGTCAGGGGGTCGCGGCGGCGGCCGAGCAGCTGGGCGACCACGTCCGGGTCGACGACGGTGTGGCCGGCGGCGACCCGGGACACCGCGTCGGCGAACTCGGCCACGTCGCCGATGCGGTCCTTGAGCAGGTAGCCGACGCCGGCGCGGCGGCCGGACTCGAGCAGCTCGGCGGCGTACGTCTGCTCGATGTACTGGCTGAGCACCAGCACCGGCAGGGCGGGGTCCTCGGCGCGCAGCGCGATCGCGGCCTGCAGGCCCTCGTCGCTGAAGCCCGGCGGCATGCGCACGTCGGTCACCACCAGGTCGGGGCGTTGCTCGCGCACCGCGGCGACGAGCGCCGGCGCGTCGCCGACGGCCGCGACGACCTCGTGCCCGAAGCGCCGCAGCAGGCCGGCGATGCCCTCCCGGATGAGCACGCCGTCCTCGGCGATCACGACCCGCAAGGCAGCTCCACGTGTACCACCGTAGGGCCTCCCACCGGGCTCGCCAGCGCCACGGTCCCGCCCGCGGCCGCGACCCGGTCGGCGAGGCCGGACAGGCCGGTGCCGCGCGCGGGGTCGGCGCCGCCGCGGCCGTCGTCGCGCACCTGCACCGTGAGCCGGCCGGCCGACGCCGAGGCGACCACGCGCGCCCGGGTCGCGTCGCTGTGCTTGGCGACGTTGGCGAGGGCCTCGACGACCACGAAGTACGCGCACGCCTCCACCCCGCCGGGCAGGCGCTGCGGCAGGGCGGCGTCGACGTCGACCGGCAGCGGGGCGCGGTCGGCGACCTCGCGCAGGGCGGCATGCAGTCCACGGTCCGCCAGGATTTTCGGGTGTACCCCGCGAATCAGCTCCCGCAGCTCCGCCAGCGCCTCCTTGGCCAGCTCGTGCGCCCGCGCCACCGGCTCGGCGCCCGGCGAGTCCGGCGGCAGCTCCAGGCGGGCCAGGCCGAGCTGCATGCTGAGCGCGAGGAGCCGCTGCTGCGCGCCGTCGTGCAGGTCGCGCTCGATGCGCCGCCGTTCGACCTCGAAGGCGTCGACGAGGCGGGCGCGCGACCGGGCGACCTCGGTCAGCCGGGCGTCGGACTCCATCCGCGGGCCGAGCACGGCCTGGGTGATCGCCGCGCGGGCGGCCGCCCAGGCGCTCATCGGGTACAGCAGCACGATCCCGAGCGCCACGCCGAACACGGAGCCGGTCAGGGTCAGCGACAGCGGGGTGTCGTGGATGTACAGCGGACCGCAGACCAACGCCGTCACGGCCCAGCCCCACAGGGCGACCACGAGGCCGTCGAGCCAGCACAGGGCGGTGGTCATCAGCATCGTGTACCCGAGCTCGCGCCACGTCGCCGGCTCCGACAGCCGGGTCGTCACCCAGGCGCGCAGGCCGCGCCGCTCGGGCGTGCGGTGCGGGTCGGTGAGGCGGATGTCCTCGACGATGCGCAGCCGGCGCCGCTCGATGCGGGCCACCACGATGCCGGACAGCGCCGCGGCGAGGAAGCCGGCCAGGCCGATCACCACCAGGCTCAGCGCCGCGCCGGCCAGCAGCAGCCCGAGCAGCACGCCGCCGGCCACCATGCCCACCAGGGCGCCGGTCGTGAGGTACGCCAGCGACCGCCACGGCCACCGCGAGGTCAGGAACCGCGCCGGCGGCAGCCGCAGCGCCTCCATGACAGATCGGGGCCGCATGCAGCGACCGTACCGGCGGGCCGGGCCGCGCGCGGTAGTGCTGGCGTTACCGGAAGGTCTCACCACCACGCGACTGTGCGGGGCGCCCCGCGCCGGTGAGATCGATTGCGTGACGACGACGCTGCAGACACACCAGGCCGTCGAGCTGTGGTCCGTGACCCGCCGCTACGGGGCGGGCGAGCACGCGGTGACCGCGCTCGACGAGGTTTCGGTCCGCTTCTCACCGGCCAGCTTCACCGCCGTGATGGGCCCGTCCGGCTCGGGCAAGTCGACCCTGCTGCACTGCGCGGCCGGGCTCGACCGGGTCGACGGCGGCCGTGTGCTCATCGACGGAGTGGACCTCACGCCCCTGTCGGAGCGGGCGCTGACCCGGCTGCGCCGCGAGCGCGTCGGGTTCGTGTTCCAGTCCTTCAACCTCGTCGCGGCGCTGAGCGCCGAGCAGAACGTCGAGCTGCCGCTGCGCCTGGCCGGCCGGCGCGCCGCACCCGGGCAGGTCCGCGCGGTGCTCGCCGAGGTCGGGCTCGCCGACCGGGCGCGGCACCGGCCGGGCGAGCTGTCCGGCGGTCAGCAGCAGCGGGTGGCGATCGCCCGCGCGTTGGTCACCGCGCCCGCCGTGCTCTTTGCCGACGAGCCGACCGGCGCGCTGGACAACACCGCGTCGCGCGAGGTGCTGCGGCTGCTGCGCGCCGCCGTCGACCGGCACGCGCAGACGGTCGTCATGGTCACGCACGACCCGCTCGCCGCCGCGCACGCCGACCGGGTGCTGTTCCTCGCCGACGGCGCCATCCTCGACGAGCTGCGCGAGCCCCGGGGCGCCGAGCAGATCGCGGCGCGCATGGCCCAGGTGGAGACGCGATGAGCCTCGCGATGCTGCGGTACCGCTGGGCCTCCTTCGCCGGCACTTTCGTGGCCCTGCTGCTGGGCGTGGCGGTGCTGTCCGGCAGCCTGTCGCTGTGGGCGGCGGCGCGTCCGCGCGTCCCGGCGGAGCTTTCCGCGGCCGGGGTCGTCGTCGCCGCGCCCCGATACGACCCGCCCGGCGGCGGCTTCCCGACGTACCGGCCCTGGTCGGCCGGCGAGACCGACGGTCTTGTGACGCGGCTCGCGGCCGTGCCCGGCGTGGCCGCCGCCGTTGCCGACCGCCCGTTCTACGTGCAACGGGTCGTCGACGGCCGGCCGGTCGGGGACCGGCGCGACTCCATCCACAGTGGACGGGGGTGGGCGTCGGCCGGGCTCATGGGGTACACCATGAAAAACGGAACGGCACCCCAGAACCCTGGCGAAGTCGTGGTGGACGCGGCACTGGGCATGCCCGTCGGCGCGGCGCTGCCGGTGCTGACGGCGGCCGGCCCGGCGACGTGGACCGTCTCCGGCACGATCGAGCGCCCCGGTTTCTACGTCGACGACGCCACCGCGCGCTCGCTGGCCGGCGGCGTGCGGTTCATCGGCCTGCGGCTGGACCCCGGCGCCCGCCCGGCCGACGTCGCCGCGCGGCTGCCCGACGTCCTCGGCGGCCTCGGCACCGCGCTCACCGGCGACGAGCGCGCCGCCGCCGAGCCCGAGGGCGACCGCGGCACCCGCTGGATCGGCGCCCAGCTGATCATCGCCACGGTGCTCGTCGGCGGGTTCGTCGCCGTGTTCGTCGTCGCCTCGACCTGCGCGTTCGCCGCCGCGCAGCGCCGCCGCGAGCTCGGCCTGCTGCGCGCCGTCGGCGCCACGCCCGGCCAGGTCCGGCGGATGCTGCTCGCCGAGGTCGTGCTCGTCGCGATCGGCGCCGGGGTCCCGGGCTCGCTGCTCGGCGCCGCGCTGGCGCCGCTGCTGGCCGGCCCGTTCGTGGCCGTGGGGCTGGAGCCGACCGGCTTCCGGGTGGGCTTCACCTGGTGGGCGCCGCTCGCCGCGATCGGCGCCGGGCTGGTCGTCGGCGCGCTGGGCGTGTGGCTCTCGGCCCGCCGCGCCTCGCGGGTGCCGGCCCTGGACGCGCTGCGGGTCGCCGCCGCCGAGCCGCGCCCGATGACGCTGTCGCGCTGGATCACCGGCCTGGCCGGCCTGGCGCTGGGCGGCGGCCTGGCCCTGCTGCTGCCCGGCTCGACGGCGGAGCAGAAGCCGACGATCGTGCTGGGTTCCGCGATGGTACTGCTGGTCGCCGCCGCCCTGCTCGCCCCCGTGTTCGTGGTGCCGATCGTCAGGCTCGTCACCTGGCCGGCCCGCCGGGGCGCGACCGGCCTGCTTGTGCGCGAGGGCGCGCGGGTGGCCGCCCGCCGCACGGCGTCGACGGCCGCACCCGTGCTGGCCGCGGTCGGGTTCGCGGTGCTGCTCGTCGGCACGTTCCAGACTGCCGACGTCGCGGTCGGCATCGAGGACACCGCGAAGATCCCCGAGTCCGCCGTCGCCGTGGCGTCCACGGCGGTGCCCGGCCTGTCCGAGGCCGCGGTGCGCGCCCAGCCGGGCCGCTCGGAGCTGGTCAGCACGGTGTACCTCGACTCGGGCCGCCCGCTGGACGCCGTCGGCTCGGCGGTCGACGGCCTGGTGGCCGCCCCGAACCTTGGCTGGACGGCGGGTCAGGCGATCTCATTGCGCTTCGTGGACGGCTCGGTGCACAGCGTCACGGTGGCTTCCGTTTCGGCAAAAGTGCCGGAGGATTCGGTACAGCTACCGCGCGATCTGGTGCGCGCACACGATCCGGCGGCGCTGACCGACGTCGTGTACCTGGCCGGCGACTTCGCCCCTGCTGCCGGTGCCGAGCGGATGACCGCCCGCGCCTACGTGGAGCGCACGGCGGCGGAGGAGGGCGACCTCATCGACCTGTTCCTGGCCGTCCTGCTGGGCATCTCCGTCGGGTACACCGCGCTGGCGGTCGCCAACACCCTGCTCATGGCCACGTACGCGCGCCGCCCCGAGTTCGCCACCCTGCACCGCGCCGGCGCGACCGCGGCCCAGGCGGCGCGGGTCGTGGTGAGCGAGGCGCTGCTCTGCGTGCTCGTCGGCACCCTGCTCGGCCTGGCCGTCGCCGTGCCGGCGCTGTTCGAGTCCCGCGCGGGCCTGCAGGACGAGATCGGCGCGCCTGTGGCGCTGGTCATGCCGTGGTCGACCCTGGCCGCGGTGGTGAGCGTGTGTGCGGCCCTGGCGACGCTGGCGGCGCTGATCCCGTTCCGCCGCCGCGCGCGGCCAGGGGAGGGCTCGGCGTGGGCACGTACGATGGCGGTGTGACTGCTTCGAAGCGCGTCCTGCTCGCCAAGCCCCGCGGCTACTGCGCCGGTGTGGACCGTGCGGTCCAGACTGTGGAGGAGGCGCTGAAGCTGTACGGCGCTCCGATCTACGTCCGCAAGGAGATCGTGCACAACAAGCACGTCGTCAGCACCCTGCAGGCCAAGGGCGCGATCTTCGTCGAGGAGAACGACGAGGTCCCCGAGGGCGCGATCGTCGTCTTCTCCGCACACGGCGTCGCACCCGAGGTCCACGACCAGGCGAAGGGCCGCAACCTGCGCGCGATCGACGCCACCTGCCCGCTGGTCACGAAGGTCCACCAGGAGGCCCGCCGCTTCGCCGCCGACGACTACGACATCCTGCTCATCGGCCACGAGGGCCACGAGGAGGTCATCGGCACCACTGGCGAGGCGCCGGCGCACATCCAGCTGGTCGACGGCCCCGACGGCGTGGACAAGGTCACGGTCCGCGACCCGAGCAAGGTGGTCTGGCTGTCGCAGACCACCCTGTCGGTCGACGAGACCCTGGAGACCGTCTCCCGCCTGAAGCAGCGCCTGCCGCTGCTGATGTCGCCCCCGAGCGACGACATTTGCTACGCCACGTCGAACCGCCAGGACGCCGTGAAGGCCATGGCCCCCAACTGCGACATCGTCCTGGTCGTCGGCTCCCAGAACTCGTCCAACTCGCAGCGCCTGCGCGAGGTGGCGGTAGACGCCGGCGCCCGCGCCGGCTACCTGATCGACTACGCCACCGAGATCCAGGACGAGTGGCTCGCCGACGCCACCACGGTCGGCGTCACGTCGGGCGCCTCGGTCCCCGACGAGCTGGTCATGGAGGTCCTGGACTACCTGGCGGCCCGCGACTTCACCGACGTGGCCGAGATCACCACGGCCCAGGAGAAGCTCGTCTTCTCCCTCCCGCAGGAGCTCAAGCGCGACATGAAGGCCCAGTCGGCGGCCCGCGCCGCCGAGGTCGCCAAGACCCTGTCGTAGTTTTTCTTCGTTCCCCCCGGTCAGCGTTATCGCGCAGTAGCGATAACGCTGACCGGCGGATCCCCGTGCCGATACAGCGTGTCCACAACAACGCGCAGCCCCGGGTTCGCCTGCACCCGGTCGTAGGCCCGAACTTTGATCCGCTCCCGGTCAAAGTTGATCCGCCCCGGCTTCCCCGGTTCGTACCGCACCCAGGTCTCTTCCCCGATCATCGGCCCCGCGGTCCCGCGAAGCTTGACCTTGATCGAGGCCTCGAACGACCCCCCGTCATCGGGAAACACCCGAACACGCACGGTGTACCGCGAGGCCCGCGCATTCCCGTAGCCATCGACATTCTGCAGCCCGAATTCGACGTGCACGATCTCCCCACGCGCGGTGACCGCATCGCCACCGCTCCCGCGGCCAAGTCCAAACATGCCGGCGACGCTAGATGCTGGTTGCCCGCGATTCGATCATGTCCCCGACACTGCCGAGTACGCCCGCCGACACCCGCTCCGCATTGCCCCCTTTGGCCCCATCTCCCCTCCGCCCGTTGCCGGTCCGCCTCTCCCACCGCCGCCCGTGCACCCAAGGCACACTGTCCCGCTTTACTCGTCGCCGCGCTCCACACTTCGCTCGCGGGCAATGCGCAATTCGCCTGACTGCGGCCCGCTTCGAGCCCCAACAATTGCCTGTTTCGCCCGGCAACGCTCGGCAACCTCGGCACTCCGCCCCCTCCGCCCCGGCATTTTCTCTCCACGATCATGCGTTTTCCGGCCTACTCAAGGCCGATTTCTCATCAACGTGGAAAACCTGCTGGTAACAGGCCGAAAATGCATGATCGCGGAGACAAAATGCTGCCCGATGCCCTGAGCGCACTCCGGTAGCGCGCTGTCGCACCCCGCAGGTGCGCAACGGCCTCGGCCCAATGCCGACGGGCCAACGCCAACCGCCCAGCCACCAACGGCCAGGCGCTCTCAGCCTCACTAGCCGAACGGCTGGCGCGGCACAGCCGAGCCAAGCGACAGCGCCGACGCGCGTCGGCGGCGGGGCGCGTCGGCGTCGGCGTCTGCGTGCGCAGATCGAGGCTGGGATGTGCGCGGGCCGTCGCGTGGTCGGGCACTTCTTGGCGTCGCTCGGCGAGCGGTTGGCGCGGCGCAGCCGAGCGCGGGCGGCGGCGTTGGCGTGCACGAGGAGGCTGGGACCGTGGCATGGCTGGGCGCCGCCGGTGTGGGGGCGGCGGTGTGGGCGGACGCGGGCGGTGACGGCCGGTGGGCCTGGAGGCGGGCGGGCGTTGGGGCTGGGCTTGGCACGGCGGACGTGGCAGCGGAGGGCCGCCAGGCCCGCAGCGGTGACTGGTGGGAACAACGGTCGTCAGTTGCGCGGACCCGAGCCATGAATCTGCTGTTGAAAGACCGTACGTCGGTCAATGCCCAATCGCGGCCGGCGCGGCACGGGCGCGCCTTCGAGCGCCGCCCGTACGTCGCCGGCCGCGTGCTGCTGAAGGCCGCGTGCTGCTGAAGGCCGCGTGCTGCTGAAGGCCGCGTGCTGCTGAAGGCCGGGGGCGGCGGCAGCGCGCGGGCGGCGGCGGGGCGTGCGCGGTGGCGGGGCGTGGATCGTTCGGCGGCGTGGCGCTGGCTACTGGGGCGGCTCCTCTCGTAGTGCGGCGAGCAAGGCCTCGTACTCGTTGTCGACCAGCTCCGGGGCCTGGAGCTGGCGTGGGGCGGCCTCGACCTGGGGCGGGGTGGGCAGCGTGTCGGCGCTGACGCCGAGCTCGGCCAGCTTGCGGGCGCTGACCAGGACGCGGGACTCCAGGGAGCCGATCGCGCGGTTGTACGACGTCACGGCCGTCGACAACGACGTGCCGACCTTGGACAGGTGTTCGCCCATGGTGCTCAGGCGGGCGTACAGCTCGCGGCCCGTCTGGTGGACGGCCAGTGCGTTGGCGGTCAGGGAGTCCTGGCGCCACGCGTAGGCGATGGTGCGCAGCAGGGCGACCAGGGTGGCCGGGGTGGCCAGGATCACGTTGCGGGCGAAGGCGTGTTCGAGGAGAGACGGGTCGTGTTGGAGGGCGGTGTCGAGGAAGGTGTCGGCGGGGACGAACAGGACGACGAACTCCGGGGACGGCTCGAACGCCGACCAGTACGACTTCGCGGACAGTCCCTCGACGTGGGCGCGCAGCTGGCGGGCGTGCTGGGTCAGGCGCGTGGTGCGGGTCTGGTCGTCGGGGGACTCCAGGGCCGACAGGTACGCCTCCAAGGGTGCCTTCGCGTCGACCACCACCTGGCGGCCGCCGTGCAGCCGCACGACGAGGTCGGGGCGCACGACGCCGGCGTCCGTGGCGGATGTCACCTGCTCGTCGAAGTCGCAGTGCTCGAGCAGGCCGGCGGCCTCGACGATGCGGCGCAGCTGGTGCTCGCCCCAGCGGCCGCGGACCGTGGGCGCGCGCAGGGCCGACACCAGGCGGTGCGTTTCGGTGCGCAGCTCGCCGGAGACCTCGTGCATGGCGCGGACCTGCTCGCGCAGCGACTCGTACGCCCCGACGCGATCCCGCTCCAGCTCCGCCACCCGGCGCTCGTAGCGCAGCAGCGCCTCGTTGAGCGGGGCCACCGCGTCGGCGACGGCGTCCTGTGTCTGGGCGCGCGCCTCCATGGTCAGGCCGCGCAGCGACGCCTCCAGGCGCGCCTCCCCGTCGCGGGTCGCCTGCAGGGTGGCCTCGAGCTTGGCCAGGTCCACGGCGGAGCGCGAACGGGCGACGAACCAGCCGAGCGCGGCACCGATGACGAGTCCGATGAGCAGGAGGGCGAGATTCACGGTGTTCAGCATGCCGTAGGGGTATGACAGAAACCGGTACCTTCGAAGGCATGGGTTACTCGTCCTGGGTGGAGTGGTGACGGTGTTCGGCTTCGGGCGCAGGAAGCGCGAGGCGCAGCAGCTGGCCGATGCGCGGGAGGAGGCCCTCCGGTGGTATGAGCGCCTCGGCGGCCAGCTGATGAACCTCTCCGGCGACGAGCCGGCGGTCAAGCAGGCTCTGGTAGACGCGAGCGAGCGGTACAACGCCGCCGGCGGCCAGCTGGAGCGGTCCACGAGCGTCAAGCAGTACGACCTGGCGCGCGAGAGCTCGCTCGAGGGCCTCGCCTACATCCGGGCGGCGCGCACCGCCCTCGGCCTCGACCCCGGCCCCGACCTGCCGCCGCTGGCCGGCGCGCGGGCGGGCACGATCACCAAGGAGCGGGAGGTCGCCGTCCAGGGCCACACGTACCGCGCCAGCCCGCAGCCCGGCAACGCGACCCCGTACTACTACCCCGGCGGCGCGGTCGCGGGCCGCGGCGTCCCCTCCGGCTGGTACTCCGAGCCGTGGTGGAAGACGGCCCTCGTGGCCGGCGCCTGGGGCATCGGCTCGGTGCTCGTCTTCGACGCGCTGTTCGACCCGGGCTGGGGCGACCACGGCTACGACTCCGCGTACAACGCCGGCTTCGACCAGGGCATGGACTCCGGTTATGACCAGGGCTTCGACCAGGGCTACGACGAGGCCGGCGACTTCGACGGCGGCGACGGAGGCGATGGCGGCGACTGGGGCGACGCCGGCTTCGGCGACGCCGGCGACTTCGGCGGCGATTTCTAGCGCACACTCGGGGCGGTCGGAGCGGATCCGGCCGCCCCGTTTTTTCTTCATGGCTCGGGCCCGTGCAACTGACGACCGTTGTTCCCACCAGACACCGGTCGGCGCTGACGCGCCTCCCTGCCACGTCCGCGCTGCCAAGACCTGCCCATGGGGGACGAGTGACTGACGGCAGGCGATGGCAGGTCCGGCCGGCCGACGACGCGCGCGCCTGGCTGGACGAGGCGCTGTCGCTGCCGTGGCGTGATCCCTTCGAGCCCGACCTGCTGGTGACCGAGCTCTCCTGGCAGCCCGACGGCCGCAGCATGATCAGGCCGGGCGTGCCGTACGGCTTCCGTCGGGTGCTGGTGAGCGCCGGTCCCGCTGTAACGGGCGTGTCGATCGGCATGGATGAATGGACGCCGTCGCAGTGGGACCTGGAAGGGCTGGCGCCGCTGTGGCTCCGGCACGACTCGTTCCTTCGGACGGCCGCCCTGGTGAGCGCTGTGCTCGACCGGGAACCGGAGCACACGTACGACGGTTGGCCGAATGACCGTACGGCGCGGTGGTCCCTGGACGCCTGCCAGGTGCGGGTGGCGCTGCACTACACGGGTTGCAAACTCGAGGTACGCCGCCCGCCGCGTCCTCCTCGCGCTTCGCAGCGTGACGATCGCATCCCGGCTGGCCTTTGCTGGTCGACGCTCTCGTCGACGAGCTCGCGCGGCGCCGCGACGAGGGCGGGCTGATCATCGAGCTGGCCACGGACGACTGGAAGTTCGTCTCGCTGACGTGGGGCCGCCACGGCGCCGTCGCGGAGGCATTCGGCCCCGACCCGGCGGTGCTGTCGACGCGCGGCTGGGGCCCGACGGGCGGCGGCGCCGGCGCCTGGCTCTTCAACCAGACCGACTCCGTGGAATGCCGGGCCGCGATCACCGCGTCCATCGAGGCGTTGCAGTTGGCCGGCGCCGAGTCGACGGCTTCGTTGCGGTACTCCGCGAGCCTGCTGGATCGTCCCGGACCGCTCACGATTCGCGCGCTTGGCCTCGACTGGCGGACGCTCCCGCCGACCTTGTGGCAGACCCGCGGCACCGGCGCTGCGTTGCCGCTCTCGCCTGCTTCTGCCGACGACGCCCACTACGAGGCCATGTTCGGACCGATGCGCGGCGGCAACCGGCCGGTGGCTTTGCTGTACCGGCGGGACGGCCCTTCGATCGTCTGGGACGGCCGGCTGAATTCGGCCTGGGTTGAGCAGGCGTCCGGTCTCGGGACGGTGGATCCCAGCCACGAACACGTTCGGGTCGACCGCCTGACGGCTGAGCGGATCGCGCTGGCTCTCACCGGGCTTCCAATCCCGGGGCTCTTACTCATGGTGACTGATACTGACGCTCTGTGATGGCTTGGAAGATCAGTTAGGTGGGCCGGTGTACGGTTAGCCAATAGATCGGAGGCGCCGGCGCGGGACGTTTCCGGTCACGTGACGCCGATGCGGGCGGCGTTCGTGAACGGATTCGCCGAGAGTCAGTCGGATCTGCGGCAGCGCCTGACCCGGGCTCGCGCGTCCGCCCGCGAGCGCGCGGGTGACGGGCTCGGCTCGCCGTCGCGGGATGCTGGTGGTGGCGCTTCATGGTCGTTGTTGCTGCCGCGAACGCTCGACGGCCGCGGCGACGGCGGCCCGGGTGACCGGGTGACCGGGTGACCGGGTCGCGCGATGGCCAGCGACGGCTGCGCGGACGGCTTCTGCTGCAGCGGTGGCCGCGGCGGTCGTCTGGCAGCGGGACGCGACGTGGTGGGCGGGTGGCGTCTTCCGGCCGGCCGGATGCGCTCCGTGGAGCCGGGATGCGCTGCGGCCGAACTGCTGCACGCGGCGGCTCATCGCTGAACGCGTCGAAATCTCGCGTGAGGCGGATCGGGTGGGCTGCGAGCGTGGGCGGTATGGGCGAGATCCGCACCGTCGCGTTGGTGGGGTTGTTCTCGGCCAAGGACCGCGAGTACGAGGCCCGGCTCGACGCGGTCGAAGCGCGCCCCAACGAGCTGGGCGCCCAGGTGCGGTAGGTGCCGGCGATCTTGCGCGGGGGCTGGGGGGTCAGTAGCGGTGCGAGCCCTGTGCGGCGCGCAGAGCGCGCTCCGCCAAGGCCAGGTCCGACGCCGCGGCCCGCGCGAAGGGGCTCGAGGCGCCGAGGAGCTCGGCGTAGACGGCCTGCGCCGCGCGGTACTCCGTGATCGCCTCGTCCAGGCGGCCCAGGTCGTGCAGGACGCTGGCCAGGCGGTGGCGGGAGACGGCCGTGTCCAGGTGCACGGGGCCCAGCAGGCGCAGGCGGCTGCCGAGGACCGCGCGGTGCTCGGACTCCGCGTCCGGCAGGCGGCCCGCGTGGTGCAGGGCCGACGCGAGCAGGCTGCGGCTCATCAACGTGTCGCGGTGCTCGGGGCCCAGCAGGCGGGCGCGGGCGCGCATCACGGTGCGGTGCTCGTCGATCGCGCGGTCGAGCTCGCCCATGTCCTGGTAGACCTTCGCCAGGTTGCTGCGGCTGATCAGCGTCTCCTGGTGGTTGGCGCCCAGGACCCGGGTGCGGGACTCCAGGACGCGCTGGTGCTCGGTCTCCGCGCGGGTCAGGTCGCCCAGCTGGTGGTAGATGGTGGCCAGGTGGCTGCGGCTGGTCAGCGTGTCGGGGTGGTCCTCGCCGAGGATGCGCACCCGCGCCGTCAGGGCCTCGTCGCACTCGACCAGGGCCTCGGCCAGGCGGTCCAGGTCGCGCAGGACGGTGGCGTGCTGGTCGCGGGCCGTGAGCGTGTCGGGGTGGTCCCAGCCGAGGGCGTGCGCGCGGGCGTCGACGATCTCGCGGTACGCCTCCTCGGCCTCCTGGAGCTGGCCGCGCCAGTGCAGGTCCGTCGCGCGCTGCCAGGTTGCGGAGTCGTCGTAGACGCGTGGGGTCGGCGAAGGGCGGCGGCGTGGCTCCGGCACGGGCCACTCGACCGGGTCGGGCTCCTCGACGGGCTCGGCCGCGGGGGCGCCGTACACATTCGAGGACGTCACGTGCGGGTACACGTCGTCGTCGTCCATGCGCGACGACTGCTGCTGAGGGATGTGAGGCGGGGGCGGCGCGGAACGGGTCGGGATGCGCACCGGCTCGAAGATGTCGTCGGGCTCGTCGAAGGCCGGCACCTCGATCAGGGACTCGTGGTCGCGGCGGCGCAGCTCGTGGCGCAGGTCGACGATGGCCTCCGAGATGGCGTCGGAGTGGTCGCCGATGCGCCAGGCCACCGCGGCGACCGGGCGGTCCAGGGAGGTGCTCAGCTGGCGCACCGAGGAGAGGATCGAGTCGTCCGGCGAGGCGTTGACGATGACCAGGGCCGCCTGGAACGCGGCGGTGGGGCCGACCAGCAGCGCCTGCAAGGTGGCCTGCATGCGGGCGATCGAGAAGCCGGTGCCGGCGCGGATGTCGACGATGATGTGCGCCTCGGACATGGCGATGGGGCCGAGGAAGGACCCGAAGACGGGCTGGAGCTTCTGGCCCTCGCGGCCGGCGGCCTCGTACAGCGCCGCGTTGGCGCCCTCGTGGTAGGCGATCGCCTGCGGGGCGTGGCCGCGGATCAGCTGGACGAAGCGGTCGTAGGCGCCCTCGGCGTCGCCCTCCTGCTGGGCGCGGCCGGCCGAGGCCAGGCGCTCCTCGCGGTCGGCGGAGCGGACCACGATCGTCCCGCCGGACAGGCCCGCGAGCCCGACCAGCACGCCCGCCCCGACGAGGGCGGCGGCGCCGGCGGTGCTGCGGAACTGCACCGTCGTGAGCACGCCCAGGGCGACCAGGGCGAGCCCGACGAACACGACGAGAAATCGGGTCTGGCTACTCCATCGTCCGCCAGTCATCGGTCCTCTTCTGAGTGTCGGTAACCCCCGCGAAGATCACTGCGGGCAACTAGCCGAGATCCGTAGCGTGACGAGAATCTTCCCACGAACCGCACTGTCCACGGTAGATCGACGGCGTGAACCCCGCCATTCACGCGGCGGGACCACAAAGACTGTCAATTTCCCGACACAGAGCAGCTCACAGCAGGGAATCGCGCCATTGCTCGTGAAGGGCGGCGTAGTGGCCACCGCCGGTGATCAGTGCCGATGGCGGGCCGTCCTCCACGATCCGGCCCCCGGAGAGGACCAGCACACGGTCGGCGATCTCCACAGTGGACAGCCGATGCGCGATCACCAGAGCGGTCCGGGATGCCAGGATCGTCCGCAACGCCTGCTGGACCAGGCGCTCGCTCGGGATGTCCAGCGAGGACGTCGCCTCGTCGAGAATCAGCACCGCGGGGTCGGCCAGAAAGGCACGCGCGAACGCCACGAGTTGCCGCTGTCCGGCCGAAAGTCTGCCCCCGCGCTTGCGCACGTCGGTGTCGTAGCCGTCCGGCAGGGCCCGGATGAACGCGTCCGCGCCGATCGCCGCGGCCGCCGCCTCGACCTCCGCGCGGGTGGCGCCCGGGCGGCCGAAGGCGATGTTCGAGGCGACGGTGCCGGAGAACAGGTAGTTCTCCTGCGTCACCATGACGATCGCCCGGCGCAGGTCGCCCTCGGCCAGCGAGCGCAGGTCGACGCCGTCGAGCGCGACGCTGCCCGCGGTCGGGTCGTAGAACCGGGCCACGAGCTTGGCCAGCGTGGACTTCCCGGCGCCGGTCGCGCCGACGAGGGCGATGGTCTGCCCGGCCGGTACGAACAGGTCCAGCGACGGCAGCACGGTCCGCCCGGCGTCGTAGGCGAACGCGACGCTGTCGAAGGCGAGCTCCCCCCGAGGGGCGGGCAGGTGGACCGGCGAGCGCGGCTCGGGCACCGCGAGCGGCTCGTCGAGGACCGCGGCCAGCTTCTCCAGCGCGGCGGTGGCCGACTGCAGCGTGTTGTAGAACTGCGAGAGCTCCTGCATCGGCTCGTAGAAGCGGCGCAGGTACAGCAGGAAGGCCGCCAGCACCCCGACCTCGGTGTGCCCGTGCAGCACCCGCCAGCCGCCGTAGGTGAGCACCACGGCGATGGAGACGTTGCCGACGATCTTGATGGCCGGCGAGTAGGTCGCGACGAGCCGCTGCGCCTGCAGGCTGGCCCGGCGGTAGTCGTCGTTGACGGCGCCGAAGATCTCGTCGTTGCGGCGCTCCCGCCGGAAGGCCTGCACGGCGCGAATGCCGCCGAGCGACTCCACGAAATGGATGATGACCAGCGCGATCGTCTCCCGGGTGCGCCGGTACGCCCGGGCGCTGGCCCGCTGGAACCAGCGCGACAGCCACACCAGGAACGGGAACGACGCGAGCGTGACCAGCGCCAGCGGCAGGTCGAGCCACAGCAGGATCCCGGCAACGGACAGCACCGACAGCGCGGCCAGGACCAGGTCGTCCAGGGCGCCGTCGACGAGCTCGGAGATGTTGTCGACGTCGCTGGTCAGCCGCGCGATGACCCGGCCGGAGGTGAACCGCTCGTGGAAGCCGATCGACAGCTTCTGCAGGTGGCGGTACACCCGGACGCGCAGGTCCAGCAGCACCGCATTGCCTACTCGCCCGGACATCGCCAGGAACGCGCGGCGGGTGGCGAACTCGGCCGCGGTCGCGGCGGCGAAGAGCGCGGTCACGAGCACGAGCACCGGCGGGTGGCCGATGCCGCGGTCGATGCCGAGCTTCACCAGGTAGGGCCCGGCCATCCCGGCGAGGTTCTGCACGAGCAGCAGCGCGACGAGCGCGACGATCGACAGCTTGTGCGGGCGCAGCAGCGAGGCGAGCAGGCGCCGGCTCGCCACGCGCCTGGTCGGGTCGGGCTCCTCCGTCGCGGTGCCGCGCCACCGCTGGACATCAAGTGCCACGCAGCACGTCCCGGTAGCCGGGGCAGGTCGCCAGCAGGTGCGAGTGCGTGCCGGTGGCGGCGATGCGGCCGTCCTGCAGGAACGCGACCCGGTCGGCGAGCGCGATCGTGGACGGGCGGTGCACGACCAGCAGCGCCGTCGTCCCAGCCAGCACGGTGGCTAGGGCCTCCTCGACGAGCGCCTCGGTGTGCACGTCGAGCGCGGAGAGCGGGTCGTCCAGCACGAGCACGTTGGGCCGGCCGAGCACGGCGCGGGCCAGGGCGAGGCGCTGGCGCTGCCCGCCGGACAGCGAGAGGCCCTGCTCGCCGATGCGGGTGTCCAGACCCCACGGCAGGTCGTGTGCGAAGCCGGCCTGTGCGATGGCGAGCGCCTCCTCGATCTCCTCGTCGGTGGCGTCGGTGCGCCCGAGCGTGAGGTTCTCCCGCACGCTCATCGAGAACAGCGTCGGGTCCTCGAACGCGGTGCCGACGATGCGACGCAGCGAGTCGAGCCGGATGTCGCGCACGTCGCGCCCGTCGATGGTGATGCTCCCGGCGCCGACGTCGTAGAGCCGCGGCACCAGCGACACCAGGGTCGTCTTGCCGCTGCCGGTGAGCCCGACGATCGCCAGCGTCTCGCCCGGCGCGACCTCCAGGTCGATGCCGCGCAGCACGGGCCGGCCCGGCTCGTAGCCGAACTCGACGCCCTCGAAGCGCAGCCGGCCCTCCACGGTGGACGGTGCGACGGCGCCCGGCCGGTCCACGATGGACGGCGGGGTGTCGAGGACCTCGTAGATGCGCGCGGACGCGCTCATCGCCTCCTGCGCGTTGGCGATGATCCAGCCGAGGATGTCGATCGGCCAGACCAGCATCACCTGCAGAGCCACGAACGCGACCAGGGTGCCGACGGTGAGCGAGCCGGCCGAGACCGCCATGGCGCCGGCGACGAGCACGACCGCGAGGGTGACGTTGGGGACCAGGTCGAACTGCGACAGCGTGCGCGCCACCATCCGGCTCTTGCCGACGCCGAGGTCGTGCACGTGGCGGGCGCCGTCGCCGAACTGCTCGCCGACGTGGTCGCGCCGGCCGAAGGCGCGGATGACGCGGATGCCCTGCGCGGACTCCTCGACGCGGGTGGTGAGGTCGCCGAGGGAGTCCTGCAGCTCGCGGGAGGCGGCGTAGTACCGCGCGGTGAACCGGCGCACGATCAGGAACAGCGGGATCGCGCTGAGCGCCACGAACACGCCCAGCGGCCAGTACAGGTGGATCAGCAGGACCGACACCGCGACGTACGTGGCCAGGTTGAGCACGAAGAAGAACAGCCCGAAGCTCAGGAAGCGCCGGATGGAGGACAGGTCGGCGGTGGCTCGCGACAGCAGCTGCCCGGACTGCCAGCGGTCGTGGAACTCGATCGGCAGCCGCTGCAGGTGCGCGTAGAGGTCCTCGCGCAGCCTCGCCTCCATGCCGACCGAGGACGCCGACTGCGCCCAGCGGCGGATGAAGCTCAGCGCGCCCTCGAAGACGCCCAGCGCGATGGCGAGCGCGCCGAGCAGGAACAGCCCCCGGGTGTCGCCGTGGCGCACCGGGCCGTCGACGACGCGCTGGATGAGCAGCGGGATGGCGAGGCTCGCGGCCGTCGAGCCGACGGCGGCCACCATCGACCAGGCGGTGAGCCGGTAGTAGGGCTGCAGGTAGACCCGCATGCGCCACAGGTCATACGCCTTCGACCGCCGCGCCTGACTGGGCGCGGCGGTCGTTGTTGACATGCATCAAACGTACGTTGGCTTCACATCGGCGCCAACCGATATTCAGATTGCTTCATGATCGAGCAGCCACCGTTTGACCGGCAGCCCCCAGCGGAACCCGCCGAGCGTGCCGTCCAGGCGCAGGATCCGGTGGCAGGGCACGAACAGCGCCGCCGCGTTGCGCGCGCACGCCATTGCCGCGGCACGCACCGCCGCCGGCCGCCCGGCCAGCGCGGCGAACTCGGTGTAGGTGACCGGCTCGCCGGCGCGCACCTCGCGCAGGACCTCCCACGCGTGGGCGATGAACTCGCCGCCGGCCTGGCGCACCGGCACGGCGTCGATCGCCGTCAGGTCACCGTCCACATAGGATTCAAGAGCCTTCGATGGTACGCCCAGTTGCTCGCGATGCTCCGGCGTGCCGCTGAGCCTCGCCAGGACCGTGAGCTCGCGCACGTCGCTCGTCCAGCCACTGGCCAGCACGGTCTCGTCGGCGTCGACGATCATCGTGAAGGCACCGGCGGGGGTGTCGGCGGTGGTGTAGTAGGTGTTCACGGCATTCTCCAGAGTCGGATCGCGGCGTACGAGCGCCAGGGCCGCCAGCGCTCGGCGTGCGCGGCCAGGGTCTTCGGTGTGTCGGGCAGTCCCGCGGCCCGCGCGCCGCGCAAGACCCCCAGGTCGGTCGGCAGGAACGCGTCCGGGTCGCCCAGGGCGCGCATCGCCGTGTACTGCGCCGTCCAGTCGCCGATGCCGGGCAGCGCCCGCAGGCGCTCCACGGTCTCGGCGCGGTCGCCGCCGCCGTCGAGGTCGAGCTCGCCCGCGGTGACGGCGGCGGCCAGGCCGCGCAGCGTGCGCCGGCGCGCCTCGGGCATCGCGAACGCCTCGTCCGGCAGCGCGAGCAGCTCCTCGGCGGTCGGGAACAGCCCGGCGTCGGCGGCGATGAGCTTGCGCAGCACGGTGCGCGCGGCGGCGACCGAGATCTGCTGCCCGACGACGGCGCGGACCGCGATCTCGAAGCCGTCGGTGGCCCGCGGCACGCGCACGCCCTCCTCCTTGAGCACCATCGGTGCCAGGGCCGGGTCGGCGCCGAGGACGGCGTCCACGGCGACGGGGTCGGCGTCGAGGTCGAACAGCCGGCGGCAGCGGGCCACCGCCGGCGCCAGGTCGCGCACGTCGGCGAGGTGCAGGGTGGCCGCGACGTGGCCGTGCTCGGGGCGAAGCACGGCACGCCCGGTGCCGTGCGGCAGGCGGAGGTTGCGGTGGTACCCGTCGTCCTCGACCGAGTCGATGCCGGCCACGGCCCGGTCGCCCAGGAACGCCAGCAGCGACTCGGCGTGCAGCGGCGCCCGGTACGGCAGCCGGACCGCCACCACGCCCTCGTCGTGCTGCTGCTCGGTATCCGAGGCGAGCTCCGGCCGGGTGCGCCGGGCCCGCAGTTGCGACGGCGGCCGCCCGTAGATCTCGCGGATGGTGTCGTTGAACTGCCGGACGCTGCCGAAGCCGGCCGCGAACGCGATCTCGGCCAGGCCGAGCCCGGTGGTCTCGATGAGCACCCGCGCGGTCTGCGCCCGCTGCGCCCGGGCCAGCGCCAGCGGCCCGGCGCCCACCTCGGCGGTGAGCATCCGGTGCAGGTGCCGCTCGGTGTACCCGAGCCGGCTGGCCAGGCCCGGCACCCCGTCACGGTCGACGACGCCGTCGGCGATCAGCCGCATCGCCCGCCCGACGACGTCGCCGCGCACGTCCCAGTCCGGCGAACCGGGCGCCGCGTCGGGCCGGCAGCGCAGGCAGGCCCGGAAGCCCTCGCGCTGCGCGGCCGCCGCGGTCGGCAGGAAGCGCACGTTCTCGGCGCGCGGCGTGATCGCCGGGCAGGACGGCCGACAATAGATCTTGGTCGACTTGACCGCGGTGACGAACACGCCGTCGAAGCGCGAGTCACGGCTGGTCGCCGCCTTGCGGCAGGTTTCGAAGTCGAGTTCCACGACTCCATCCTGCCCCGCCCGCGCGGCGGTGACTGGCGGTTTTCGGACGCCGATGTGGCTGGCCCGAAGCGCCTAAGGTGGTGGCCAACGAACACGATATGGAGACTGGCGATGACCGAGTACGTGACCGGCGCGTCCGAGGGCGAGGAAGCGGGCCTCGGGCCGGCCGAGGGGGACAGCAGCGGCCTGTCCGCCGCCGACCAGGAGCCCAGCGTCGTGACCCTGCACGGCGAGCACGGCGAGACGATCTACGCGATGGACCGCGACCACGACGGCCGCGCCGACTTCGTCGCCTACGACGACGACAGCGACGGCCGCATCGACCGGTACTCGATCGACACCGACGGCGACGGCACGCTCGACACCGAGATGCGCGACACGGACGGCGACGGGCGCGTCGACGTGATCCTCGTCGACACCGACAACGACGGCGACAAGGACATCGCGGCGATCGACACCAACCACGACGGCCGCTTCGACCGGGTGGTCGCCGACCTCGACAACGACGGCAACATCGACACCGACGTGCGCGACACCAACTTCGACGGCCGCGCCGACTTCGTGGCCCGCGACGTCGACGGCGACGGCCGCCGCGACTACACCGTCACCGACAGTGACTACGACGGCCGGTTCGAGACCGTGAAGTACGACGACCCCAAGGATGACCCGCTGACCCGGGCGTAAGTGATCCTTGGAACAGACAGATCGGCTCCCTGTCCGGGCGCCGGCCCTCGTCAGCGCCGGCGCCCGTTCGTAGAGTCGTCGCATGCCCGACGAAACGGACCAGCTCGACGCTCAACTGCTGGACCTCGGTGAGCAGCACGCGTACCGCCTCCTGGTGCGGCTGGCGGCGGCCGGGCCCGACGACCTCGCCGACACCGCCGACATCCCGGCCGCGGAGGCGCGCCGGCTGCTCGAGTCTCTGCGGGCCAAGGGCCTCGCCCGCGGCGGCCCGGTGTTCGAGCCGCTCCCGCCCGACGTCGCGCTCGGTGACGCCCTGCTGCGGCGGCAGCGCTCGCTGGACTCGGCGCGGCGGGTCGTCGCCCGGCTGACGGAGGAGTACCGCGCGACCACCCGCCGCCGCGTCGCCGACCACCTCGTCGAGATCGTCGTCGGCGCGGCCGCGCTGCGGGAGCGGCTGCGGGACATGCAGAACTCCGCCCAGGAGGAGATCCTGTGGTTCTGCCGGGTCAACCCGATCGCGATGAGCGGGCCGGAGAACGCCGAGGAGAGCGCGGCGCTGGGGCGCGGCGTGCGGTACCGCGCGATCTATGAACGGGCGCTCGTCGAGAGCCCCGGCGAGCTGCCCAGCATCGCCGCCTCGGTGCGCCGGGGCGAGCAGGCCCGTGTCGTCGAGTCGCTGCCGGTGCGCCTGGCCATCGCCGACCGGTCCATCGCGATCTGCCCGCTCGTGCCCGACCGCGAGCGCGACCTCGGCGAGCCGACCGCGGCGCTGATCCGCCGCAGCGAGCTGCTCGACGCGCTCGTCGCGCTGTTCGAGGGCATCTGGGACCGCGCCTCGCCGCTGCTGGCCGACGAGCCCGACGGCGGGCCGGCCGAGGCGGAGCGGCTGCTGCTGTCGCTGCTCGTGGCCGGCTTCCCGGACAAGTCGATCGCCTCGCAGCTCGGCGTCAGCAAGCGCACCGTGCAGCGGCGCCTGGAGCGGCTGATGGTCGCGGTCGGCGTCGACACCCGCACGGGCCTGGCGTTCGAGGCCGGCCGCCGCGGCTGGCTGCCGACCGTCGTCGCGGCGCCGGACGCCTTCGGGCCCGGCGCGGCGCGGGAGACGATCGGCGTCGAGGCCGGGTCCGTGGCGCGGGATCCGGCGCGGAAGGCGCCCGGGACCGTCGCGGCGCCGCGGGAGTCGACCGGGGTCGAGCCCGGGCCTGTCGTGCGGGATCCGGCGCGGGAGCTGCGCGGGACCGTCGCGGCCGCGCGGGAGACGCACGCCGTCGAGGCCGGGCCCGTGGCGCGGGAGCTGGTGCGGGAGGGGCCCGGGGCCGGGCCGGCGGCCCGGGTGCCCGCGGTCGCGGTTGGACAGCCAGCCTCGGCGGCCCTCGAACCCGGCGGTGGATGTGCGCCGCCGAACCCGGGTCCCAGGGCAGAAGGTGGGCCGCGCGACGCCGCTGAGGTGGAGGGCTAACGACGACACGCGGCCCGGGGGCTGGGCGGATCCGCGTAAGGGGGGAATACCGGACCACCCGAGCACGAAGTCTGAATCCCGAAGCAATTCAGCGACATGGCCCATGGCTGCCGCACTGCGGACATGGCGCGATGTGGACACCGCGTGATCAACAGGCGGTCAGTTCGCCCCACGCTGCGTCAACCACCGGGCGCCGAAGTCCACCAGCTCGCGCTGGCGCATCAGCCGGGCGGTGCCCGCGCCGACCGGCCCGGTCCGCTCGCCGCCGGTGATCTCGGCGAAGTCCTTGCCGAGCGCGTCGAACAGCGACGTGTCGTCGGACAGCTCCCGATAGGTGACCCACCGCCGCTCGCCCTCGACGAGCATGGGCGATCCCTGCCGCAGATATTCCTTCGGTACCTCGGCCCGATACTCCGCCAGGTGCAGCGACGTGTTGTTGTCGTGCCCGACGCCGAGCAGCAGCACCCAGGCGTCCGCCTCGTAGAGCCGGGCCAGCGGCGAGCCCTCGCCGAGGCCGTCGTCTAGCTGGTGCCCGTCGGTGATTTGCCGGGCCAGGGGCCCCAGGGCGGCGAAGGAGACCGTCGGGTGCGCGCTGCGCAGCACGCCGGGGAACGAGCGGAAGCACTCGACGATCGCGCCCATGAAGCCGGTCGGCGTGACCTGCGGGTCGTAGGCGGGCGTCTCGGCGCGGATGACCTCCCACCAGTCCTGGGGCACGGGCGGGTTGCCCCAGTCGGCCGGGTCGGTCAGGTTGCGCGAGTGCGTCGGCATGACGAGCGTGCCGTCCGGCCCGATCGCTTGCAGCAGGGCCAGCACCACGGCGTGCGCGCCGCCGGCCACCCAGCCCAGCCGCGACAGCGACGAATGCACGACGACGGTCGCGCCCTCGGGCAGGCCGAGCTCGCGCAGTTGGCGGGCGATCCCGTCGACGGTTCCGGGGCGGTGGGAGCGGGCGACCGCATCGGCTTCCATGGCGTTCATAATGTCGTGTATGACCGAGTGGACGCTGTCGGGGTTCGGCGACGAGATCGACGAGGACCCGGCGGTACAACTGTCCGTGCTCCTCGCCCTGGGCGCGTCGCACCTGGAGTTTCGCAGCGCGTGGGGCGTCAACGTGGCCGACATGAGCGACGAGGACGTCACGCGCCTGTCCGCCCTGCTGGACCGCCACGGCGTGCGGGTCTCGGCGATCGCGTCCCCGATCGGCAAGACCGGCGTCTACGACGACGCGCCGACGGAGCTGGCGCGCCTGGAGCGAGTGGTGGCGGTCGCGCGCCGCCTGGAGGCCCGCTACGTGCGGCTGTTCTCGTTCTACCGCCCCGACGGCGTCGCCGTGGAGGCCACCCGCGACACGGTCCTGACCCGGCTGGGCGCCTTCGCCAAGGTCGCCGAGCGCGAGTCGGTCGTGCTCGTCCACGAGAACGAGAAGGCCATCTACGGCGACACACCGGAGCGGGTCCTGGACATCGTCGAGTCCGTCGGCTCGCCGGCTCTGCGCGTGGCCTGGGACAACGCCAACTTCGTGCAGGTCGGCGTCCGCCCCTTCACCGACGGTTTCGCGGCGTTGCGCCCCTACATCGAGTACCTGCAGGTCAAGGACGCGCGTGCGGCCGACGGCGTCGAGGTGCCGGCCGGTCAGGGCGACGGCGAGCTGCGCGAGACCCTGACCGCGCTGCGCGACTCCGGCTGGACGGGCTTCGCGTCGCTCGAGCCGCACCTGCACGACCCGGCGCGCCCGGACGTGCTGTCGGGGCCACGCCGCTTCGGCGAGGCCGCCCGCGCGTTCGCCGGGCTCGCCACCGAGCTGGGCGTCCGCCTGACCTGACCACGTCGCGCGCCCGGCTCGCGCGCCCAGCCCGGCTCGCGTGCCCGGCTCGGCTCGCGTGCCCGGCTCGGCTCGGGCGCCCAGCCCGCCTCGCGCCCAGCTCGCCTCGCGGCGGCCGGCTTTGTGGGGCGGCCTGCCTCGCAGGGTCGGCTGCCTTGCGGGGGCGGCCCGTTTGGCCGGGGGGCGCGCTGACGGCGTCCGACCGGCGCCGGGGTGGCCGGGCCGTTTCCGTAGACTCACGTGTCGTGGCACTCAGCATCGGTATCGTCGGCCTGCCCAACGTCGGCAAGAGCACCCTGTTCAACGCCCTGACCAAGGGAGACGCGCTCGCGGCGAACTATCCGTTCGCCACCATCGAGCCCAACGTCGGGGTGGTCGGGCTGCCCGACACGCGGCTGGGGCGGCTGGCCGACCTGTACGACTCGCAGAAGGTCATTCCGGCGCCGGTGTCGTTCGTGGACATCGCGGGCCTGGTGCGCGGTGCCTCCAAGGGGCAGGGGCGCGGCAACGCGTTCCTGGCGAACATCCGCGATGCCTCGGCGATCTGCCAGGTGGTGCGCGCGTTCTCCGACCCCAACGTCGTGCACGTGGACGGGAAGGTCTCGCCGCGCGACGACATCGAGACGATCAACACCGAGCTGATCCTCGCCGACCTGCAGACCATCGAGAAGGCGCTGCCGCGGCTGGAGAAGGAGGCGAAGGTCCGCAAGGAGCGCGCCGGCGTCGCCGCCGCCGCGAAGGCCGCCGGTGAGCTGCTCAACGAGGGCAACACGCTCTACGCGGCCGGCTTCGACATCTCCGAGCTCGGCGAGCTGCACCTGCTGACCGCGAAGCCGTTCCTCTACGTCTTCAACGTCGACGAGGCCGGCCTGAGCGACGCCGCCTTCCTGGACGAGCTGCGCGCGATCGTCGCGCCGGCCGAGGCCATCTTCCTCGACGCCAAGATCGAGTCGGAGCTCACCGACCTCGACGAGGAGGAGGCGCTCGAACTGCTCGCGTCCATCGGCCAGCCGGAGCCCGGCCTGCACCAGCTGATCCGGGTGGGCTTCCGGACGCTGGGCCTGCAGACGTACCTCACCGCGGGCCCGAAGGAGGCCCGCGCCTGGACGATCCCGATCGGCGCCACGGCCCCCGAGGCCGCCGGCGTCATCCACTCGGACTTCCAGCGCGGCTTCATCAAGGCCGAGGTCGTGTCCTTCGGGGACCTGATGACGGCCGGTTCGATGAACGCCGCCAAGGCCGCCGGCCGCGTCCGCATCGAGGGCAAGGACTACGTCATGCAGGACGGCGACGTCGTGGAGTTCCGCTTCAACGTGTGAGTGTCGTTCTTGGCACCGCGGAGGTGGCAGCGGAGGGCCGCCAGGCCCGCAGCGGTGTCTGGTGGGAACAACGGTCAGCTGGTGACGCGGACCCGAGCCATGAGGCTTTTGGTGTTATGCGGCGCCCGCGATGATGGTTTTGTACATGTCCTCGATGCGGGCGGCCAGCGTGACCTCGCCGGGGGAGAGTTCCGAGTCGGCCGTGCCCGGGACGCGCAGGCGGATCTGGGTGCGGCCGTCCAGGCGGCGGACGTCCGGGCGGACGCCGACGGCGTCCGCTACCACTTTCATTCGTTCGGTGAGTGCCGCATGCTGGGAATCGTCGAGATGCAACGTCCGGCGGATCTCGCCGCCGTCGAGTGTCCAGCCTTGCAGTAAGGCCAGCGCATCGCTGAGATAATCACGGTGATCGTCGCTCCACCGGGCCCGCATTTCGACCTACCCTCCCACGGCATCGTTGCCGGCTTGTGGCCGTTTCGAAGCCTGCCCGTCATCAACGGTGTCTGCAAGTCTGACTAGCAACCGGTGGATCTGTCCACGGCCACTTTTCCCGCGTCTGGTGAACAACAGGGCATAGCCCGCCACCGGAACTTCATTTGGATCTGGCACCCTGGTTGGCCGTGCAGACCGAACGGGTGATGCCAAGGATCATCGTGGGCGCCGCGATCATCTCCGGCGGACGTGTCCTGGCTTGTGAGCGTGCCGAGCCGCCCGAAATGGCCGGTAAATGGGAGTTTCCCGGGGGGAAGGTCGACCCGGGGGAGACCGAGGTGCAGGCGCTGGTGCGCGAGTGCCAGGAGGAACTCGGCGTCGACGTCGAGGTCGGGCAGCGGGTCGGCGACGACATCGCGATGCTGAACGGGACCGCTGTGCTGCGGGTGTACGTCGCCACGCTGATCAACGGCGCCCAGCCGGTCGCGCTGGAGCACAGTGACCTGCGCTGGCTGGCCGTCGGCGAGCTGTACAGCGTGCCGTGGCTGCCGGCCGACGCGCCGATCGTGCGCGCGCTGGAGCCGTTGCTACCTTCTACCGCGTGAACCTGACGTACAGCGAGGTCGGCGCCACCCGCGACGGGCCGCTGCCGCCCGGCTACCTGCACGTGACCCGGCGCGTGCGGGTCGGGGTCGGCGCCGAGGCGTTCCGCGTCGCCGCCGAGGCCCTGGCGGGCTGGCGGCCGCAGCGCGGCGCGGGGCTGCTGGTGCGCACGGAGGCCGACCGGCCGGCGGTCGGCGTCGAGTTCGCCTCCGGCATCGGGGTCGGGCTGCTGCGGCTGTGGGTGCCGTGCCGGATCGTGTGGGTCATCGACGAGCCCGGCCGCTACGGCTTCGGGTTCGGGACGCTGCCGGGGCACGTGGAGACCGGGGAGGAGGCGTTCCTGCTCTCCACCGACTTCTCCGACGACGCGGCCGGCGAGGTGTGGTTCGAGGTGCGGGCGTTCAGCCGCCCGGCGAAGTGGTGGGTCCGTCTCGGCGCGCCAGTGGCAAAGCTCGTCCAGGCGCGCGTCACCGACCGGTACGCGAAGGCCATGCAGGGCCTCTGACGAGCGTCAGAGGCCCTGTTGCAGTGCTCAGTGGCCGCTGCTGGTCGGCGGGTGGTTGTACCGCAGCTTCTCCGGCGGCAGCGGGAACTCCTGGTCGTCGCCGAACGGCGAGGCCGCGGCGGCGCGGTCCAGGTAGAGCTCGGCGACGGTCAGCTTGCCGTCCGTGCCGACGGCCGGCTCCTGCGGGACCGGGCCCTGCTGGCTCCAGTGCGCGCCGGTGTCCGCCGCGCCCGACGAATTCGAGGTGTGCGCCAGGGCCGGCTCGTCCAGCTGGTCACGGCGGAAGATCTTGCGTCCGAGCCAGGTCACGGGGTCGTACCTCCGATCGACAACGCGTTCCTTCATGGGAATGATCGCATTATCAGTGATCTTGATGTGCTCCGGGCACACTTCGGTGCAGCACTTGGTGATGTTGCAGTAGCCGAGGCCCTGCTCCGCCTGCGCGAGCTCCTTGCGGTCGTTGCGCGCGTCCAGCGGGTGCATGTCGAGCTCCGCGGCCCGGATGAAGAACCGCGGGCCGGAGAAGGCCTGCTTGTTCTCCTCGTGGTCGCGGACCACGTGACACACGTTCTGGCACAGGTAGCACTCGATGCACTTGCGGAACTCCTGCGAGCGCTCCACGTCGACCTGCTGCATCCGGTACTCGCCGGGCTCGACGTTCTTCGGCGGCGCGAAGGCCGGCAGCTCCCGGGCCTTCTGGTAGTTGAAGTTCACGTTCGTGACGAGGTCACGGATGACCGGGAACGTGCGCAGCGGCGTGACGGTGACGGTCTCGCTGTCGCCGAACGTCGACATGCGCGTCATGCAGCCCAGGCGCGGCTTGCCGTTGATCTCCATCGAGCAGGAGCCGCACTTGCCGGCCTTGCAGTTCCAGCGGACCGCGAGGTCGGGCGTCTGCGTGGCCTGCAGCCGATGGATGACGTCGAGCACGACCTCGCCCTCGTTGACCTCCACCTGGAAGTCCTCCAGCGAGCCGCCCGTGTCGTCGCCGCGCCAGACGCGGAAGTGGCGCTTGGTACCCATCACAGCTCCTCGTCGGTCATGTACTTGGCCAGCTCACTGCGCTCGAACAGGGACTGGAGCTCCGGGCGCATCACCGGCAGCGGCTGGTGCTCCAGGCGGACGTCCTCGCCCTCGAGCGAGCAGACCAGGTTGACGCGGCGCCAGTTCGGGTCCATCTTCGGGTGGTCCTCGCGGGTGTGGCCGCCGCGCGACTCCGTGCGCTCCAGGGCCGCCTTCGCGGTGCACTCCGACACGACGAGCATGTTGCGCAGGTCGAGGGCCAGGTGCCAGCCCGGGTTGTACCGCCGGCCGCCCGTGGCGCCCACCTTCTTGACCCGCTCCTTGAGCTCGGCCAGGCGCACGAGCGAGTCGCGCAGCTCGCCCTCGCGGCGGATGATGCCGACCAGCGTGCCCATGATGTCCTGCAGCTCATGGTGCAGCGTGTACGGGTTCTCGCCGCCCTCGCCGCGCTGCAGCGGGGCCAGCGCCGTCTCCACGGCCGCCTCGACCGCCGCCGCGCTCGGCTTGCGCCGCTTGGTCTCGGTCGCGTGCGCCGCCGCGTGCTCGCCCGCCCGCTTGCCGAACACCAGCAGGTCGGACAGCGAGTTGCCGCCGAGCCGGTTGGAGCCGTGCATGCCGCCGGACACCTCGCCGGCCGCGTACAGCCCGGTCACCGCGGCCGCCGCGGTGTCGGCGTCGACCTCGACGCCGCCCATCACGTAGTGGCAGGTCGGCCCGACCTCCATTGGCTGCTTCGTGATGTCGACGTCGGCCAGTTCCTTGAACTGGTGGTACATCGAGGGCAGCCGCTTAGTGATCTGCTCCGGCTTGAGCCGGGAGGCGATGTCGAGCAGCACGCCGCCGGCCTTGGTGCCGCGGCCGGCCTTGACCTCGCTGTTGATCGCCCGGGCCACCTCGTCACGCGGCAGCAGCTCCGGCGGGCGCCGGTTGTTGTCCGGGTCGGAGTACCAGCGGTCGGCCTCCTCCTCCGTCTCCGCGTACTGCTTGCGGAAGACGTCCGGCACGTAGTCGAACATGAACCGCTTGCCTTCGGTGTTCTTGAGTACGCCGCCGTCGCCGCGCACCGACTCGGTCACGAGGATGCCCTTGACCGAGGGCGGCCAGACCATGCCGGTCGGGTGGAACTGCAGGAACTCCATGTTGATCAGCGTCGCGCCGCTGCGCAGCGCCAGGGCGTGGCCGTCTCCGGTGTACTCCCACGAGTTCGACGTCACCTTGTAGGACTTGCCCACGCCGCCCGTGGCCAGCACGATCGCCGACGTCTCGAACAGCACGAACTCGCCCGACTCGCGGTAGTAGCCGAACGCGCCGGCCACCGCGCCGTCCTCGATGAACAGCTCGGTGATCGTGCACTCCTGGAAGACCCGGATCCGCGCCTCGTAGTCACCGTGCGCGGCGTAGTCCTCCTGCTGCAGCGAGACGATCTTCTGCTGCAGCGTGCGGATCAGCTCCAGGCCGGTCCGGTCGCCGACGTGCGCCAGCCGCGGGTACTCGTGGCCGCCGAAGTTGCGCTGGCTGATCTTGCCGTCTTTCGTACGGTCGAACAGCGCGCCGTAGGTCTCCAGCTCCCAGATGCGCTCCGGCGCCTCCTTGGCGTGCAGCTCGGCCATCCTGAAGTTGTTCAGGAACTTGCCGCCGCGCATCGTGTCGCGGAAGTGCACCTGCCAGTTGTCGTTCGCGTTGACGTTGCCCATCGCCGCGGCGGCGCCACCTTCGGCCATGACCGTGTGCGCCTTGCCGAACAGCGACTTGGAGATGATGGCGGTTTTCTTGCCCGCGAGCCGCGCCTCGATGGCGGCCCGCAGCCCGGCGCCGCCCGCGCCGATCACCACGACGTCGTAGGTGTGTCGCTCGATGTTCGTCATCGGGGGGTCCTAATTCCAGATTCGAAGGTCGGTGAACCAGCCCGCGGACACAGCCATGATGTACGCGTCGGTCAGGATCACGGTGAACAGCGACGTCATCGCGAACGTGCCGTGGCGGGTGTTGAGCTTGGAGATCAGCGTCCACAGCTGGTACCGCACCGGGTGCTTCGAGAAGTGCTTGAGCCGCCCGCCCATCACGTGCCGGCACGCGTGGCAGCTGGCGGTGTACCCGGCCAGCGCGATCACGTTGACCACGATGATCAGCGACCCGAGCCCGATGCCGAACCCGCCGTCGGCCCCCTTGAACGCGTGGAAGGCGTCCCAGACGTTGATCAACAGGATGATCGACGCCACGTAGAAGAAGTACCGGTGCGAGTTCATGAAGACCAGCGGGAAACGCGTCTCGCCGCTGTACTTCTTGTGCGGCTCCTGCACCGCGCACGCCTGCGGCGACAGCCACAGCGAGCGGTACCCGCTCTTGCGGTAGTAGTAGCACGTCACCCGGAACCCGGCCACGAACGGGAACGCCGCCAGCCCGAGCGGCAGCCACCGCGGAAACGCCCCGAACGGCGTCCCGAAGTGCGACGATCCCTCCTGACAGGAGTCACTCAGACACGGCGAGTACAGCGGCGTGAGGTAGCCGTGCTCCGGGACGAAGTACCACTTCGCCATGAAAATCCGGATCGTCGAATAGACGATGAAGAAGAGCAGAATCGCCGCGATGACCAACGGGGAAGTCCGCCACCCGTCCGTCCGCAATGTCTTGGCGCTGATCGCAGCGCGGCCCCCCGCGCCGGAAACTGACCGAGGCCTGATAGGCGTGGTCGTCATGGTGAGTACTCCCTGGACGGGCTGGTGAAGAGTTCTCCGATGTACCGATCTATGGTCGGTGCACACGTTACGCCCGATCCCGCAGCGTCGTGCGTTGGGAGTCTGGCGTGTGGCAGCCACTCGCCGAAAGGCCTTCCGGAAAATCGTCCACCGCGTGTGGAGAACTTCACTCCCGCCCCTGTGACCTCACCATTCCCGGGCGTAGTGGTGCTCTGGTAAGGGTGCCCTTGGTTGTTGTTGGCGCTTGGGGCCTTGTGAGCTGGTTGTGCTGGCCTTTTGTTAACGGCGGCGGTTATTGGTGGCACGGGCGCGTCTGCTCACTGACGCAGTGACCGCGCACCGTTGTTCGCGGACGTCATGACCGCGCCCAGCGCCGGGCGCCGCGGTGCGCGTACGGACGCCGTGACCGCGCCCCGCCCTCGGACGTCGCCTGTTATTCGCGGACGCCATGACCGCGACCCGCGCCGGGCCGAAAGCGGTGCGAACGGACGCCGCCTCCCTGGCCACCCACGAACCGATCCTCACGCAGAGGTTGGCGTGCGCCCCCGCCCCCCGCTCGTGCCCCTAAGAGCACCTCACCCCGAAGCACCCCCCGTGTAGTTCCAAGACGCCAACCGCACCGCCGGCGCCACAAACCCCGACTCCGCCCAAGGCCCCGGCTGCTCCACGGCCCGCGCCCCAATCCCGAGCACCGCCCCCGGCCCGAGCGCCTGCGCGTATGACTGCGTGAACCGGAAGTTCCGCACCGGCGTCGTGATCACCCCGTCCTCGATCAGCCAGACCCCGTTGCGTGTCAGCCCGGTGACCACCAGCGTCCGCGGGTCGAGCACCCGCGTGTAGTGGTTGTCCGTCACCAGCAGCCCGCGCTCGACCCCGGCGACCAGCGCCGCCACCGAGGAGTCCGCCGCGGGCCCGTCCACCTCCACCGACGCGCCCCCGTCCGTCGGCAGCAGCCGCAGGCTCGTCGGGATCGCCCCGAAGCTGGCGCCGCCCGCGAGCGCGTGCCCGGTCGACTCTGCGCCCTCCCCGGCCCGGGCCGCGGTGCGCCGGTCGTGCACCACCGCGCTCGACACGCCCCGGTCCACCAGCACCACCCGGCGCCGCGGCGTGCCTTCGGCGTCGAACGGGATCGCCGTCGCGTCCGGCAGCGCCGAGTCCTCCACCATCGTCACCGAGGGGTCGAACTGCGCCTCGCCCAGCTTCAGGAAGGACTGCCGGTCGAGCACCATCTTGGCGTTGAACCCGTACATCGCGAGCATCTGCAGCACGTCCGCCACCGCCGCCGGCTCGAGCACCACCTCGTAGCGCCCCGGCGGCAGCTCGACCGGATCGGCTCCGGCCCGGGCCTTGGCCGCCGCCCGCGCGCCGAGCACCGCGCCGTCGATGTCGGCGATCCGCACGGCCGCGAGCCGCCCCAGCCCGTCCGACGTGGCGGTCCGCGCGATGCCGTCCATTGCCGCACTCGTCCGCGCTGCGGCGAGATGCTGCCCGGCCGAGTTCGCGTACACCACCCGCGTCGAGGACGTCCGGCAGTACCCGGCGGTGTCCAGCCCTTCGGCCTGCTGCACGAACGCCCGCACCCGGCCCGCCCGCTCGTCCGGCGACGCCGCCGCGGTCTCCTCGTCGACGTTGCCGTTGAACGCGAGCGGCGCCGGCGGCGCGAGCCCCGGCCACGTCGGGTCGGCCGGCGCCAGCCGCATCGCCTCGACGGTGCGCCGGACCATCTCGTCGAGCCCGTCGAGCACTGTGGTCGTCGTGGCGGCCGTGCGCCCGTCGGCGTGCAGCCGCAGCCGCACCGACGTCGTTTCGTCGGCGACGTTCTGGTGGATGTAGGAGTTGGCGAACCGGGTCAGCGACAGCGCGTGCCGCTCCACCGCCACCTCGGCCTCGATCCCGGCTCCGACCAGCTCGAGGACGCGCTGCGCCAGGTCGGTCTCAGTCATCGCCGTGCTCATCCCCGGACCCCCACGCGGACGTTCTGGAAACGGGCCGCCGCGGCCGGGTGGCCGGTGTGCCCGATCTGGCCGGGCTGGCCCTTGCCGCAGTTCGGCGTGCCCCACGACACCATCTCCGAGCCGAGCATGTCCATCGAGCCCCAGAACCGGGGGCCGATCCCCGTATATGTCGGGTTGCGCAGCATCCGCCCGAGCTTGCCGTTCTTGATCTCCCAGCCGATCTCGCAGCCGAACTGGAAGTTGAGCCGCTTGTCGTCGATCGACCAGGACCGGTTCATGTCCATCAGCACGCCGTCGTCGGTCGCCGCGATCATCTCGTCCAGCGTGTGCGGGCCCGGCAGGAGCCCGACGTTGGTCATGCGCACCATCGGCAGCCGGGCCCATCCGTCGGAGCGCACGCTGCCCGCGTAGTCCAGCCCCGCCACCGCCGCCGAGTCCCGCCCGGCGAGCGCACCCACCCAGATCCCGTCCCGCACCGCGAACCGCTGACGCGCCGGGGTGCCCTCGTCGTCGTACCCGAACGACCCCAGCGCCCCTGGGATCGTCGGATCGATCGTGATGTTCATCAGCTCCGACCCGTAGCGGAGCTGGTTGAGCTTGGCGAGGTCGAGCCATGAGGTCCCGGCGAACGCCGCCTCCCAGCCGAGGATCCGGTCCAGCTCGATCGCGTGCCCCACCGACTCGTGGATCTGCAGCGCCATCTGCTCGCTGCCCAGGATCAGCGTCGTCTCACCCGCCGGGCACTGCGGCGCCGACAGCAGCGCGCGCGCCTCCTCGGCGATCCGTGTGGCGTGCGAGGGGATGTCCAGCTCGTCGACGAGCTCCCAGCCGCGTGTGCCGTATTGCCCGCGATAGGACGGATAGGACCGCCGCTGTGTCTCACCGTCGCCGATGACGGTCGCCGAGATGCCCGCCCCCGACTCCCGGATGTGCTGGTCGATGCGGTGTCCCTGCGACGACACGAACCATTTCCGCGTGTCCCAGATCTGATACAGCCCCTCGGCGATGTCCGCGCCCGCCTTGTGCGCCTCGGCGGTCGCACCCGTGAGCAGGTCGCCCTTCACCGACAGCGCCACCCCGAGCGGGTCCACCTCGCAAGCGCTCGCCCACGAGTCGACCCTGGCCTCGATGTCGACCAGGTCGAGCGCCGGTCCCGGCACCGTCGCCGATGCCCGCGCGATCGCCGTCGCCCGCTCGCCGGCCCGCCGCGCCGCATCGCCGCCCAGGTCCGGTACCGCAAAAAATCCCCAGCTGGATCCCACCAGCGCCCGCACGCCCACCCCGGCGTCCTCATCCTGGCTGAGATCCTCGATCTCACCGTTGCGCGCCGTCATCGACTCGGTCCGGCGGTGCATCACACGGGCGTCGGCATACCGCGCCCCGGCCGCGAGAGCCGCCTCCACCGCTGCGGTTGCCACGTCGAATTGGGTCATGCTTGGACAGTACCGAGGGGGTACGACAGTTTTTGCCTACTCGACCCTACGTCGATGCCCGGCTACCCGATCAACTCGTTGATCTGACCCGCGAGCGCCATGTCCTTCTCCGTCACCCCACCCGCCGAGTGTGTCGACAGCCGGAAGGTGACCGTCCGCCACCGAATGTCGATGTCGGGGTGGTGGTCGGCCTGCTCGGCGACGTGCGCAACCTCCGCCACGAGCCGGATCCCGTCCAGGAACGAGGCCGCGGTCACCGACCGCTCGATCCCCTCCGCGTCGCCGGACCAGCCCGGGAGCTTCGCCAGCGCGGCGGTAACTTCGTCGTTGCCGAGCACATCAGCCATGGCTCAGAACCTACTCTGACCCCGGACGTCCCGACCCCCGGCGCGACGATTCACCCTCGGCGCCGCCGGCTGCGGATGATCGTCTGCAGTACCGAAATGAACACCATGACCACGGCGGCGGCGCTGATCGCCGCGATCGCCGCGACCTGCCGCCCACCTCCGGAGGAGGTTTCAGGGGACGTCGAGGGCTGCGGTGACGTGGTGGAAGGCGCCGGCGGGACCTCGGCGGTCAGTGCCTTGAGGGGATCGACGACTCCGTAGCCGTATACCGGGTCGCGCCCGGGCTCGCCCTTGTCCTGGGCCGTGTAGGTGAGGCGGCGGACCACTTCGGGCCCGCTGAGTTGCGGGTATTTGGCGCGGACGAGCGCTACGGCGCCGGCGACGATGGCGGTTGCGTTGCTGGTGCCGCTGGAGGTCATGTACCGGCTGTCGAGGCCGATGGAGACGATGTCGACGGCCGGGGCCGACAGCACGGTCTCCGGGCCGGCGGCCGAGATCGATGCGTGGTTGCCCTGGCGGTCGACGCCGGCGACCGCCAGCACGCCGGGGAGCTTTGCTGGGAACGCGACCGTGGTGGTGTCGGTGGTGTTGCCGACCGCGGCCACGACGACGACGTCCTTCGCCAGTGCGCGTTCGATCGCGGTCTTCGTCGTGGGCTCCTCGGAGCTGCCGGCGGAGATGGAGATGACCTTGGCGCCATGGTCGACCGCCCAGTCGATGCCCGGGCCCAGGTACGCCGGGTCGGCCATGAGCGCACCGAGCTGGACCCGGATCGGCATGATCGTCGCCTTGGGCGCGATGCCCAGCGCGCCATCGTTGCCGCCCTTGCCGCGGGCGGCGATGAGCGATGCCATCGACGTGCCGTGGCCGTTCACATCCTGCCGGCCGTCGCCCGTCTCTCCGCCTCCGTTGGTCAGGCCGGGCACAACCGCAGCCTGCAGCTCGGGCGAACGTGGATCGACGCCGGAGTCGGTAACGGCGACGACCACGCCGTTACCCTGACTGATCTGCTGTGCTGCGGCGATGTTCAGAAACTGCAAATGCCACTGCCGGTCGCGGACCGAGTCGGCTCGCGCGACGGTCGGCAGTCCCACCACGATTACTACCGCGGTCGCGACCGACGCGGCTGCCCGGCGCAGGATCACCGATCGACGCCGATCACGCCGGGGCCGGCGTCGTGTTCCCCTGGTGCCTGGGGCGCCTCGAGTACCGGCGGTACGCCCTGACGCACCTCCCAGGGATTGTCGGGATCGCTGGTCTCCCGCCCGCGGTGCGAGTCCGTGTACCGCTCGTAAGACCGATCGCGCCATACACCGGCCCGGGTATGCGCGTCGGCTGCCTCGGCATGATCTCCGCCGATCACTCCCCGGGTCGTTCGGTAGCGAGTGCGGCCCGGCTGAGGCCGATGCGAATCTCCGCCGACCGGCATGGCTCCACGCTGGCCCGTCGGGCTACCTCGACCGCCGATAACGCCGTCGACGGGAGAGAACGCACGCGCGGCCGGACGCCCGGTCGCGCCTTCCTCGCCGATGACGCCGCCAGGACGCATCACCGCCTGCCCGACGCCGATATTCGTGAGCCATCGCGCCGAAGTCGGTGGGGCGGTGCTCACCGGCGGTGGCGTGACGCCGATGCCAGACGGTGGTCCCGCGTTTGGAGCCGGCGATCCGACCGTCAACGGAGGTGAGGTCGGGTCACCGGTGAGTATCGGCCCCTCGTCGTTTGGCGGACTGGCGGCCGGGCCGGCGATTTCGCCGATCGGGACGGTAGGTGCAGGCGGGTTGAACACCGGAGCTGACGCAAAGGTCTGACTGCGTGTGGCGCCGCCAGTTGATTCTGCTGGCTGGCCACCGTCAACCGGGTCGTACACATTGCCCTGGGAGTATCGGCTCCACACCGGAATCGGCTGAAACGCCGCGGCGGCCTCGCTGATGTTCGTGTCGGCCCTGCTCATCGCGGCTCGGGCACGCTCGTCCAGGCCGTCCTGGTGCTGCTTCATAGCCAGCGAGTCGAGCCCAGCCAATGGAACGACGGGCGTCGCCGGATTCAGGGAGTCGGGCAGAAATGGCATGGCGCGTTTGTTGAACTCGCGCGTCGCCGCAGCCTTGTCGTGGTACTGCCCGGCCAGTGTTTGCAGCTCTTTGCGTGCGTCGCCGATCGCATCGGTGATCGCTTGGAGCGTGTTGAGCGTTGACGCGGCGCGAGCGGAAGCGGCGTCGATGATGGCGATCATGTCCGTGAGCGTGCCGACGAGTGCCTGGGCGGCCTCGCTCCGTCGCGGATTCCAGCTGGTTGTCAACTCGTGCACGAGTTCGGTCAGCCGTTGCCTCTGCCACGCCAGCAGGTCGCGCTTGTCCTGCCATGCCTTCAAGTGCCCCGATGTGGCTTCCTCCGAGTCCGCCTCGACCATCCGGAGCAGATCGGGTAGCCGCCATCGGTCGTATGGCCCGCTCATTGCCGGTCTCCTCGATGCAGATCGGACAGGGCGCCGTCGTGCTCGACCCGAGCGGCCTCGGCCTCCGCATTGGTCGTCTTTGTCGCGGCACTGCCGATGATCTGCGCCATCATCGCGGCGGAGACATCGTCGCCGGCCCGATAAGCGGCGACGGCGTCCTGCGTGGCCTTGATGATGGTGTTCGTGTTGTGCACCAGCGTGTCGAGGAATGCAACAGCGTCCCGCATCTGGCCGTAGTATTTGGTGGCCGCGGCCTGGACCGTCGGGCTGCCGCTGCGGTGACCGAAGACCGGGTAGGACATCATCGCCTGCCTGATGCGTTCGGTGGCCGGCGCAATGGTTTTGTCGACATTGGCCTGGAGCTGAGCATTGAACTCGGCGACTCCGGCAGTGTCGATCTTGAATCCGTCTCCGCCCGCCACGGTGCCTCCCGTTCGCCGTTGCGCATCGACGCAGTCACGGTAGCCGATGGCGGCATGCCGTGGCAGGTCGGCTCTGGGCCGCACGTACTGCGTTCTGAGAAGATGGACGCTGCGGATGTGGGTGGCGAATCGCCCAGCGAGCAGGCGGGAAGGGCGGCATGTCGATACCTGGGGTCACGCGGGAACTGCTTGTGCGCTGTGTGGACACGTGGGCGCCCGGGAATCTGCACACTGCGCACGGAGCGACATTTCTCTACTGCTCGCGGCGCGGGGTCGATCACGAGGGCGCGGTGGGGGCGGTTCGGGCGTTTGCGGAGTTCGGGGATCGGCTGCGGGGGCGGCTCACGCTGTTGTTCGTGGCGCCTGGGGTCGAGGCGTTGCGGGCGGCGGTGGAGAACGTTCAGCGGGAAATGGGTACACCCGCGGAAATGGCGGTTCACCTCGTGCCCGGAGGCGATATCAAAGCCGTGCTGAAAGCGGCGGGGGCCGCCAGTGGGCCGCTGCTCGCAGTTGTCGACGAAACGGTTGAGAAGAGCTTTTCCGCGGCGACGGTACTCCTCACCGCCCCCGCCGGGACCTGGTCCGCGCAGCGCTCGGAACTGCGCGAAGCGGGGCTGGAGCTGACGGCCGGCGTCGAGTTGGTCGAAGGGAATGCGGAACTGCTCGTGGGGTTTGGCACGCGGTCGGGCAAGAGTCTCGAGGCGTTCAAGACCGAGCTTTGGGCGCTCGACGAGTACGCGGGCGTGCGCTACCGCGACCCGCAGGACCCCGAAGGGCACCTCATGGACATCTCGCTCGAGCCGAACCCGGGCGCACTGCGGCGCGAGATTCTGCTGCGGCTGCGCGACGGCGGGATGACGGTCACGGAGCTCAAGCGGTTCGCGCTGACCGACACGGTGTACCGCGCGATCGATGCCCAGAAGGTCGTCGCCGCGCTGCTGCATGCGGGCGCGGTCACGCGTTCCCCCGAAGGCGGGCGGCTCGGGGGAGACGTCGTGATCAGCCTGGCGGCTCGATAGGGAAGCGCTGCTCAGCCAAGCGACCTCCGGATGAAGTCGAGCTCGATGCGCAGCAGGCGCTCGGCGAGGCCGCCCGCCGCCATGTGCGTGGCGCCGGTGAGCGGGATCATCGAGTGCGGGCGGCCGGAGGCGAGCAGGGCGGCCGACAGGCGCAGGGTGTGCGCGGCGACCACGTTGTCGTCGACCATGCCGTGCACGAGCAGCATCGGGCGGGCGTCGTCGGGGCGCACTGGCGGCTCGGCGGCGAGCTCCAGCAGCGAGTTGTGCGCGTACACGTCCGGGGCGTCGGCGGGCAGGCCGAGATACCGCTCCGTGTAGGCGGTGTCGTAGAGGCTCCAGTCGGTCACGGGGGCACCGACGACCGCGCAGTGGTACACGTCCGGGCGCCGCAGCACGCCCAGCGCCGACAGCCAGCCGCCGAAGGACCAGCCGCGGATCGCGACGCGCCCGAGGTCGAGGTCGGGGTGCTTGTCGGCGAGGGCCTCCAGCGCGTCCGCCTGGTCGGTGAGGATCACGTCGGAGAAGCGGCGGTGGATGGCCTTGTCGTAGCTGGGCGCCACGCCGGGGGTTCCACGGTTGTCGATGGTCACGACGGCGAATCCCTGGTCGGCCCACCACTGCTTCTCCAGCCAGCGGGAGCGAACGGCCATGACCTCCTGGTGGCCGGGGCCGCCGTAGATCGCTACGAGCACGGGTAGCTTGCGGCCGGCGACGTGGCTGCGCGGATAGAGCACCCCGGCCGGAATCCGCCGGTCGGTGACCCGTTCGAGCGCGGGCCTCGGCGCATAGGGCGCCTGCGCGGCGAGCGACGGGATCTCTCCGACCGTTTCGCCGTTATGGATGATGGTGTACGTCCACCCGCTGCTCTCCAGGGTCTGCGAGCCGATGACCACTGTCCGGCCGGCCGCCTGGGCCTGGTGCCAGCCCGGCTCGCTCGTCAGCTTCGTCGCGCGCGGGCTGGACTGTGTGACCGGGACGTGGAAGATGTGCTGCTCGCTGGGCTCCCCGTCGCTGGCTTCGACGATCAGGTCGCCGTCGAGGCGGCCGGCCACCCTCCTGACGTACAAGCTGGGGGGTGTGATGAGGCTGCCGTCGGCGAACAGGCAGCGCGCGTCGTAGCCGTCGTGCGCGAGCTCGCCACCGACCAGCACCCGGCCGTCGGCGAGGTGAGCCGGCGTGCCCGGCACCGGCTCGACCCAGCGCGGGTCGGCGAGCTCCGCGTGGACCTGCGTCTCGCCGGTGCGCGGGTCGACCGCGATCACGAGGCCGTGCTGCTGCAGGCGGCGCAGCACCGCGAGCAGCGGGCCGCCCTGCTCGGACCAGCTCGCGGCGACCAGGTACGGATAGGTCTCCCGGTCCCAGTGCACGTCGACCCAGCCGCCGTCGAGGTCCAGCACGTGCAGCGTGACCTTGGCGTTGGTGGCCCCGGCGTGCGGGTAGGCGATCGTGGTCGGCGGCTGCTCCGGCAACGAGGGGTCGTGCAGGTGCCAACGGGGCACGCGCGACTCGTCCACGCGGGCCGTGAGGACGCTGCGGCCGTCGGGCGACCACCAGTACCCCCGGAAGCGGTGGAACTCCTCGGCGCCGATGAACTCGGCGAGGCCCCAGGTCACCCCCTCCTCGCCGGCGAGGACGCTGTCGTGGCCGTTCTCGTCGATGATGCGCAGCGCGCCGCCGGTGACGTAGGCGATGCGGCGCCCGGTCGGGTCGAGCCGCGGGTCGACCACCGGGCCGGCGGTGTCGAGCTCGTCGACGTCGCCGGTGAGCAGGTCGGCGCGGAAGAGCCGCCCGCCGAGCGCGAAGACGGCGAGCACGCCGGCCCCGTCGAGGGCGAACGAGCCGATGCCGCCGGCCGAGAGCCGCAGCCGCTCACGCAGTGCCCGCTCGGCAGGCGGCAGGTCGGGCTGGTCGCGCAGCAGCGTCGCGGGGTCGGCCAGGCAGCGCTCGGTGCGTGCGGCGACGTCGAAGACCCACAGCGCGTCGCTCGGGTCCTCGGGGCCCGATGAGCGCAGGAAGATCACCCGCGCGCCGTCCGAGCTCACCGTGACTGCGCGGGGCGCGCCGCAGGAGAAACGACGGGTTCGTGCGGCCAACTCCGGATAGTCCACCCCGGAATGTTGACTCGTGCCCGCCGGATTGTCATGTGATTGCCAACCCACGTCACTCTGGGTGTCTGTCCGATTACACAGAACGTGGCGGTTGAAAGAACTGTCGGTGGTACGCCGTAGAGTTGCCCACGTGAGCGCACGGAGCATCCTGTTCGTCCATGCACACCCCGACGACGAGTCGATGGGGACCGGAGCCACGATGGCCCGCTACGCGGCCGACGGCGCCCAGGTCACCCTGGTCACCTGCACGCTGGGTGAGGAGGGTGAGATCCACGTGCCGGCGCTGGCCGGGATCGCCGCCGCGGCGGGCGACCAGCTCGGTGGGTATCGCATCGCCGAGCTCGAGCGCGCCTGCCGCCACCTGGGGGTGAGCGACCACCGCTTCCTCGGCGGCGCGGGTCGCTACCGGGACTCCGGCATGATGGATACCCCAGCCAACAAGCACCCGCGCGCCTTCTGGGGCGCCGACCTCGACGCCGCCGCGCGCGAGCTGCTCGAGGTGATCCGCGAGACGCGCCCGCAGGTGGCCGTCACCTACGACCCCAACGGCTTCTACGGCCACCCCGACCACATCCAGGCGCACCGCGTGCTGACCCGCGCCGTCGAGCTCGCCGACGCGGAGGGGATCGCACCCCGGAAGGTGTACTGGACGGCGGTGCCCCGCAGCGTGCTGGAAGCCGGCATGCGCGAGTTCCGCGGCTCCTCCGACAACCCGTTCGCGGACATCGAGAAGCCCGAGGACCTGCCCTTCGGCACCGCGGACGCGGACATCGCCGCGCGGGTGGACGCCCATGAGTACGCGGAGGAGAAGACCGCCGCCCTGAAGGCGCACGCTACGCAGATCCCGCCGTCGTCCTGGCTGTTCTCGATCGCGGGCAACTTCGGCGCCGAGTTCATGGGCGTCGAGTACTACCAGCTGGCGCGCGGCGCGAAGGGACCCGGCGTGGGCCCGCACGGCTGGGAAGAGGACCTCTTCGCCGGCCTCGACGTGGACGCGCCCCGCCCGCCCGAGCCGCGCAAGGTCCCGGTGGCGGTGCTGGAGACGACGGCGCTGGGCGGCGGCCCAGCCCAGGAACTCGGGTCATCGTGACCACGAAGCGCAAGGGCTCTTCGCGCCCCGGCTCGCGCCCGGCGGCGACCCGCGTTGGCCCGGGTTCCGCGGCCGCCCCGGCCGGTGCGCCCGCCCCGAGCGATCCGCGCCCCGCGGCCGATCCGTCTTCGGCTGCCGATCTGCTCCCCACGAGCGATCCGCGCCCGGCGAGCGATCCGCGCCCGGCAAGTGATCCGCGCCGCGCAAATGATCCGCGCCCGGCGAGTGATCCGCGGCCCGCGAGTGATCCGCGCCCGGCGAGTGGTACGCGCTCGGCGAGCGGCCCGGCTCGCGAGGTCGGCCCAACGTCGGCGGGCGGCCGTCCGGCTTCCGTGGCCGGCGCGGATTTCGGGGGCGGCGGCTCGGCGGCGCCGGGTGGTTCGAGGCCTCTGCGCGGCCCACGAGCATCGAACGGCTCGGGATCACGTGGCTCGTGGCCGGGCGGCTCCGGGTCGGGCATTGCCGGGCCAGGCGGGTCCGTGGCCGATGGTTTGGTGGCGGATGGGTCGGTGGCGGACGGGTCGGCGGGCTCGGGCGGTTCGCAGGGGTTTGTTGCGGCCGAAGGAGTCGACCGGTCGGACCTTTCGGGTGCGTTGCCCGATGGTGGGCCCCTTCGGCCCGAGGGGTCCATGGCGGTCGGCGGTGAGACCGGGCGCCAACAGATGTCGCCGGAGGTCGAGAAGCAGGTCGACATCCTCATCGTTGTCACCGGGCTGATCGTCGGCACGTTGCTCGCGGCTGTGCTGGCGCTCATCGAGGCGTTCTACTCGCCGCTGCGGATCGGTGGCGTGCGGGTGCCGGTCTCGCTCGTCATGGCCCTCGTCACCAACCCGCTGCTCGTCTGGTTCGTCATCTCAACGACCCGGCGCCGTCTCGCCGCTCTGCTGCCGGCCGCCGTCTGGTGCGTCATCTGGTTCGTCGCGGCGGGGCGCACCTCCGAAGGGGACCTCGTCATCACCCAGAACAACTGGGTGGGGTTGCTGACGCTGTTCGCCGGGCCGCTGGCGTTCGCGGTCGGCATCTACATCTCGACCCTGCGCCAGCGCGTCGCGGCCTCGCATAACGGTCCGGCCGCGGGCCCGCCGACCGCATCAAGGCCGACCCGCTAGACCAGCCGGCGCATAGACCCACTCGGCCCGGCCGTACGGGTCGCAGCGGGCTCCGTGCTGGAAGAGCCCCGAGCGCCCCGAGCGCCCCCGAGTGTCTTGAGCGCCCCGAGCCCGCGAGCCCTGAGCGCCCTGAGCCCCCTGAGCGTCTCGAGTGCCCCGAGCCCCCGGAGCCCCCGAGCCCCGAGCGCATGAGCTTCCGAGCGCCCCGACCGCACGAGCGCCTCGAACCCCCGAGCGCTCCGAGCCCCCGAGCGCCTCGAGCCCCCGAGCGGCCCGAGGGTCGCGCCCGTCGAGGGCGGTGCAGCGATCGGACCTAGTGGGAACTGGGCGTCGGGGAGAGGCGGCGTCCGCCGAAAGAGGGCGGGTCGCGACCGTGCCAAATCGCATTTGGGTGTGTGGGAATCCGGCGGTGGAGACGTCCGCGGACGGGCGAAGCGGGACGTGTTGCTGGGGATTCAGGGAATTCCGAGGCGGTGGGGGTTGCGCCACGCAGTGTGGACGAGTAGACACGTTTCCGCGCCGGGGTGAGGGTGTCGGCGGATCAGGTACTGGCTGACGGAGGCGTGCGATGAAAGAGCGGTGGCTGCCTGTCGGGCTTGTTGCGGGGGGCCTGTTTCTGGTCAATGTCATCGCGCGGCTCGTGGTGCGGTTCGGGGCCGGCAGCGATGACGGGAAGCAGATCACCATCGGGCTCTGGGCGCTGTTCGCGGTCGGGGCGGTGATGATTCCTGTCGCGTTCTGGTACGGGCGGCGTACGCAGATGATTCGTGTGGTGGGGGAGCTCGGGCTGGCCGTTGTCGTGGCCTGCCTGCTCGCCGTGCTCATCGGGCCGTTCGTGTCCGGGGTCGGGCCGTTCAGCAACGGGGTCGGGCTCGTATTCCGGCAGTTCTTCTACTTTGTCGGGCTCTCGGCGATCGGGGCCGTGGTCGGGCTGCTGCTATTGATGACCACCGGGCTCGATTATCGGTCGCAGTCGTGGAAGCGGTACATCGAGCGCAGCGGGACCAAACCGCGCAAGATCGTGCGGCGGTAACGGGGCTCAGTCGAGCAGGCGGCGCGATGAGTAGGCGTGGTGGACGGTGAAGCCCAGGCGTTCGTACAGCGCCACGGCCGGCGTGTTGCGCTGCTCCACCTGCAGATAAGCGTCGCGGGCGCCCAGCGATACGGCCCATTCACACAAAGCGGCGATCAGGCGCTGCGCGAGGCCCTGGCGGCGGTACCGCTCGTCGACGCCGATGAGCGACAGGCCCAGCCAGCGGGAGTCGTCGTCGGCCACGCAGCCGCGGGCGGTGGCCATGAGGGCGCCGTCCTCGGCGTACCACTCGGCAAAGCGCACGTGCGGGACCTGGGTGAGCACGCCCACGGCCTTGGCGGGAAGCGGGCCCTTCCGGCCGCCCACGGCCGCGAGCCACTCCGCGGACGGTGCCTCGGCGAGCTCGATGCGGCCGGCGGAGGTCCACGGTGTCTGCGCGAGCGTCAACAGGAGCTGGGTGAGCGGGGCGGTCATCACCTGGGTGACCGGGTTGGCGAACCAGCCGCGGCGCTCCAGCTCGTCGTCCAGGCGCTGGAAGAGGGGCACGGGGACGCTCATCGCGGGGACGAGGGAGCGTTGGCGGTACCACTGCTGGACGAAATCGATCGCGTCGGGCAGCGGCAGGTCGGGATCGCCGATGACGAGGGCCGAGTTGGCGCGCTGGGTCCAGCCGTCCGTGGCGCGCAGGATCCAGTCGCCGAGCTGCGCGTGCTCCGCCGGTGGCCAGCCCTTGGCGGCGGCGGCTTCGAGGGATTCGGTTGGGGTGAAACGGCGGCGCGGGGGTACAGTTTTGGCGCGGGTGATCTCATGGATTGGAACGCGGACCGCGCCCGAGCGCGCACGCACTGTGAGATGCGTCTCGGTCGCTTCGAGCAGCTGGCCCAGAATGTCCGAAAACACGGGTCGTGCGTCGCGCATCCCGACGAATCGGCGCACGACGACGCGCTGTCCCACGTGTTGTGGCCCGAGCACGATCGACCTCCCGTGAACCTGGATACTAGGCTCGTACCGCCGCGGTAGGGATGCGGCGGGGTTCGCCAGCTCAGGTTGGCAGCCTCAGGTGCGAAAGAGGGCGACCCGTGACTTACATCATCGCCGAACCTTGCGTGGACCTGCTCGACAAGGCATGCATCGAAGAATGCCCGGTCGACTGCATCTACGAGGGCAACCGCATGCTCTACATCCACCCCGACGAATGCGTGGACTGCGGCGCCTGCGAGCCGGTCTGCCCAGTCGAGGCGATCTTCTACGAGGACGATGTCCCGGAGAAGTGGAAGGACTTCGTCGGCGCCAACTACACGTTCTTCGACGAGCTGGGCTCGCCGGGTGGCGCCTCGAAGGTTGGCAAGGTCGAGAAGGACGCAGCGTTCGTCGCCGGCCTGCCGCCGCAGGAGCACGACCACTGACCGGCACCGTTTCCGCAGCAGGAGCCCGGCGCGCACTGGCGGCCGGGCTACCGGACTTTCCGTGGGACCGGCTGGAGCCCGCCAAGGCGGCAGCGGCCCGGCACCCGGCCGGTCTGGTCGACCTCTCGATCGGCACGCCGGTCGACCCGGTGCCGGCGGTGATCCGCGCTGCGCTGGCCGAGGCGTCCGACTCGCCGGGGTATCCGCTGACCGCCGGCACCCCGCGCCTGCGCGAGGCGATCCGCGAGTGGGTGCACCACTGGTGCAGCCCCGGCTCCGACGCGTTCGGCGTGCTGCCGACGATCGGCTCGAAGGAGCTGGTCGCCTGGCTGCCGACGCTGCTGGGGTTCGGGCCCGGCGATACGGTGGTGATCCCGCAGGTGTGCTACCCGACGTACGAGGTCGGCGTGCAGCTGGCCGGTGCGACCGTCGTGCGCGCGGACTCGCTCACTGCGCTCGGGCCGAGCCGGGTCGGCATGGTCTGGGTCAACTCGCCGTCCAACCCGACCGGCCGGGTGCTGCCCGAGGCGCACCTGCGCAAGGTCGTGCAGTGGGCGCGCGAGCGCGGCGCGATCGTGGTCAGCGACGAGTGCTATCTCCCGCTGCCCTGGGAGGCGGCGCCGGTGTCGATCCTGTCCGTGTGCGACGGTGTGTTCGACAACGTGCTCGCCGTGCATTCGCTCTCGAAGCGGTCGAATCTCGCGGGGTACCGCGCGGGCTTCCTCGCCGGCGACCCGGCCCTCGTCGAGGAGATCCTGGCGGTGCGCAAGCACTCCGGCATGATCGTGCCCGGCCCGGTGCAGGCGGCGATGGTCGCGGCCCTCGGCGATGAGGGGCACGTCGACGAGCAGCGCGAGCGCTACGCCCGGCGGCGGCAGATCCTGCGCGGTGCCTTCGAGCGCGCCGGGTTCACCGTCGAGCATTCCGAGGCCGGTCTGTACCTCTGGCTCACCCGCGGCGAGGACTCCTGGTCGACGCTCGACTGGCTGGCCGAGCGGGGCATCCTGGCCGCGCCGGGCGCCTTCTACGGCCCGGCCGGCGAGCGGCACGTCCGGGTGGCGCTGACCGCGACGGACGAGCGCGTCGAGTCGGCGGCGTCCCGCCTCTAGCTCACAGCAACCCGCCTCTAGCTCACAGCAAAAGGGCCCCGGCCGGCGGCCGGGGCCCTTCGCGCGCTCAGTTCGCGTGCAGCGCCGCGTTGAGCTCGATGCCGCGGCCCTGGCGCTCGCGCACCTCGAGGCGGCCCGTCACCGAGTTGCGGATGAAGAGCAGGTTGTTCAGGCCGGACAGCTCGCGGGCCTTGACCACGCGGCCGTCGGGCAGGGTGAGCTTCGAGCCCGCGGTGATGTAGCAGCCGGCCTCGACCACGCAGTCGTCGCCGAGCGAGATGCCGATGCCCGCGTTCGCGCCGAGCAGGCAGCGCTCGCCGAGGCTGATCGTCTCCTTGCCGCCGCCCGACAGCGTGCCCATGATCGACGAGCCGCCGCCCACGTCGGTGCCGTCGCCGACCACGACGCCGGCCGAGATGCGGCCCTCGACCATCGAGGTGCCCAGCGTGCCGGCGTTGAAGTTGACGAAGCCCTCGTGCATGACCGTGGTGCCCGGTGCCAGGTGGGCGCCGAGGCGCACCCGGTCGGCGTCGGCGATGCGCACGCCCGACGGCGTCACGTAGTCCACCATCCGCGGGAACTTGTCGATGCCGAACACGTTCAGCCGGCGCCCGGCGCGCCGCTCGCGCAGGCGCAGCTCGTCGACCTGCTCGGGCAGGCACGGGCCGGCCGAGGTCCAGGCGACGTTGGCCAGCAGGCCGAACTGCCCGTCGAGGTTGGCCTGGTGCGGCCGGATCAGCCGGTGGGAGAGCAGGTGCAGGCGCAGGTACACGTCGGCCGTGCTCGTCGGCGCGTCGCCGAGCGACTGGATCTCCACCCGGACCGGCTCGGACTTGTCGGAAATGTCCGAAAGATCCGTAAGGTCGGCGGGGATCGCGCCGAGGCCGAGGCTGCCGGTGGGGAACCAGACGTCGAGCACCTGGCCGGTGGGGGCAACGGTGGCCAGGCCCAGGCCCCACGCGGGGGAGTCGATGTAGGCGGTCGTCACGTGAGCGAACGCTACCCCATCTAATGTCGAAGCCATGCTCACCCGTGAAGTCCTCGCCGATCCCGTCGCCCTGACCCGCGCGCTGGTCGACATCGAGTCCGTCTCCGGCAACGAGGCCGAGATCGCCGACCGGGTCGAGGAGGCCCTCTCCGCCACCGAGCTCAAGGTGGAGCGCTTCGGGCACACGATCGTGGCGCGGACCGAGCTCGACCGGCCGCAGCGCGTCGTGCTGGCCGGCCACCTCGACACGGTGCCGCTGCACGACAACTTCCCGTCGCGCACCGAGGACGGGCTCATGTGGGGCTGCGGGACGGCCGACATGAAGGCCGGCACGGCGATCGCCCTGCACCTGGCTGTCACCGAGCCCGCCCCGCGCCACGACGTCACCTACGTGTTCTACGACTGCGAAGAGGTCGACTCGGCGCGCAACGGCCTCAAGATCCTCGCCGACCGCAGCCCGCACCTGCTGACCGATGCATCCTTTGCGGTACTCCTGGAGCCGACCCACGGCCTGATCGAGGGCGGATGCCAGGGAACGCAGCGCGTGATGGTGCGCACCAGCGGCAAGCGCGCGCACTCGGCCCGCTCGTGGCTCGGCGAGAACGCGATCCACAAGGCCGCCCCGATCCTGGAGCGCCTGCAGCGGTACCGCGAACGCATCGTCACCATCGACGGCTGCGAGTACCACGAGGGCCTCAACGCGGTGCGCATCACCGGCGGCGTGGCCGGCAACGTCATCCCCGACGAGTGCGTGGTCGAGATCAACTTCCGCTTCGCACCGGACCGTGACGAGGCCGCGGCCGAAGCCCACGTGCGCGAGGTCTTCGACGGCTTCGACATCGAGTTCGTCGACTCGGCTCCCGGCGCGCTGCCCGGCCTGGACGCGCCGGCGGCCCAGGAGCTGCTGGCCGCGACCGGCCGCCCGCCGCGGGCGAAGCTGGGCTGGACGGATGTGGCTCGGTTCGCGGTGCTGGGCGTCCCGGGCCTCAACTTCGGCCCCGGCGACCCGAACCTGGCCCACAAGCAGGACGAACACGTCGAGCTCGCGAAGATCGTCGAGGGCGCCGAGGTGATGCGCCGCTGGCTGCGCGGCTCCTGACGCGCTCGGGTGGTGGCTTCCCGCTCAGATCGAGTCGGGGGCCGGCTCCTCGGCGACGGGCGGGGCGAGCTGGTGCATCATGCGGCGGACCGCGAGCACCTCGCGAATCCGCCGGTTCATCTGCCGCTTCTGGCGGTCCTGCTCCGATCGTGTCATCCCGGTCACACCCCCATGTCCCGCCAACCGGTATATCGAGTAGGACGCGACGGTAGGGCCGAACGTTGCCGTCCGCACCCGTTTTCTTGGTGGACCGATCAGCTTTTCTTGGTGGATCGATCAGCGCGGCGCCGGCGGACCGGTCACGAAGTGCTGGCCGTCCGGGTAGGGCCAGGCGTTGGCGACGCAGCCGTCCAGGCCGAGGGACTGACGCGACATCACCGGGGCGAGGGCGCCCTTGCGCGGGCAGATCGAGTGGCCGTTGCCCAGGAAGTGGCCGACCTCGTGGTTGACGACCATGTTGCGGTACTCCGCGACGCTCGGATACCAGGCCACGGCCAGCAGCCAGCGCTTCAGGTTGATGATGACGTCCCGGCCGCCGCGGCAGGAGACCTCGCCCCGCGTGCGCACGCCGCGCTTGGCGCACATGGAGTCGGTGGTGGAAGGCGTGGCCAGGTGGACGGTGAGCTCGCTGGGAGCGCCGGCGGGGACCCGCTGGAACGAGAAGCGGCCGCCGGCGATCCAGCTGTGCGGGTCGCCGAGGGTCTGCTGTACCGCTGCGGCAAACACCTCCGGATCGACGCCGGAGCCCTGCTCGGTCGCCACGACGTAATGGACGAGGTGGCCGGAGGCGCCGACGCGGTCGCCGCCCGTCGTCGCGTAGTCGAAGCGGCCGTTGCCCCGCGCGGGGACGCTGGGCGGGCCGGTCGGCGTCGGGGACAGGGAGACGGAAGGGGAGGCGGAGGGAGCAGCGGACGGCGACGGCGAAGGGGTCTCGACGACCGACGGGGACGGCGATGCGGCGGTCAGAACCGCGGACGAATTCGTGCTGTACCAAACGACAACGGCACTCAGCACCAACGCAGACGCCAGCGTCAGCACCAGCCAGGCCCGTCGCACCATGGCCGTATTGGACCACGACATCGCCGGGTCGGTGGGCCCCGATCCGGCGTGATCGACGTACCGTAACGGGCATGAGCGAGCCCAAACGCAGCCGGCCGCAGGAGCGGCATCGCGGAATGGTGACCCTGCGACGCGATGCGATCCCGCCGAGCACCGCCGACCAGCGGCTGCTCGACTCGCACCTGCGCCACGAGTGGAAGACCAAGGACGCGTGGCGTGCGCTGCGCATTCTCAGCGAGTTCGTCGAGGGCTTCGACACGCTCGCCGACCTGCCGCCCGCGGTGAGCGTGTTCGGCTCGGCGCGCAGCAAGCCCGACAGCAAAGAGTGGCGCATGGGCGAGGAGTTGGGCGGCGCGCTCGCGCGGGCGGGCTACGCGGTGATCACCGGCGGCGGGCCAGGTGTCATGGAGGCGGCGAACAAGGGCGTCGCCGAGGCCGGCGGGCTCTCCATCGGGCTGGGCATCGAGCTGCCGTTCGAGCAGGGCCTCAACGACTGGGTCGACATCGGCATCGACTTCCGGTACTTCTTCGCCCGCAAGACCATGTTCGTCAAGTACGCCCAGGCGTTCGTCGTGCTGCCCGGCGGCTTCGGCACGCTCGACGAGCTGTTCGAGGCCGTGACGCTGGTGCAGACGCGCAAGGTCACGCGCTTCCCGGTCGTGCTGATGGGCACCGCCTACTGGCAGGGGCTCATCGAGTGGATCCAGGACACCATGCTGCCCGACGGCAAGATCGGCCCCGAGGACCTGCAGCTGTTGTACCTCACCGACGACGTCGACGCGGCCGTGGCACACATCCGTGAGGCGGGCGAGCACCTGGACGACGACAAGCTGGGCGGGGGGAGCTGACGTGGCGGCGATCGGTGTGTTCTGCGCCTCCTCGCAGCGGCTCGAGGGCCGGTGGCTCGACCTCGCGCACGACCTGGGCGTCGAGATCGGCCGGCGGGGGCACGAGCTCGTCTCCGGCGGCGGCTGCGTCGGCATGATGGGCGCGGTGGCCGACGGCGCTCGCGAGGGCGGCGCGCGGACCCTGGGCGTGATACCACAGTCGCTGGTCGACCTGGAGGTCGCCGACGTCAAGGCCGACGAGCTGGTCGTCACCGACGGCATGGCGGCGCGCAAGACGCTGCTCATCGACCGGGCCGACGCGTTCATCACGCTGCCCGGCGGCCTCGGCACGCTCGACGAGCTCTTCGAAGTCTGGACCACGGCCACGCTCTCCCTGCATCGCAAGCCGATCCTGCTGCTGGACTCCGACGGCTTCTACTCCGGCCTGCTGGAGTGGCTGCGCGGCGCGACCAAGCAGGAGTTCATCCGCCCCGAGGCGATGGCGATGATCCTCGTCTCCAAGGACGTGCAGGAGTCCCTCGACCTGGTGGAAGAGGCATTGATTCGGACGTAACCGAAATGGCGAATGTGGGATCCGGCGCGGCGCGTGATTGCATAACCGCGTGACCGCGACTGCTTCCCCCGCGGGCCCGCGCCGTGCCTACCGGCTCGTGCGCCGGGCCCCGGCCCCGGCCGTCCCGGTCTTCGCCGACCCGTGGCAGCGCCTGGTCGTCGAGCACACCGCCGGGCCGCTGCTCGTCATCGGCGGCCCCGGCACCGGCAAGACCAGCACGCTCGTCGAGGCCGTCGCCGCGCGGGTCGCCGAGGGCGGCGACCCGGAGGGCGTCCTCGTGCTGACGTTCGGCCGGCGGGGCGCGGTCCGGCTGCGCGACCGCATCGAGGCGCGGCTCGGGCGGGCCGGCGACGTGCGGACCACGGCCGAGCCGATGGTGCGGACCTTCCACGGGTACGCGTTCGGCCTGCTGCGCCGCGCCGCCGTCGAGCGCGGCGAGGCCTCGCCCCGGCTGCTGACCGGCCCCGAGCAGGACCTGGTCATCCGCGAGCTGCTCGCCGAGTCGGGCGCGCCGTGGCCGGAGTCGCTGCGCAGCGCGCTCAACACCCGTGCGTTCGCCACCGAGCTGCGCGACCTGCTGCTGCGGGCCGTCGAACGCGGCGTCGGGCCGGCCGGGCTCGCCGAGCTCGCCCGGGTGCACCGCCGCGCCGACTGGGCCGCCGCTGCCGATTTCTTCCGGGAGTACCTCCAGGTGCTCGCGTTGCGCGACGCCACCGGGCGCGGCTCCGTCGCGTACGACTACGCCGAACTGGTCCGGGCGGCGGCGGGGCTGCTGGCCGACGAGCCGGAGCTGCTCGAGCGGGAGCGGCGGCGACTGGCGTACGTGTACGTCGACGAGCTGCCCGACACCGACCCCGCGCAGGTCGAGCTGCTGGAGCTGGTCGCCGGCCACGGCAAGCACCTGGTGGCCTTTGCCGACCCGGACTCCTCGACGTTCGCCTTCCGCGGCGCGGACCCGGCGATCGTCGGGGACTTCGCGCTGCATTTTCCTGGTGCGGTACACGTGACACTGCCGCATTCGCGGCGGCTCGGCGAGGGGCTGCTGGCCCCGATCGGGCGGGTCGCGGTGCGGCTGCGCGGCCCTTCGCGGCATCGGTTGCTGATGAAGCCGTCGCGGGGCGGGGGGACCGTCGAGACGCGGACGTTCGCGTCGGAGACGTCGGAGGCGGCGTTCATCGCGCACCGCCTGCGCGAGGCGCACCTGCTCAGGAACATTCCGTGGGCGCGGATGGCGGTCGTCGTGCGCTCGACCGCGCGGCAGCTGGCGCCGCTGCGGCGGGCGCTGCACTCGGCCGGCGTGCCGACGATGACCGAGGCCGAGGACCTGCCGCTGCACCTCCAGCCGGCGATCGCACCGCTGCTGCTGCTCCTGCGGTGCGCGCTCGACGACGCGCGCCTGGACGAGGACGCGGCGGTCGCCCTGCTGCACTCGCCGCTGGGCGGCGCGGACCCGCTCGCCGAGCGGCGGCTGCGGCAGGGGCTGCGGGCGCTGGCGCTGGCCGCGGGGGACCGGCGGCACTCGGGCGTGCTGCTGCTCGCCGCGCTGCGCGACCCGGCGGAGCTGGCGATGATCGAGCGGCGCTGGGCCGCGCCCGCCCGGGCGGTGGCCGGCCTGCTGCAGCAGGCGCGCGACGCGGCGAGCCGGCCCGGCGCGACCGCCGAGGAGGTCCTGTGGGCGGTGTGGCACGCCAGCGGCCTGGCCGAGCGCTGGTCGGCGCTGAGCGCCCGCGGCGGGCACCGCGGCGCGGCCGCCGACCGTGACCTCGATGCGGTCGTCTCGCTCTTCGACGCCGCGGCACGCTTCACCGACCGGCTGCCGGGCGCCGGCGCCGACATCTTCCTCGACCACGTCGAGGGCCAGGACCTGCCGGCCGACAACCTGGCCCCTTCGGCGGACCGGGGCGACGCGGTGCGCATCCTCACCGCGCACGCCGCGAAGGGGCTGGAGTGGGACGTCGTGGCCGTCGCCGGTGTGCAGGAGGGCGTCTGGCCCGACCTGCGCCTGCGCGGCAGCGTGCTCGGCTCCGAGCTGCTCGTCGAGGTGCTGGCCGGGCGCACGATGGAGACCATCGGCCGGCTCTCGGCGCTGCTGGACGAGGAGCGGCGGCTGTTCTACGTCGCGATCTCCCGGGCCCGGGAGCAGGTGCTGGTCACGGCGGTGGCGTCCGGCGACGGTGAGGAGCAGCCGAGCCGGTTCCTCACCGAGCTGTCCGTCGAGGAGGACCAGGATCAGCTCGCGTTCTCCCCGCCCCGCCCGCTGACGCTGCCGACGCTCGTCGCCGAGCTGCGCATGGCGCTGGTCGACCCGGACGCGCCCGAGGACCGCCGCGCCGCGGCCGCCGGCATGCTGGCCCGCCTCGCCGCCGAGGGGGTGCCCGGCGCCGACCCGGACAGCTGGTGGGGGCTGCCGGCGCTGTCCGACGACCGGCCGCTGGCCGACGTGGGCGAGCCGGTGCAGGTCACGCCGTCGACCGTGGAGAGCGTCGACCGGTGCAGCCTGCGGTGGCTGCTGGAGCGGCACGGCGGCGCGCTCACCCCGTCGCCCGAGCAGTCCATCGGCAACCTGGTGCACGCCGCGGCGATGCTGGCCGCGGACGCGAGCGCGGACCGGGCGCAGCTGGTGGCGTACGTCGCCGACCGCTTCGACGCCATCGAGCTCTCCGCGCGCTGGCTCGCCGGCCGCGAGCGCGACCGCGCCGAGACGATGCTCGACAAGCTCATCGGCTGGCTCGCCGGCAACCCGCGCCGGCTCGTCGCGATCGAGCAGGACTTCCTCGTCGAGCTTGCCGACCCCGACGCGCCGGTGGAGATCAAGGGCCGGGTCGACCGGCTCGAGCTGGACGAGCACGGCCGGCTCGTGGTCGTCGACCTCAAGACCGGCAAGAGCATCCCGGCCAACGCCAACCTGGCCGAGCACCCGCAGCTGGCCGCCTACCAGGCCGCGATCGAGCTCGGCGCGTTCGAGGAGTCCACGGTGCCGGGCGGAGCCTCCTTGGTACAACTGGGCGGAGAAACCAACGCCGCCCGGGAACAGGTGCAGCCGCCGTTGGCCGAGGCCGACGACCCGAACTGGGCCCGCGCCCTCGTGCAGCGCACGGCCCGCACCATGGCCGCCTCCACGTTCAACGCCGTGGTCAACAACAAGTGCCGGGTCTGCCCGGTGAAGACCTCGTGCCCGGTGTCTGGCAAGGGCCGGCACGTGACATGAACGCACCGCGGTACACGCCGGTCGAGCTCGCCCGGCTGCTGAAGCTGCCGGCGCCGACACGGCAGCAGGCGAACGTCATCGAGGCGCCGGTCGGGCCGCTGCTCGTCGTCGCCGGCGCCGGGTCGGGCAAGACCGAAACCATGGCCGCCCGCGTCGTGTGGCTCGTCGCCAACGGACACGTGCGCCCCGAGCAGGTCCTCGGCCTGACCTTCACCCGCAAGGCCGCCGGCGAGCTGTCCCACCGCATCCGGCAGCGGCTGGGCCAGCTCGTGCGCCGCCTCGGCCGCGACGACCTGATCGCCGGCGAGCCGTCCGTGGCCACCTACCACTCCTACGCCGCCCGGGTGGTGCGCGAGCACGGGGTGCGCGCCGGCTTCGAGCCGTCGACCCGGCTGCTCACCGAGGCCGCGTGCTGGCAGCTCGCCGACGCGGTCGTGCGCGCGTACGACGGGGACATGACCGCCGTGTCCTCGGCGCCCTCGACGGTCGTCGACGCCGTGCTGCACCTGGCCGGCGACCTCGCCGAGCACCTGCGCGAGCCGGCGGACGTGGCCGCCTGGACCGGCCGGTTCTTCGCCGAGGTCGGCTCGAAGACCGGCAAGATGGCCAAGCCGGTGCGCGACGTGCTCTCCCGCCAACAGGCGCGCCTGCAGCTGCTGCCGCTCATCCGGCAGTACACCGAGAAAAAAGCGCTGCTGGAGGCCATGGACTTCGGCGACCAGCTCTCCCGCGCGGCCGGCGTCGCCGTGGCGCACGCCGAGGTCGGGCAGGTCGAGCGGGACCGCTACCAGGTCGTGCTGCTCGACGAGTACCAAGACACCTCGCACGCCCAGGTCGTGCTGCTGCGCGCCCTGTTCGGCGACGGGCACCCGGTGACCGCGGTCGGCGACCCCTGCCAGTCGATCTACGGCTGGCGCGGCGCCTCTGCGGGCACCCTGGAGCGCTTCCCGGCCGAGTTCCCGCCCGCGCCCGGCGGCGCCGCGCCCGTGCTGTCGCTGACCACGAGCTGGCGCAACCGCCCCGAGATCCTCGACGTCGCCAACGCCCTCTCGCTGCCGCTGCGCTCCGCCGGCGCCCGCGTCGAGGAGCTCGCGCCGGCCGACGTGCTCGCCGAGCCCGCCTCGACCGCGACCGTGCACTGCGCGCTGCTGGACACCTACACCGAGGAGGCCGCCTGGGTCGCCGACCGCGTCCTCGCCTCGTGGCGGCTGGCGGCGAAGGTCGACCCGGACACGTTCCCCTACGACATCCCGGTCGAGGACCGCCCCTCGACGGCGATCCTGGTGCGCACCCGCGCCCAGATCCCGGCGCTGGAGAACGCGCTGCGCTCGCGCGGCCTGCCGGTCGAGGTGGTGGGCCTCGGCGGGTTGCTGGACACGCCCGAGGTACGCGACGTCGTCAGCATCATGCGGGTGCTCGCCGACCCGGCCGAGGGCGCCGCGCTGCTGCGCATCCTGACCGGCCCGCGGTGGCGCATCGGCCCGCGCGACCTCGTCGCCCTCTACCGCCGGGCGCGCTCGCTCGCCGCCGCCCGCCGGCACGGCGACGCCGCCGCCGAGCCCGAGCTGGCCGATCGTCTCGATGAGGCGGTACTCGTCGAGGCGCTCGACGACCTCGGCGACCCGGCGCTGTACTCCGAGGAGGGCCACCGCCGCTTCGCCCGCCTCGGCGGCGAGCTGCGTTCCCTGCGCCGCCGTCTCGACCAGCCGCTGCCCGACCTCGTCGCCGACATCGAGCGGGTTACCGGCCTCGACGTCGAGGTCGCCGCCCGGGCGGGCGACGCGGGCCTGGCCCGCGGGCACCTCGACGCGTTCAGCAACATCGCCGCCCGCTTCGCCGCCGAGTCCGAGGGCGCGACACAGAGCGCGTTCCTGGCCTTCCTGGCCGCCGCCGAGAACGAGGAACGCGGCCTGGCACCCGGAGAGGTCGAGGTCGTCGAGGGCGCCGTGCAGATCCTGACCGCGCACGCGGCCAAGGGCCTCGAGTGGGACGTCGTGGCCGTGGCCGGCCTGTGCGCCGAGGTCTTCCCCGGCCCGAGCAACGCCGGCGACCACTGGCTGCGCGGCCTCGGCGTGCTGCCCTTCCCGCTGCGCGGCGACCACGCCGGCCTGCCGGCCCTCGACCTGTCCACGGTCGCCGACGTCAAGGGCGTGGTCGGCGCGCTCGAGACGTTCAGCCGCGACTGGCGCGAGCACGACATCCGCGAGGAGCGGCGCCTTGCCTACGTCGCCGTGACCCGCCCGCGCCGCCTGCTGCTGGCCAGCGGGTACTGGTGGGGCGAGGGCGTCAAGCGCGCCCGCGGCCCGTCGGTGTTCCTGGAGGAGATCCGCGAGCGCTGCCTGTCCGGCGCCGGCGCCGTGGACGCGTGGGCCCCCAAGCCCGAGGCCGACGCGCAGAACCCGACCGCCGCGGACGTGCCCAGCGCGAGCTGGCCGGCCGACCCGCTCGGCCCGCGCCGCCCCCTGCTCGAGGCGGCCGCGGCCCTGGTCCGCTCCGCCGCGCCCGAGATCGCCGACGTGGCGGATCCGCTGGCCCAGCGCTGGTCGCAGGAGACGGAGCTGCTGCTCGCCGAGCGGGCCCGCCTGGCACCGCGCCCCGACGCCGCCGTCGACGTCTCCCTGCCCGGCCACCTCTCGGTCTCCCAGCTCGTCGCCCTGCGCCGCGACCCGCAGCGCCTGGCCCGCTCTCTGCGCCGCCCGCTGCCGTCGCGCCCCGACCCGTACGCCCGTCGCGGCACCGCCTTCCACCACTGGTTGGAGCAGCGCTTCCGGGCCGAACGCCTGCTCGACCTCGACGAGCTGCCCGGTGCCGCCGACGAGGGCGCCGCGCCGGACGCGGCCCTGAGCGACCTGCAGGCCCGCTTCCTCGAAAGCGTCTGGGCCGATCTGGTACCCCTGGACGTCGAGGTCCCGTTCGCCTCCGTCATCGCCGGCGTCGTGGTCCGCGGCCGCATGGACGCCGTGTACCGCTACCCGGACGGCCGCTACGACGTCGTCGACTGGAAGACCGGCGCCCGTCCGGCGGGCGTGGACGCGACCGCCGCCGCCGTCCAGCTCGCCGCGTACCGCCTGGCCTGGGCGGAGCTGCGTGGCATCCCCCTGGCCCAGGTCGGCGCCGCCTTCTTCTACGTCCGCAGCGGCGAGACCGTCCGCCCCGCGGACCTCCTGGACGAGCCCGGCCTCCTGTCCCTGATCACCGCGGTTCCCCAGCCGTGAAACTGTCGGTCTGAAGCTCAATGAATTGGCAAGGTTCCGACAGCCTGCTGTCGCCGGAACCGTTTCGTCGCCCAAGCTGTCCAAGAGGGCATGCGAGGGGAAGTGCTCAGGATGCAGGCACCACAGGTTCGCGAGGTCGCGCTGGTGGTCGGGGTCGCCACCGCCGGGGTCGTCACCGTCGCGCTGATCGTCCTAGGGCCGGTCGCCTGGTCGGACGGGCCGAGATATCCGCAGGTCACTCAGCTGCACACGCCCACGCAGGCGCAGCCGTAAGGCCGGTTCCCAGCCAACCCCCACCGGGGGCTGCTGGCAACCGTAGCCCCCGGCTGCGACACTTGGCGTTGACATGACCGAGCAGCGTTCGCCCTGGGCCGTGCCGGACACGCAGACCGTGATCGAACCGGTGCTGCCTGCATCCACGCCGCCGTCCGCGAGCCCGGCCGCGCCGACCGAGGGGCGACCGGGTCCTTCCGCGCGCCCCGGGACCACGCCGATCGCGCCCGGCTACGGCTCCGGGCGGGTGTCGCGGTTCGGCACGCCGCCGCCCCCACCGCCGCCCGACGTGCTCTTCGGCGGGCCCGGCGACGGCGACGACGACCCGATCAAGCGCAACCAGCGGATCCTCAAGTGGCTCGGCGGCGGCGCCGTGCTCGTCGTGGCGATCGGGCTGATCGTGATCCTCGTGTCGGTGCTGACCGACAACGCCCGCACGCCCGGCGGGCTGTTCAACCGCAAGGCGGACGCGCCCAGCGACACGCGGCCGGAGCTCGCCCGCCGCTGCCCGCCGCCGACGATCCCGCCGGACAACCCCAACAAGGGCGGCGCCGAGGTCCCGGCGGGGCCGCGCACCGTCGACTCCGAGTCCGGCATCAGCTACAAGCAGTACGGAGCGCCCTGGCGATCGCTGCTGGAGAACTGGCGCGACCAGGGAGACCTCAAGATCACGTACCGGATCGGCCAGGACTTCGTCACCGAGCCCAACTACGACGGCAACCTCAGCGACTACCACGCGACGATCCTGTCCGGGCACGTGCCGGCGGCGGTCAACGACGGCATGGTGCTCGACCTGCACTGCGTCGGCGACCAGATCGCCGCGGACGTGCGGGTCAGCTTCTACCCCAAGGGCAACCAGCTCGAGCAGATCGAGGCCAAGGACCTGACCCTGGGCGGGCGCCCCGCGCGGCTGCTGAAGTTCCGGCTGCACTTCAGCCAGCCGGGGCTCAAGGCCAAGAGCGAGCTCGTGTCGATCGCGCTCGTCGACCTCGGCAAGCCGGAGGCGGCGATCCTCTACGTGTCGATCCCCGACACGCACCGTCAGTTCGACTACGTCGCCGACGAGGCGCCGGAGAGCATCCGGCCCGTCTGAGCTGCTGCGGTGGCGCCACTTGCGTCGATCCGGCACGCTATCGCGCATGAAGCAGCGGCTCGCGGCGGTGGCCGTCGGGATCGTCGCGGCGGTGGCGGTGCCCGCGTTGCCCGCGCGCGCCGACGTCATCCGTGACGATGAGTGGCACCTGCGGTACCTCAACGTCGCCGAAGCCAACCAGCACACCCGCGGCGAGGGCGTGACGGTCGCGATCGTCGACCGCGGCGTGGACCGCGCGCACGACGACCTCGCCGGCGCCGTGCTCGACCCGGTGTACGTGACCGGCCGAAGCGACGAGTCGCCGTCGCCGTCCCCCACGGACGCGCCGGTCGCCGACCCCGACGGCCACGGCACCGCGCTCGCCGGTGCGATCGCCGGCCGTGGGCACGGCGACGGCAACGGCGACGGTGTGATCGGCGTGGCGCCGGCCGCCAAGGTGCTGCCCGTCGTCCTCAGCACCCCGGCCGACCGCGCGCCCGGCCCCGACGAGATCGCCGACGGCATCGAGCTGGCGATCTCCCAGCGCGTGAGGGTGATCGTGGTCGGCTACTCGGTGGCCGGCAGCGACCGGCTCGCCCAGGCGATCCGCGACGCCCGTGACGCCGACGCGATGGTGGTGGCCGCCGACGGCGACCAGCCCAACCGCGACTTCGAGCCCTACCCGGCCGCCTACGAGGGCGTGCTCGCCGCCGTCCCGCTCAGCCGCGCCGGTGACATGCGGGTGCGTTCCACCAGCGGGCGCCGGCTGGGCCTGGGCGTGCCCGGGTTCCAGATCATGACCACGAACAGCGGCAACCGGTACCGCGTCGACGACGGCAGCGCCTCGCCCGGCCTGCTCGCCGGCGCGATCGCGCTGGTGCGCTCCGCGTATCCGGACGCCAAGGCGCCGGAGATCGTGCGGCGGCTCACCCTGACCGCGGTCGACGCGGGGCCGAAGGGCGTCGACTCGGAGTACGGACTCGGCCGCCTGGACCTCGTCCAGGCGCTCATCCGGCGGCTGCCCTCACCCTCGCCCTCACCCTCGGTCCAAGCCAGCGCCATCGGCGCGTCGCCGGCGCCCGCGCCGGTCGTCACGACACCGCCGCCGCCCCGCTCACGGGGGGAATACGGCTGGCTGCTCGGCCTGCCGCTGCTCGCCGTGCTCGCCGGGTTGGTGGCATACGCGGGCGTTGCCGAACGCCGAATCCGGATTTCCGCACGGGACGAAGTAGATTCGGTGGGTGTCCAGTCGTAGCCCCGCTGTGCGGATCCCGGCTTCCAAGTACCCCGTCGAGCGCTTCACCCTGCCCAACGGCCTGCGGGTGGTGCTGACCCCGGACCGCGCCGCGCCGGTCGTCGGCGTGTCCGTGGTCTACGACGTCGGCATCAGATCCGAGCCACAGGGTCGCACCGGCTTCGCTCACCTGTTCGAGCACCTGATGTTCCAGGGGTCGGAAAACCTGGAGAAGCTCGCCCACTTCCGCCACGTGCAGGGCTCGGGCGGCACGTTCAACGGCTCGACGCACTTCGACTACACCGACTACTACGAGACGCTGCCCTCCAACGCGCTGGAGCGGGCGCTGTTCCTCGAGGCCGACCGCATGCGCGCGCCCCGGCTGACCGAGGAGAACCTCCGCAACCAGATCGACGTGGTCAAGGAGGAGATCCGGGTCAACGTGCTCAACCGGCCGTATGGCGGGTTCCCCTGGCTGCGCCTGCCCCCGGTCATGTTCGACACGTTCGCCAACGCGCACGACGGCTACGGCTCGTTCGAGGACCTCGAGTCGGCGACCGTCGCCGACGCCGCCGACTTCTTCGACCGCTACTACGCCTGCGGCAACGCGGTGCTCGCCGTGGCCGGCGACTTCGACGTGGCGACCGCGACCGAGCTGGTCGAGCGGCACTTCGGCGACGTGCCGGCCCGCAGCGCGCCGGACCGGCCGGACTTCGCCGAGCCGGACCTGACGGCGGAGCGCCGCTCCTCCTACACCGACCGGCTGGCGCCCCTGCCGGCGGTGGCGGCCGGCTGGCGGGTGCCCGATCCGATCAGCGATCTCGACGCATATCTGCCTTATGTCGTACTCGCTGAGGTCCTCACCGACGGAGACGCCTCCCGCCTGGTGGAGCGGCTCGTGCTCCGCGACCGATCGGCGACGAGCGTGGGTGGGTACATCGGCTTCATGGGCGAGCCGTTCGCGGTCCGCGACCCAACGGCCCTGCTGCTGCAGGCCCACCTCCCGCCGGGCGGCGACGTGGACAAGGTCCTGCGCAGCATCGAGGAGGAGTGCGCGCGCATCGCCACCGACGGCCTCGCGCCGGACGAGCTGAGCCGCACGCAGGCGCGCATGGCCACCCACCTGCTGCGCGACACCGACGCGGTGCTCGGCCGGGCGCTGCAGATGGCGCTGCTGGAGCAGCAGCGCGGAGAGCCGGAGCTGCTCAACCGGCTGCACACGCTGATCGGTGAGGTCACCGAGGAGCAGATCGTGGCGGCCGCGGGGCAGCTCGTCCCGTCGCGGCGCGCCGCGGTCGAGGTCATCGCCGGAGGAGCAAAGTGACTGTGACCACCCCGCCGCGGGCCCTGCCGGTGCTCGGGCCCAACCGCGCGCTGAAGCTGCCGACCAGCGTCGAGCACACGCTGGACAACGGCCTGACCGTGATCGCGCTGCGCCGCTCGTCGGTGCCGCTGGCCGAGGTACGCCTGCGGATGCCTTTTGCGCTGGCCGACCTGTCCCGCGCCGCGCTGCTCACCCAGACGGTGCTGTCCGGCACGTCGACCATGTCGACCGTCGACATCGCCGCCGAGCTGCAGAAGGTCGGCGGCGGGCTGTCCGCCGGCGCCGACCCGGACCGGCTGCTGATCTCCGGCAACGCCCTCGTCGACGGCCTCGACCGGCTGCTGGACATCCTCGCCGAGGTGCTCACCGACGCGGCATACCCGGAGGAAGAGGTCGACACCGAGCGCGGCCGCCTCGTCGACCGGATCCGCGTGGCGCAGAGCCAGCCGAGCCATCTGGCGCGGGTTGCGCTGCTCAAGCGGATGTACGGCAGCCACCCCTACGCGGTGCAGACCCCCGAGCCCGAGCAGGTCGAGGCGGTCGTGCCCGACCAGCTGCGCGGCCTGCACGGCGAGCGGGTGCACCCGAGCGGCGCGACCCTCGTCATCGTCGGCGACCTCGAGCCGGAGCAGGCCATCGCGGCGGCCGAGCGGATGCTCGGCAAGTGGAACGGCGCCGGTGTGCTGGCCGAGCTGCCGCCCGCGCCGCCGCTGGAGCCGGGCCCGCTGACCCTGGTCGACCGGCCCGACTCGGTGCAGTCCTCGCTGCGCCTCGCCCTGCCGGCGGTGTCCCGCCGGCACCCGGACCACGCGGCCCTGCAGTTGGCCAACCTGGTCTTCGGCGGGTACTTCTCCTCCCGCTGGGTCGAGAACATCCGCGAGGACAAGGGGTACACGTACGGCCCGCACTCCCTCGTCGAGCACGCGGTCGCGGGCTCCGCGCTCGTGCTCTCCGCCGAGGTGGCCACCGACGTGACCGGCCCGGCGCTGCTGGAGACGCTCTACGAGCTCGGGCGGATCGCGTCGCTGCCGGCGAAGGACGAGGAGCTGGAGCAGGCCCGGCAGTACGCGCTGGGCACCCTGCAGCTGGGCATGTCCACGCAGGCGGGGCTGGCCGGCCTGGTCTCCACCTACGCCGGCTTCGGCCTGCGGCTGGACTACCTGGCCGAGCACGCCGCCCGGCTGGCCCGGGCGACCAAGGAGGACGTGGCGGCGGCCGCGGCGCAGTACCTGGCGCCGGCCAAGGCAGCCGCGGTGGTTCTCGGCGACGCGGCCAAGGTGGAGGCGCCGCTGGCCGCCCTCATGCCCGTCGTGCGGTCGTGACGGCCGTCCGGCAGACCACGCCGCCGTTCGCGCGGGGGCCGCTCGACCGGGCGGCCCACCGGCGCACGGACGACGCCTGGCTCGCCGAGGCGTGGGAGCGGGCGAAGGTCGTGGTCGTCGACGACGGCCATATCCTCGTGCGCCCCGGAGACCCGCCGGAGCTCGTGCTCATCGACCCGGAGAAGGCGCCCGCGGGGGAGAGGTTCTTCCTCGGCGAGTCCGACGACGGCACGGTGTACTTCGCCGTCGCCGCCGACGTCGAGCCGTTCGAGGGCACCGAGCGGGTGAACCTGCGCCAGGTCGGCCACGCGCTGGCCGACCTGCCGGCGGGGCTGTTCATCACCTCGGTCGCACTGGCCAACTGGCACTCGCGGCACCCGTACAGCCCGCTCAGCGGCAAGCTGACCGTGGCGGCGCAGGGCGGATGGGTCCGGATAACGCCGGACGGCGAGGAGACGATCTGGCCGCGCACCGACCCAGCGGTGATCATGCTCGTGCACGACGGCGTGGCCGGCCCCGACGGGCGCTGCCTGCTCGGGTTCAACGCGCAGTGGAAGCGGCTCGGCGCCACCGTGCCGCGCTTCTCCACGCTGGCCGGGTTCGTCGAGCCGGGCGAGTCGGCCGAGATGGCGGTCGCCCGGGAGGTGCTCGAGGAGGTCGGCGTCCGCGTCGACGAGGTCACCTACGTGGCGAGCCAGCCGTGGCCGTTCCCGGGCTCGCTCATGCTCGGCTTCCACGCGACCGCAACGGCGGGCGCGGCGATCACCGTGGACGTCGAGGAGATCGCGGAGGCGCGCTGGCTGAGCCGCACCGAGATCGCCGCGGTGCTCGACGGCGCCTCAGAGGAGTTCGGGCTGCCGTTCCCCGCCTCGATCGCGCACTACCTGATCACGGACTGGCTGTACGGCTGATCACGCAGTTGCCCTCCGGGTGAGGGCCTCGGCGTGCCAGGCCGTGCACCACCGGTCCAGCACGGCGGCGGCCTGCGCGGGCTCGACCTCGCGCAGCTCGTCCTCGATGCGCTCGCTGATGAAGGCGTTGGTCGGGTGCCACGCCAGGTCGCGCCAGACCGCCTCCTCGGTCACCCCGCCCGCCGGGGTGACCGAGCGGCGCAGCAGCGACAGTGGCCGCTCCGGCGTCGTCTCGTCGTCGACCCGCACGTAGTAGGTGATGAGCAGCCGCGGCGCGCGGGGCGGCCCGTCCCGCCAGGCCCGCAGCGCGTCGTCGGTGAGCCGCTCGCCGGGCTCCGGGGCGGGCGCCCGATAGGAGTGGGCGTGCATGCGGGCCAGCAGGTCCGGCTCCGGCGCGAGGCCCGACTCGAGGACCTCGGTCACGAACCGCTCGGGCCACAGCCACAGCCCGTCGGTGTGCAGCACCGCCGGGCCGTGGCGGTGGCCGATCGCGGTGCCGCCGGCGAGGTAGTCGGCGATCCGGCGGCGCCGGTCGGGATCGGCCACCCGCGGGCGCTCCGGTGCGTTGGGCACGTTGGCGTACAGACGAGCAACCCGCATGGTGGCCGGCCTCCCCAGGCATCCCGGCTATCTAGCCAGCCACCGTAACGGATTTGCAACCGTTCAGCTACCGACGGTTTCCAGATGCTTCTTGACCTGCACGATCGACGGGTTGGTCATCGCGGTGCCGTCGTCGAAGCGCAGCGTCGGGACGGTCTGGTTGCCGCCGTTGACGCTCTCCACGAACTTGGCCGCCTGCGGGTCCCGCTCGATGTCGACGACCTGGTACTGGATGCCCTCACGATCCATCTGGGTCTTGAGGCGGTGGCAGTAGCCGCACCAGGTGGTCGAGTACATGGTCAGCATGGGGTTGTTCCTCCAGAAAGCATCGGCGGGGTCACACGAGCAAAACCCCATAACGTCGTACCCGGCTGGAATGATGTCCAGCTGTGGCGGACTCCTCAGAGATTCTCGCTGGGTCGATCCTGCAGGGCCTGGATCCGGATCAGTCGATCGCGGTGACCGCCCCGGCCGGGCCGCTGTGCATCCTCGCCGGCGCGGGCACCGGCAAGACCCGCGCGATCACGCACCGCATCGCCCACCGCGTCCGATCCGGGCAGGTCCGGGCCCAGCACGTCCTCGCCGTCACGTTCACCGCCCGCGCCGCTGCCGAGATGCGCGAGCGCCTGGGCCGCCTCGGCGCCGACGGGGTCCAGGCGCGCACCTTCCACGCCGCCGCCCTGCGCCAGGTCCGCTACTTCGCGCCCCGCCTCTTCGACGGCCGTGACATGCCCGGGCTGCTGGACAGCAAGGCGCGGCTGGTCACGCAGGCCGCCACCCGGGCCGGCCTCAAGACCGACCGCGAGGTGGCCCGCGACCTCGCGAGCGAGATCGAGTGGGCGAAGGCGTCGCTGGTCGAGCCCGGCGACTACGCCACGGCGGCGGCCAAGGCGCTGCGCGAGCCGCCGTTCGACGCCGCCAAGGTCGCCCAGGTCTACGCGCACTACGAGCGGATCAAGCGCGCCCAGGGCGTCATCGACTTCGAGGACATGATCCGCGCCGCGATCTGGGCCGTCGAGGAGCACCCCGACGTCGCCGAGCAGGTCCGCGCGCAGTATCGGCACTTCGTCGTGGACGAGTATCAGGACGTCAACCCGATGCAGCAGCGCCTGCTCGACGCCTGGCTGGGCGGCCGCGAGGACCTGACCGTCGTCGGCGACGCCAGCCAGACGATCTACTCGTTCACCGGGGCGAGCGCCTCCTACCTCGTGGACTTCAAGCGCCGCCACCCCGGCGCGACCGTCGTGCGCCTGATCCGCGACTACCGCTCCACCCCGCAGGTCGTCGGCCTCGCCAACGCGGTGATCTCCCGCGCCCGCGGCGACCTGTCCCGGCTGCGCCTGGAGCTCGTCGGCCAGCGCCCCGCCGGCCCGGAGCCCACCGTTCGCACCTTCGCCGACGAGCCCGAGGAGGCCGCCGCCGTGGCCGCCCGGTGCGCCGAGCTGATCGCCGCCGGCACACCGGCCCGCGAGATCGCCGTGCTCTTCCGCGTCAACGCCCAGTCGGAGGCGTATCAGGAGGCCCTCGCCGAGGCCGGCGTGCCCTATGTGCTGCACGGGACCGAGCGCTTCTTCGACCGCGTCGAGGTTCGCGAGGCGATGATCGCCCTCCGCGCGTACCGCGGGGATCACGCCGACTCCCTCGTGCCCACGGTCCACCTGGCGCTGGAGCGGGTGGGCTGGCGGCCGGACGCCCCGCCCGCCGGCGGCGCCCAGCGGGAGCGCTGGGAGGCCGTGGCCGCACTCGTCAATCTCGCCGAGGGCATGCCCGAGGCGGCGCTGGACGCGTTCAACGCCGAGCTCGCCCGGCGCGCGGCGCTGCAGCACGTGCCCACCGTCGAAGGGGTCACGCTGTCGTCGCTGCACTCGGCGAAGGGGCTGGAGTGGGACGCGGTCTTCCTCGTCGGGCTCGCCGAGGGGACGCTGCCGGTCATCCACGCACGCACGCCCGATGCGGTGGAGGAGGAGCGGCGGCTGCTGTACGTCGGGGTCACCCGCGCCCGGCACACGCTCTGGCTGTCGCACGCATCGGCCCGCCAGCCCGGCGGCCGGCCCCGGCGCCCGAGCCGGTTCGTGCCTTCCGCCGTCCCCGACGCCTCAGGCGCCCGGCCCGGCGCCGACGGCCGCTATCCGCGCCGCCCACTGGACAAGGCCGCCGTGGCCGGCCGGGCGCGCCGGGTCATGGCCGTGTCGTGCCGGGTGTGCGGCACCGGCCTGGTCAACGGCGCCGACCGCAAGCTCGGCCGCTGCTCCACCTGCCCGTCGGACCTCGACGAGGAGCTGCTCGCCCGGCTCGTCGACTGGCGGGCCCGGCTGGCCGGCGTCCAGAAGGTCCCGGCGTTCGTCATCTTCACCGACGTCACCCTCGCCGCGATCGCCGAGCGCCGCCCCGCCCGCCGCGAGGAGCTCGCGGTCATCGCCGGGATCGGCCCGCGCAAGCTCACGCTCTACGGCGACGACGTCCTCGCCCTCGTCTCGGGCACCACGGTCGACGCCCTCGCCGAGGGCCGCTGATCCTCCCCACCGTCGCACCGCCGCCCTCGAAGCGGCGCGCCTCCATCGATCGAGGTGCGTGCCTTAGGTAACGGTTGTGTTGCGCGATGGGCGGCTCGCCCGCGACGGGGCAACGCGCTCGGGGGGTGCTCCGGTAACGTGTCCATCGCGGTTGGGGCCTTCGCAAGAAGGGTCTTGAACAGCATGGACAGGTGTGACTCGGCAACGGTTCAACCGGTTGCCCGACAGCTGGAAATGTGACAAGGACTTTTCCCGGAAATTCGATTGCCCTACCGTTGAAGCACGGCATAGCCTGCGAACACGACGCCGGAACACCGGCGGCGACGCACCACGAGTCTGCGGAGAGAAGGTGGCACCCGTGAAGCTCTATTCAACCCTGGAGCGGCGCTCGCTGCTGCCTGCCCTCTGCCCGTCGACAGCGGTGGTTCGTCGTGTCGCGCCGCCGTTGGTCTCGCTGCAGTGGCAGGAGTCTGCCCTGGCGCAAGACCTGGTCGCTGTCTCGGTTCCCGTCGATGTCCCGGCTTCCGTCCCGGCCGCCGTTCTGGCTGCCCCGGCCGCCGCCCTGGCTCCGTCCGCGCGCGTTGCGGGCGTCGCTACCGGGTCGGTCCGGGTCGAGCTGACGGTTCGGGGCACCGAGCTGGGCGGCAAAGACGAGACCCGCACCGACGGCACCCATGTCCGCACCACCCGTATCGATGAGATCCACGTCGCTTCGGCGGCTCAGCTCGACCAGCGCGGAATCCGTGTTCAGGGGATCACTGGGTTCAGCGCGAAGCAGGACATGACGGCTCCGAAGCCCAATGGCGGAGTCCGCGGCATACCACCTCGAGGCAGGCCGGTCTAACAAGACCGACTCACCGGCTCACCTCGAGGCCGCGGAACCCGTAACCGGGATCCGCGGCCTCATTCATTTGCACCGGACGATCACACCAAACGATCGACAGACAGAAAGGGGTGACCGGGATGAGCCTGGCCTTGGCATCGATCGACGTGCGTAACAGCACCGCGTCGGCCGTGGACGAGCGTCTCCGCGTCGCTGCGCGAGGCGTCAAGTCCGACCTGCCGTGCCGCACCTTCGACCCGGACCTGTGGTTCGCCGACTCGCCGGCGGAGCTCGAGCTCGCGAAGTCGCTCTGCGTGGAGTGCCCGCTCCGCGCCGAGTGCCTGGCGGGCGCGATCGAGCGCGCCGAGCCCTGGGGTGTCTGGGGTGGCGAGATCTTCGAGCGCGGCGCCGTCGTGCCGCGCAAGCGTCCGCGGGGCCGCCCGCGCAAGGAGGACGTCGCTCGCGACGCCGTCCTGCGGGTCGAGGTTGCCGCTCGCACCAAGGCGGTTACCGCCGGTGTGGCGGCCTGACATGAACGCACATCGACTGCCGGCCAGCCGAGCGCCGCGCGCCGCGCGACCGACCCGGCTCCGTACCGACACCAACCGCACCGACGTTCGCAGGAGTTTCGAGATGTCTTTGCAACTACTCCATGAAGCCTTGTCGAGGGCGCGAATGCGTGGGCCTCAGGCTGTCAACCACTCTGAGGCTTACCCGTCCGCTCGTCAGGTCGCCATGCGTGCTCGCCGTGAGCAGGAGCGCTACCTGACCCGACACTGATCAATGCGAAACGGGCCCCCTCGCGGTGAGGGGGCCCGTTCCCATGCCTTTCTCGCGTGCCCGCTTTCGCATTCCCCGCTCGGCGCCCTCGGCCGTTGCTCCGCGGCTCGTGTCCTTGCTCCGCGGCCGGCGTTCTTGCTTGTGCGGCTCGCGTCGTTACTCCGCGGCTCGCGCTCTTGCTTCGAGGCTCGGTCCTTGCTGCGCGGCTGGCGTTGTTGCTCCGCGGCCGCGCCGTTGCTGGGCGGGGCTGCTTTGCCGTCGGCCGGCTAAGCGCCGTTACTTGGCGGCTTTGGCGGCGCGCCGGCGCGGCTTCTTCGCCGCCGGGTCCGCGAAGCCCGGGAGCCACTCGGTGAGGATGCCCCGGTAGGCGGCGCGCGCCTCGAGCTGGCACAGCACGCCGATCGAGCCGAGCGTCACGCGGTGGACCATCATGTACGACGGCGGCAGGTTGAGCTGCCGGCTCAGTGCATAGGCCGGGCTCTTCGGGTTGGCCAGCCGCCCCGCCTCCCCGCGCAGCCACGCCCGCGTGAACTGGAACTCGTCCTCGGCGATCGGGTCGAGCATCGGCCGGATGTAGCCGAGCACCGCGGCCGCGTCGACCTTCCCGTCGGTCTTGATGAACCCCTCCTGCTGCAGCCCTCCCAGCACCGCGTCCGCGTCGCCGGCCAGCGCCAGGCGGGTCAGCCGGCCGATGACCTCGGGGTGCCCGCCCGGCAGGTGCGCGACCGCGCCGAAGTCCAGCACGCCGAGCCGCCCGTCGCTGAGCAGCCGGTAGTTGCCCGGGTGCGGATCGGCGTGCAGCATGTCGACGCGGGCCGGCGCGGAGAAGTGCAGCAGCGCCATGAGGTACCCGGCCCGGTTGCGCTCCTCCTCACTGCCCTCGGAGATGATCGCCGACAGCGGCGTCCCCTCCACCCACTCGGTGACCAGCACGCGGGGCGAGGAAGCGAGCACCGGCGGCACGTAGATGTCCGCATCCCCGTCGAACGCCACGGCGAACGCCGACTGCGACTTGGCCTCGAGCTCGTAGTCGAGCTCTTCGGTCACGCGGTCGCGGATCTCCTGCACCAGCGGCTTGACGTCCAGCCCTGGCTGGATCGCCTTGAACAGCCCGGCGAAGCGAGCCAGCTGGTTGAGGTCGGAACGCAGCGCCTCACCGGCGCCCGGGTATTGCACCTTGACCGCAACCGGCCGCCCGTCCGACCACACGGCCCGGTGGACCTGCCCGATACTGGCGGCGGCGGCCGGCTTGTCCTCGAACTCGATGAACATGTCGCGCCAGTCGGCGCCCAGCGACTCGGACAGCACCTTGTGCACGCTGGCGGCCGGCAGCGGCGGCGCGGCCTCCTGCAGCTTGGTCAGCGCCGCGCGATAGGGCCCGGCCAGCTCCTCGGGCAGCGCGGCCTCGAACACGGAAAGCGCCTGCCCCATCTTCATGGCGCCGCCCTTGAGCTGCCCCAGAACGCTGAAGAGGTGCTCGGCGGTGCGCCGCTGGACATCGGCGGAAACCACGTCGGCGGCCATGCCCGTGACGCGCTTGCCAAGCCCGAGCGCGGCTCGTCCGGCCAGCCCGAGGGGAAGCGACGCCAGCCGTGCGGTGCGGGCGACTGCGCCCCTGGGGATCTCGGTCACAAGCCATTCTTACTCGGTCGGCGCGCTTCCACGGGGGCGACGGGAGTCACAGCGGGCTCGCCGACCCCATTGACACGCTCAGTATCTCTGCCGACGCCACGCCGTGTCGCCGCTTTTCACCGCATCCACACACCCGCCCCACCGCACTCACACACACCCGCCCACCGCGCCCGCGCTTCCCGCTCTAGCCGCTGCCGTTGTTGTCTAGCCGCTGCCGCCGGTGCCGCTGGGGGTGGTGCGGCGTCGGCGGCGGCAGTCGCAGCGAGGGTGGGCGGTCCACTCACGGCGGCGGAACTCGCCGGGGCGGGAGATTTCCACGATGGCGGCCTCGGTGCGCAGCGGCAGGCCGTCGATGTAGGCCAGCACCTCGTCGGCGGCGAAAGCGGCGCCGGCCATGGCCGTGGTGATCGCGCACGGCTCGCCGGCGTCGGTCTTCGCGGTCGACAGCTGGGCGGACAGGGCCGGCCAGGCGGGGTCGCGGTCGGCGCGGTGCCGGTCCAGGCATTGGCCGCACGGGGAGGCCGCGGGGCGTACGAGCGGGCCGACGAGCACCGTGCCCAGCCGGATCGTCACCTCGAGGCGCGGCAGGGCGTTCAGCCGGAAGCCGCGGCGGGCGAGCGCGGGTGGGTTGCGGTCGCCGACGCGGACGACGAAGTCGACGGTGTCCGACCGTACCGGTGAAACATTCACGCCCGGCGCAAACCGCACGATCGCCGTCGAGGTCGCGATGGCCCGCGATGCGTCGACGTCGTCGCAGGCGAGGCCGCCGACGGCCACGTCCGCGTAGGTCGCGATGCCCTCGACGACCGGCTCCACGTGGCCGATGCCGGCCGCGGCCAGTGCGGTGGCCAGGGGCGCGACCAGCGGACCGCCGCCCGCCACGACCACGCGAGCGGCCCCGCGGCGGCGCAGCACGTCGGCGGGGGTGCGCCCCCGGCCGCCAGGAAGACCACCGGCGCGCCCGCGACCAGCCCCGCCGAGTGTGTGCTCTGCGTCACCATCAGCTCGTTGCCCGAGTCCGGGGATGTCCTGCCCGGAGTCGGGGCGGAGCGGATCGGAGGCGGCGTTGCGTTGCTCGGAGTCGCGGAGGAGTGGACCGGGCGGGAGCGAAGAGGAGTCGGGGAGTCGTGGCGCGGCGCCGGGGTGGTGCGGTGCGGCGCCGGGGTGGTGCGGCGCGGCGCTGGGGTGGTGCGGTGCGATGGCGGGGTGGTGCGGTGCGGTGGCGGGGAGGCGCGGTGCGGTGGCGGAGCGCTGGCGCAGGCCGATGGCTGCCGCTTCGGTCGTCAGGCGGGCGTTGACCGCGGCCGGAAGGCCCGTCGGCAGCAGCGCGTGGGCGCCGATCACCAGGCCGGCCGAGCGCAGGGCCTGCAAGAGCTCGAGGGTGTCGGAGGCGTCGATTCCGGCGGCCTCGGTGGCGGCCAGGAGGTTGTGGATGGTGTGGGAGCCGTCGAGGAGGTCCAGCACGCGCAGCAGGTCGGGGCGGCGCAGCTCGAGCACTACCGCGTGCTCCGGGTCGGTGCCGATCTGGACGGTGCGGTCGTCGCGCATGAGGCGCCGTAGGCCGGGCAGCAGCGTCGGTCGCATCGCTCGACAGTGCCACAACCCGAACGCCGGCCGAGGCGGTTGTCCACAGGACGATCCACCGTCGGCCGGCGTTATCCACAGCCGCTGGCCGAGTTATCCACAGGGCAAGGTGCAAAGGCCGCATACCGTGCGGGGTTCCGCGCGACGACTTTGGGGGCTTGCGACCGGCGGCCAACGCGCGATGCCGTCAGAGTGGAGCCGGCCATCGGCCCGGATCGCGATGACAGCCGGATTCAGGGCGGCGTTACCGAAATTTCGGAAATGTCCGCTTGAATCGCAGATGCGTCCGGGCTCGACGCCGGGGGTCACGCCGTTTGCCGTGACGGCCAGGTGCCGATTGGGAGCGGATGCCACTTGCGACCGGGCGTCAGGACAAACCGAGTGCAGTTTGCGTCCGGACGCCAAAGGCAACCGAGTGCAGTTTGCGGCCAGGTGCCAGGACAACCTAGTGCAGCCTGCGACCGGGCGCCGAACTCGACCGGGTGTCGAGGGGCCGACCGAGCGCCGAACTCGACTGGATGTCGAGGGGCGATCGGGCGCTGAACTCGACCGGGCATCGAGGGAGCGACCGGGCGCTGAGCCCGACCGGGGGTCCAGAGGCGACCGAGTGCCGAGCCCGACCGGGTGTCGAGAAGCGACCGGATGTCGGGCACGTACGGGCAGCTCGAACCGGGCGTGGGTTGGGGACGCCCGATCCGGTGCCCGCCCGCGTACGCCGAGCCAAGGCCTTACGCGAGTCCCCGGGCGCCGGGCGGACGCCGTGGCGAGATGACGCCGGACGCCGAGCCGTGGCGTGCCGAGGAGCCGCCGGACCGTGAGCTCAGGCCTTGCCGAGGATTCGGTTGACCGTCGTGCCGCAGACCGGGCAGGCGCCCTTGGCCATCTTCATGCCGGTCTTCGAGATGGCGATCTCGCCCTCGAAGTCCCGCTTCTCCTTGCACTTGACGCAGTAGCCGTTGTAAGTCTCGGCCACGATGCCCTCCTCATCTCGGTCCGGCACGCCCCGCGCACCGGTGCTGACCAGCTAGGCCAACGTGGTGAGTGTGCCTTGTCGGACACTCGGGGAAAGTGCGGTTAGACGGGACACGCCGAGCGTAATCGGAAGATCTTCCTCCAACCGCACCGTACACACTATGCACAGGCTGGGGATAACCGTGTGGGCAACGGTGTGGGTTGCTGTGGATGAAATCCGCCCGGAGGTCCCCGACGACCCGGAGTGGCCCCCACATCCGGTGGAATCTTTCCGGCGAGCTACCACGAATGGGTGACTTACGGACGGCCTCCGCGAGATTGGGCCTTGCGAAGGGATGGCAGCCTCCGGCTAGCGTTCCTCCGTGAGCGGTACCCGAGGGGGGCCGGCATGACGCGCAAGCCGGTCATCGAGGTGCGGCGCAGCAAGCGCCGCCGACGCACGGTGTCTGCCTACCGCGACGGTGAGCGGGTGGTCGTGCTGATCCCGGCCCAGTTCTCCCGTGCGGAGGAGCGCGAGTGGGTCGACCGCATGCTCGAGCGCCTTGCCGCCCGCGAGCAGCGCGCCCGCCGCACCGACGTGGAGCTCACCGCCCGTGCGCAGCGCCTCGCCGCTCGCTACCTGCCCGATCACCCGCTGGCCGCCCGCCCGGCGAGCGTGCGGTGGGTGCAGAACCAGAACGGCCGTTGGGGATCTTGCACGCCGGGCGACGGTACCATCCGGATTTCGCACCGCGTGCAGGAGATGCCGGACTGGGTGATCGACTACGTACTGCTGCACGAGCTGTCGCACCTGGTGATCGCGAGCCACAGCAGCGCCTTCTGGGCGCTCGTCGGCCGGTACCCGAAGTGTGAGCGAGCGCGGGGGTATCTTGAGGGGGTGTCAGCGGCCGCGGGTTTGGGGATCACCGAATGACGGTCGCCGCCGTCATCGCACTCCTCGTCCCGGTCTCCTGGTCGCCGCCGGGCACCGATGTCGATGCGTGGCGCTCGGCCATGGCCGAGGACCTCGTCGACCTGCTGACGCCGCTGCCGCGTGTGCAGCCGGCCATCGCCGCCATCGCGGCCGATCTGGCGCTGGCCGCCAAGATCGCCTGGCCCTCGACCCGGATCTACGAGGTCGAGACCCCGACCATCCGGGCCGCGCTCGCCGCGGCCGGGGCCGACGGGCACGACAAGGCCGCGGTGGTCCTGGCCGATGCGCCCGACCTGCCGGCGATGCTCATCGGCAAGCTGCTGCGGCCCCTGTCGACCCGCGAGCTGGCCGTCGCGCCGGCGCACGACGGCGGCCTGCTCGGGGCGGCCGCCCGCCTGCCGCTGCCGGAATGGATGCCTGAGCTGGACGCCGAGAACGGTGACGTCGTCAGCGCGCGCCGGCCGGCGCCCGAGCCCACCATGGTCGCTGCGGCGCCGGGCTGGCACCGCCTGCGCGGCCCCGCCGACCTGCGCCGCCTCGATCCGGGCCTCGACGGTTGGGAAGCGACCCGCGCGCTCCTGACCTGACCGACCCGACCGGTAGCCCGAACTACGCCGCCTCGGGCGAGCCATTCCGATGCTGAGAAGAGAGACGCGGACGCGCTGAGAGAAAAAACCCGGGCGGTCCTGACCTGACCGCCCGGGTAAGCACTGGACGTACCGAATCCGGGGCTTTTCAGTCTTCCTTGGGCTCCTCGCCCGTCTCGTCGTTGAAGCCCAGGTCGCCCAGGTCGAGCTGCGTGCGGGCGAACATCTCCGGCTCCGCGAACGCCTCCTCGTCCGGCAGCAGGTCCGGGTGGCCCCACAGCGCGTCGCGGCCGGCCACGCCGCGGTGCTCGCTGAGCGCGTTCCACAGCGCGGTCGCCTCGCGCAGGCGCCGCGGCCGAAGCTCCAGGCCGACCAGCGCGGCGAAGGTCTGCTCGGCGGGGCCGCCGGCCGCGCGGCGGCGGCGGAAGGCCTCGGAGAGGCGCACGACGTCGGGCAGGCGCTCGCCGGCCGCGCGGTCGACCACGTGGCATACCCAGCCCTCGACCAGCGCGAGCGCGGTCTCGAGGCGGGCCAGGGCGGCGCGCTGCTGCGGGGTGTCCTCGGGCGTGAAGATGCCCTCGAGCACCAGCTCCTGCGGGTCGTTGCCCAGCGTCGACGGGTCGATGCGGCTCATCGCCTCCTCGATCGCGTCCCGGTCGACGTGGATGCCGGCCGCGTAGGCCTCGACGGCGGCGAAGACGTGACCGCGCAGCCACGGCACGTGACCGAAGAGCCGCTGGTGTGCCGCCTCGCGCAGGGCCACGTAGAGGCGGACCTGGTCGTCGGGGATCTCGAGGCCCTTGCCGTACTCGGCGATGTTGGCGGGCACGAGCGCCGCCGTGCCGGCCGGGCCGAGCGGCAGGCCGATGTCACCGGCCGAGAGCACCTCGGCGGCGAGGGAGCCGAGCGCGGTGCCCAGCTGGCCGCCGAGCAGCGCGCCGCCGAGCGAGGCGACCATCGAGGTCATCGGGCCCATCTGGGCGCGCATCTCCTCGGGCACCAGCTCGGTCATCGCCGACACCATGCGTGCCGCGACCGGGTCGCACAGCTTGCGCCAGATCGGCAGGGTCTGGTTGAGCCACTCGCCGCGGCTCCAGGCGGCGGTCGAACGCACGCCGGAGGGCAGCGCGGACTCGGGCTCGAGCCACAGGTCGGCCAGGCGCAGCGCCTCGATGACCGAGGCGCGCTCGGCCGGGCTCACCGCCGGGTCGCCGATTGGCTTCGCCGAGTCGTCGGTGGTGGTGTCGCCGGTCGTCGCCACCTGGGTGCCCGGCATGGCGAAGCCGACCGGGAACTGCGACATGCCGGCCGCCGGGCCGCCACCGGTGAGGTGGGCCTGGGCCAGTTGCCGGGCCAGATCCCAGTTGACCGGACCGCCGCCGGGCGTGGCGAACAGCTGCTGCAGCTGGTTCAGGAATTGCTGCATCTGGCGCGGATCATTGGGATCCGGCACGTCGCCGCCGGACGGACCGAAGCCGAACGGGATGTCTGCGGGCATTCCACAACGGTACTCGCTTCCTGGTGCATTAGGCCGGGAGCGCTAGGCTCGCCGCCATGAGACGTCGTGGGCTCACGGTCCTGATCGGGGCGCTGCTGCTGCTGGTGCTGTCGTGGCAGGCGACCGTGGTCAAGGTGCCGTATGTCGAGATGGGGCCGGGACCGACCTACGACACGCTCGGCACGGACACGGGCAAGCCGGACGGCCGCCCGATCATCAGCGTCGACGGCGCCTCGACCTCGAAGTCCAAGGGCCAGCTGCGCATGACCACCGTCTCGGTGCAGCCGGAGCTCACGCTGTTCGACGCGATGGTCGGTTGGTGGGGGGACGATCACGCAGTGGTACCGCGTGAGCTCATCTACCCGCCCGACCGCTCCCAGGAGCAGGTCGACCAGGACAACGCCCAGCAGTTCCAGCAGTCACAGACGTCGGCCGAGACGGTGGCGCTGCGCAAGCTGGGCTACCCGGTGTTCGTCACGGTGGCCGAGGTCACCGCCGGCTTCCCCGCCGAGGGCAAGCTGCAGAAGGACGACGTGATCAAGGCCGTCGACGGCACCCCGGTCGACTCGCCGGACAAGCTCACCGAGCTGGTGCGCGCCAAGCCCGCCGGCACCGCCCGTCAGGTGGAGATCACGCGCGGTGGCCAGGCGCAGACGGTGGAGATCGCCACCAAGGACGTCGACGGCAACCCGCGCCTCGGCGTGCAGATCACCACGACGCAGCCGCACCCGTTCAAGCTCACGATCCAGCTCGACAAGATCGGCGGCCCGTCGGCCGGCCTGATGTTCACGCTGGGCATCATCGACACGCTGCAGCCGGAGGACCTGACCGGCGGGATCGTCATCGCCGGCACCGGCACGATCGACGACGCCGGCAACGTCGGTCCGATCGGCGGCATCCCGCAGAAGCTGGTGGCCGCCAAGGCCGCCGGGGCCAAGGTGTTCCTGACGCCGGCGAGCAACTGCGCCGAGGCGATGGACAACCCGCAGCCCGGCCTGCCATTGATCAAGGTCAGCAACGTGGACGACGCGCTGGGCGCCCTGGAGACGCTGCGAGCCGGTCGGACGCCGACGCTGTGTAGTAGATGACTACGCTGAACGAGTTTCCATACGCGAACGGGCGGAGCCGACCGTGGTAATGCGTAATCCGATGACCAGGGTGAGCCGGCGTGGCCGGGTCACGATCGCCGTGCTGGTGGTCGTCTTCCTGCTGTTCACGCTGTTCGACCGGGTGGTCGGGGCGTGGGCCGACTATCTGTGGTTCTCCGAGGTCAAGTACCCGCAGGTCTTCACCGAGGTGCTGACGACCCGGATCTGGATGTTCGTGATCTTCGGGGTCGCGGTCGGCCTGGTGATCGCCGTCAACCTCTACCTCGCCTACCGCACCCGCCCGCTGCTGCGGCCGCACTCCGCGGAGCAGCACGCGCTGGATCGCTACCGGCTCTTCCTGCTGCCGCACATGACCGGCTGGATCGTCCTGGTCGCCGGCCTGATCGGCCTGTTCTCGGGCCTGTCGGCGCAGGGGCACTGGCAGGACTGGATGCTGTTCAGCAACAGCACCCCGTTCGGCCAGACCGACCCGCAGTTCCACGTCGACCTGTCGTTCTACGTCTTCGAGTACCCGTTCTGGCGGTACCTGCTCGGCGTGGCCTTCACCGCCGTGGTCTTCTCCCTGCTCGGCGCGCTGGCGCTGCACTACCTCTTCGGCGGGGTCCGGCTGCAGGGCGCCGGCGAGCGCATGACCGCCGCCGCCCGCGCGCACCTCACCGGCCTGGTCGCGCTGTTCGTGCTGCTCAAGGCCGCCGCCTACTTCCTGGACCGGCGCGGGCTGCTGCTGGACAAGTTCCCCACCCAGGATCTTTACGGCGCGGGGTACACCAACATCAACGCCCTGCTGCCGGCCAAGGAGATCCTCGCCTGGATCTCGATCATCGTGGCGATCGCGATCCTCGTCTTCTCCAACGCGTTCATGCGCAACCTGGTGTGGCCGGGTCTCGCGCTGGGCCTGCTGGCGCTGTCCGCCGTGGCGGTCGGCGGCATCTACCCGGCCGCGGTGCAGTCCTTCACCGTCAAGCCGAGCCAGCTGCAGAAGGAGTCGCCGTACTTCCAGTACGCGATCGACGCCACGCGCGAGGCGTACGGGTTGAAGGACGTGAAGGTCCAGCCCTACGCGGCGGACAACCTCAACCCGCCGACCTCCCTGCTGGACGGCAAGGACGCGACCGTCAACAACATCCGGCTGCTCGACCCGGCCGTCGTCGGCGACACGTACACCCAGCAGCAGCAGGTCCGCGGCTTCTACGAGTTCAACCCGAAGCTCGACATCGACCGCTACACGATCGACGGCAAGACGCAGGACTACATCGTCGGCGTCCGCGAGATCCGCTACGACCAGCTGCAGCAGAACAACTGGCAGAACCGCCACAGTGTGTACACGCACGGCTACGGCTTCGTCGCGGCGCCGGCCAGCCAGGTGGTCTGCAGCGGCCAGCCGCTCTACGTCTCGGGCTTCCTCGGCGACACGACCACGTCGGGTGACAACACGAGCGAGCGCTGCGTGGCCGACAAGGACAAGATCCCGGTCACCAACCCGCAGATCTACTACGGCGAGCAGATGGGCGACGTCTACGCGATCGTCGGCAAGGCCAAGGCCGGCGACCGCAACGCCGAGTTCAACCTGCCGACCGGTGGCGAGGACCAGTCGTCGACCTACTCGACGTACGACGGCAGCGGCGGTGTCGCCGTGAACACCTTCTGGCGCCGGCTGCTCTACGCCGCCTACTTCCGCGAGACGAACTTCCTGCTCTCCGGGGTGCTCAACGAGCACTCGAAGGTCATGTACGTGCGCGACCCGGAGACCCGGGTGCGCAACATCGCGCCGTTCCTGACCCTGGACAGCGACCCCTACCCGGCGGTCGTCGACGGCAAGATCCAGTGGATCATCGACGGGTACACCACGTCGGCGACCTACCCGTACTCGCAGAAGCTGGACTGGAACACCGCGATCCAGGACTCCTCGACCAGCGGCCGGGTCTTCCCGGAGCCCCGCCAGGACGTGAACTACCTGCGCAACTCGGTCAAGGCCACCGTCGACGCCTACACCGGCGAGGTCAAGCTCTACGCCTTCGACGAGTCCGACCCGGTGCTCAAGACCTGGAACAAGGCCTTCGGCGGCAAGCTGGTCCAGCCGCGCTCGGCGATCAGCCAGAGCCTGATGGACCACCTGCGCTACCCCGAGGACCAGTTCAAGGTCCAGCGCGACCTGCTCAGCCGCTTCCACGTCACGTCGCCGGACGGCTTCTTCTCCGGGCAGGACTTCTGGGAGGTGCCGAAGGACCCGGCGAACCCGACGCTGGACCAGCCGCCGTACTACATCGTCGCCCAGCTGCCCAACCAGACCGACGCCCGCTTCCAGCTCACGGCCGCGATGGCGCCGCGCAAGCGGGGCAACCTGGCCGCGCTCATGTCCGCCTCGTACGTCAACGGCCAGCCCCGCTTCGAGGTGCTCGAGCTGCCGGCGAACACGGCGGTACAGGGCCCGAACCAGACGCACAGCAGCATGACGTCCATAGCCGACGCGAGAAAGGACCTGACCCAGTTCGCGTCGAACAACTCCGACGTCATATACGGCAACCTGCTGTCACTGCCGGTCGCCAACGGCATGCTGTACGTCGAGCCGATCTATCTGAGAAACAAGAACGACAAGGCCTTCCCGCGGATGCAGAAGGTGCTGGTCGCGTACGGCCCGAAGTACATGGCCTATGCCGACGACCTAGCCACCGCCCTCGGCCAACTCGTGAAACAGGTCACCGGCCAGGCGCCGGTGCCCCAGACCGAAAACGGCCAGACACAGGGCAACCCGACAACCGGCAACCAACCGGGCACGCCACAGGTCCAGGACGCGATAGCCGCGATGAACAAGGCGATCGCCGACCTGAAGGCCGCGCAGCAGTCCGGCGACTTCGAGGCGTACGGCAAGGCCCTCAAGGCCCTGCAGGACGCGATCGCCCGGTATGAGGACGCGGTGAAGGCGGCAGGTGCGAATCCTTCGCCCAGCTCGTCTGCGTCGCCGTCGGCGTCGGCGGGGCCGTCTGCCTCGCCGTCTGTCCAGCCGTCAGCGGGCTGATTCAGGCCTTCTGTCACCCGGGTCGGGGGTAACGACCCCGGCCCGGGTGACGCCCGACACTATCGGCCCCAACCGATTTGGAACTCGGGACGAGAGTGCGCTAATCTATACAAGCCGACGCGGGGTGGAGCAGCTCGGTAGCTCGCTGGGCTCATAACCCAGAGGTCGCAGGTTCAAATCCTGTCCCCGCTACAACCCTGAGGGCCCCTGCTTCGTGCAGGGGCCCTCGCCTTTTGGGTTGTAGCCTTGCCCGCCCGCTTCGCTCGCTCCTTTCCTGGGGGAGCTTCGCTCCACCCAGGCCCCCTCAGAAGCGTCGGGGCTTGCGCTGCTCGGGAAGGTTGCTCCACCACCCCTCAGAAGCGTCGGGGCTTGCGCTGCTCGGGAAGGTTGCTCCACCACCCCTCAGAAGCGTCGGGGCTTGCGCTGCTCGGGAAGGTTGCTCCACCACCCCTCAGAAGCGTCGGGGCTTGCGCTGCT